>WQSW01000062.1 GCA_009787695.1 Treponema sp.
AAATGACCATCCGAGATTAAATGGTCGCAAAATAAATACAAAAAATCCCTAAAGGCAATTACACCGTTATTAATTTCTTTTTCGTTTGCAATTTTTTTAAATATAGGTTTCAGTTCATAATCTTCAGGTATATTAGCAGGTATTAAATTTTTTTGGAATTTAGCCATTTCGCTGATTGGTTTTAGCGTTATTTTCCCACCATGTTGTGTACACATTTTATTGCTCCTTCTATTATTGTTACCTTATTATTTCCAAAATGACAATAATATATCATAATATAGGATTATTTAAAAATAGATGAACATTTTTGTCCATTTTAATATTTTATACTGTATGACTTTGTATACATAATTTCTCAAGGTACAACCTCAAGACATCGTTCACGGTTATGTAGCATAACATCGGTAACACTTTTCATGATTTAAAAACAACTTTTACGCTGTTGTATTCAGGCTCAACGAGCCAGTTGTCAGGATTAATTACATCTAACATAAAATTACTAAACCATATTTCCATCGGCGCGTCAACATTTATTTTTAACCCGACATGGTAACCGGCGAAAGGGTTTCCGACGAACACGCACCTGTAGTCGTAATTAAAATAACCTCTGTCATTAACAGATCTTGTTTTAAACCTTTTGCCGTATTACCCCTAAAGAGTAACAATACAGGATTATTTTCAATAATATACGCGGTTCTATCGCGCTCGCTCCTGTCAAATCGTTGTTGTATTTGCTGTCGAATATGCTTAAGTCTAGTTTTTTATCAATTAAATTGTTTAACGTCCATTCAAACGTTCCGGTTAACAGCTGTTCGCTTAAATTTACTGTTAAAAATAAACCTTATCCTTTTTCGGTCTCTTTATATTTAGCCATATGAGAGTTATTTTAACATTTTTTAGTTTATTTGTCGAACCTCGACCGAGCCTTATGAACCGAAGGTTTATAAGGTGAAGGTTCCCCTCTCGATCTTTTTTATTTGTTAGGTGCAACTTTGGGGTTTTTCTCCAGCTTCGTTATATGCCATACGCTCTTTTACAAAATAATTTAATCATTAAACCAGAAGCCATATCCACTAGTATTATCATCCCTTCCAGCCGTTGCGTTTCTCCAGCGTGCAGGATTAGAATTTATACTTAATGCATGACCTCTCTGAGAAGCATTATTATCAAGACTTTGTCCTGCATCGTTGCCATAAATAATCCCGCCGGTTTTTGTAAAAGTTCCGGTTGCAACATATACTCCACCTCCTTCACCTCTACTATTATTTCCAGAGATTATACCATCTTGCATAGTAAAAGTTCCACGAGTATGAACGCCTCCGCCAGGCATACCAGAGTTACCTGATATTTTACCGCCTTGCATTATAAAAGTTGCATTATTACCAACAAGTAATCCTCCTCCCCAACTTCCTGTGTTACCAGAAATTGTTCCCCCTTGCATAGTAAAATTTCCTCTTGGTGCAATATAAACTCCACCTGCCCAATTACTTGATCTATTATTAGTAACTGAAGCATTATCTTGCATAATGAATCTTCCCCCAGATTCAACGAAAATACCACCACCTATACCACTATTCACATTCCCTGTAACAGAAGAATTACCCTCCATACGAAATACACCGCTATCCATTATCCTAATAATTGATTTATTATTACCAGAACGCCCTCTAAGTGCGATATTCCCACTTGCAATGACCGTTTGTCGAGAACCTATTTGAATTAGGCTGCCATTGGTAGATGGAGAAAGACTGCCACTCCCTTGAATAGTAACAGTTAAACCTGTAACAGAACCAAAAATATTTTCGTTATTAGGTGGTAAAGGTACAGAAATATTACCTGCTACATGAAGAATATAAGATTGGTCATTACCACCATTTCTAATCCTATTAATTGCTGAATTCCATGTAGCTACATTACTTATATTCAAAGCTCCTTCAGGAGAAGGATCAATTGGAATTCTATTTGATGATGCTGTTGTTGTTATATTATTTGTTACTCTGGAAGTATTATTTTGGTTTGTTGCGGCTATTCCTCCACTATTTCTCATAAGTGCAGTTAATGTTTGACTAGCGGGAATATTTCTATTATATTGCCCTTGAACTTGTGCGGTTTGTACATCAAGAGCTCTTATTGTCATACGATAATGTTCTGCTACTTCGCTAAACCTACCTGAAACTATTGTCTGCGCACCAAAAAACTTACCAATAGATAATGCCATATTATCATCTACTTCACCTGAAAATTGAAAATTTTGTTCAGAACGTATTAAATCCAATTGTTGACGATCAACAACTTTAAATATACGATCATTAACAGCATTTGCAATAAGTTCATCAATTATATAATTAGAAAGATTTGTTGAATCTGATTGTATATTTAATATAACAATAATATTTCCATTTGGAATACTATTATTCAAATAATCAGATGCGTCACGTATAGCTAAGTCCAACTCATTAGAACCGGAAGTTACATTATTAGGTGTTCCTGTACATCCTAATACAATTGTAAATAATACAATTAATGCTGATATTTTTTTCACTTACATCCCCTTATATTTATTATTTTTCTTCATTATAATCTAAATGGTTATTTACAGTCAACATGGTAATACCCCCTACAAAACCATTACCTAAGTCCTCAGTCACACATGGGCGTATGGCACATAACTCTTTGTATAAGAATTACATATAACTATCAAATTACAATTAAAAAAAACAAATTTCGTATTAACCATACCAAATGTATAAAAAAACAAACAAAAGTGTTGTCTAACCTACATATAAATAGTTTAATACAACACTAAGCTTTTTTTAATTTTAAATAAATTTAAAACCCACATTGAAAACTTTATCATCAAACCTTACATCTGCAACCCATATATAGCTACAACTTTTTTTGAAGTTGAATCAATTTATATGAGGTTACTATGAATCAGAATGTGAACAGAAAACACAAGGACAGTGTTATCTCAGCCCTTTTCAGCACGCCGGAAATCCTGCGGGAGCTCTACTCTGCTATTGAAGGAATCGACATCCCGCAGGACGCGATTGTCGATATCAACACTCTCTAGGACGCCCTTTATATGAAGCAGATCAACGATCTGTCTTTCACTATAAATGGGAGTCTTGTCGTTTTGGTTGAAAATCAGTCAACTATAAATGAGAATGTTCCGCTGCGGTTATTGATGTACATCGGAATTTATCGTCTTGTATAATGGTAAAGATGATTTTCCTGAGCGGAAAGAACTGCGTCTTTCCAATGCTTTTAAGAAATCGCAGGGCTTGATTTGAAAACCATACAAGAACTTTCTTAATACAAAAGCGAAAAAGGCGCATAAGGATATCACACAATTTTACATCTCATTGATTTTTATTATGCGCCGCACCCTCAATCCACTTAACATTTCCCGTCAATTTCATTAAAATAAACTTATGGAAAAATTAAAAATACTTATTCCCAAAGGAAGAATTTACGACAATGTAAGCCGCCTCTTTTCTGAGGCAGGTTTTCCCGTCACTCTTGCTGACCGCACTTACCGCCCGGCTTTGGGAGCGTCTTGGCTTGATGCGAAGATCATGAAGCCCCAAAATGTAGGGGAACTTCTTGAGATAGGAAGCCATGATGCAGGTTTTACAGGCATTGATTGGATAAGGGAAAGCGCAGCTGATGTTGATGAAGTGCTTGATCTTGGATTTGATAAAGTTAAAATAATCGCAGCAGTCCCCGCAGATTATGATGATGCGAAACTCCGTTCTAAAAAACTTGTTGTTGCTACAGAATATGTTAATTTAGCAGAGCAGTGGTTAAAATCTTCCGGCTTCCAATACCGCATTTTGCGCACTTACGGCGCGACAGAAGTTTTTCCCCCTGATGATGCCGATATGATTATCGACAATACTTCCACAGGGCAGACACTCAAAGATAACGGTCTTAAGATCATCGGGACGCTCCTTGAGTCTTCAACCCGTTTTGTCGCATCACGTTCTGCGATGGCGGATTCAAAAAAACGCAGCCGCATCGAAGAGCTTGCCATGCTTTTCCGCGCTGTTCTTGACGGGCGTGAGCGCGTAATGCTTGAAATGAATATTCCAAAAGAACAATTTGAATCTTTGTCGAGTCTCCCCGCAATGCGAAGCCCCACAGTTGCAACCCTTTTCGGCGAAGCGGGTTTTGCCGTTAAGATCGCGGTAAAAAAACATGAAGTTCCCGACCTTATTCCAAAATTAAAAAAATTAGGTGCGCTTGATATAGTCGAATATGATTTACGCAAAGTTGTGATGTAAGGAGCGGCAAATGAATCGTATTGCAGAAATTGAAAGAAAAACAAAAGAGACAGAAATTTATATACGCATAAATATTGACGGAAAGGGAGATGCTAAACTTAATTATCCTGTCGGTTTTATGGCGCATATGTTAAATACATTTGCGCGTCACGCTTTAATTGATATCGAAGTGCATGCCAAAGGAGACCTTGAAGTTGATCAGCATCATCTTATTGAAGATACCGGCATTGTGTTAGGTCAATGTTTTGCAAAAGCGTTAGGTGAAAAGCGCGGCATTAAACGCAGCGGAAGCTGTCTTTTTCCTATGGACGAGTGTCTTGCACGCGCTGCTGTAGATATTTCAGGCAGACCTTTTTTATATTTTGACTGTCAGCTAACAGCCGCTCCTTTAATTTCTGAAGGTGATAATAAAAAGCAATATGAGTTTCAAACTGATGTAATCGAAGATTTCTGGCAGGGTTTTACCTCTTCTGCAGGCTGCAATCTGCATTTGGAAATACTGCGGGGCAGAAGCGATCATCATAAAATTGAAGCGCTTTTTAAAGCGGCGGCAAGGGCGTTACGCGAAGCTTGTGAATACGATGAAAGAGCAAAGGATATTATTCCCTCAACAAAAGGGGTATTACCCGGTTTTGAAACGCAAGGCGTATTGGTGTGAGCGTTTAATATGATCGGTGTAATTGACTACGGTGCGGGAAACTTAGGCTCTGTAATGAATGCATTTAAAAGGCTTAATATCCCTGCGCGATTTGTTTCATCTCCTGATGAGTTAGTTCCGTCATCATCGCCTTTTGAAAAAATTATTTTTCCCGGTGACGGGCATTTTGCAGCGGCGATGGAATCGCTTAACAAATCATGTTATGCGCAATCAATTAAAGAATGGATAAAAGCAGATAAACCTTTTTTGGGAATCTGCATAGGGCTGCAATTGTTATTCGAAAGTTCAGAAGAAGCGCCTCCTGTTAACGGAAAAGAAGTGAAAGGGCTTTGCATTATTCCCGGAAGTGTAAAACGCTTTCCGGGACGAAAAGTTCCGCAGATAGGCTGGAACAGAACAAAAGCAAAAGAAAATTCAAAACTTTTTAAAGGTTTAAATGAAAACAGTTTTTTTTATTACATTCATTCATACTATGTTGATCCGTTGGAAGATGTAAAAGCAGCAGAAGCTAAATATTATATACGCTATTGCAGCGCGATAGAACGCGGCGCTTTGGCGGCAGTGCAGTTTCATCCTGAAAAATCAGGATTGGCAGGATTAGAGATGATAAAAAATTGGGTTTGTGAAAAATAAATTTTTAAAGGAGGTTTAAGATGCAGGCGAAAAGAATTATTCCTTGTCTTGATGTTGATGACGGCAAGGTAGTAAAAGGAGTCAAATTTGAAGGGATCAAGGATGTTGGCGATCCTGTTGAATTGGCGCGCCGTTACAATGCTGACGGTGCGGACGAACTAACTTTTCTTGACATCGGTGCCTCTTTTAAAAGCCGCGCAACTCTTTTAGATGTAGTAAAAAAAGTGGCGCAAGAAGTTTTTATTCCGCTTTGCGTCGGCGGCGGCATCCGCACTATAGAAGATATGCGCGATGCGATGAACGCAGGAGCGGATAAAGTTTCTGTTTGCACATCAGCTCTTAAATATCCTAAGTTGTTACGCGAAATGGCGAATGCATACGGTAATCAGTGTGTCGTACTTTCGATTGATGCAAAACGTGTCTCAGAAGGAAACGACATTCGCTGGAACGCATTTTCACACGGCGGCAGAACAGACACAGGTATAGACGCAATTGAATGGGCTGTAAAAGCGGTGGAACTTGGAGCCGGAGAAATTCTTCTCAATTCGATTGATGCGGACGGGACGGGTGCAGGCTACGATCTTGAACTGACGCGCCGTATCATAAACGCTGTGAATGTACCTGTAATCGCATCAGGAGGAGCGGGAACGCTCGATCAAATAGCAGGGGTCTTACTCAGCACATCTTCCAGCGAGATGGACAGTTCAATTTCACCTAACGAAGCGCCGGGAGCAGATGCCGCTTTAGTAGCGTCACTGTTACACTTTGGAAAAACTACAATCAAAGAGATAAAAAAACACATAGAAAAAAAAGGTGTTTGCGTTCGCTGGTAATTAATAATAATTATTTTATCGCCAAGACGCAAAGGATCGCAGAGAACGCAAAGCTGTTGTTTGATTTTTTCTTTTAAAATAAAGATATTAGTTAACTAACATAGATTATTTTTTTATGAGATGATTTTAAATAAAAACTTAGCGTTTTCGGCGAATCTTAGCGCCTTTGCGATAAAAAATTCTTTAAAGTCTTGGATCAACCGGTTCGCTTTCCATTGCCAGAATTCCAAATACACATTCATGCACGCGATAAGGAGGATCGTTCCTTGTAAATCTTTCCAACGCTTCCATTCCGAGTGCAAATTCGTTAAGAGCAAGATTGCGTTTTTTATTTAAAGAGCGTTTTTTTAGTCTTTCTAAATTTCCGCCTAAAAGGTATTCAGGACCGTAAATTATGCGCAAATATTCGCGCCCTCTGCATTTAACGGCGGGCTGTAAAAGTTCCGCTCCCTTTGATGCGATAAAATCAAAAGGTTTAACCACCATTCCTTCGCCGCCGCAGGAGGTTAGTTCTTCCCACCATTTTATTCCCGTTTTTACGCTTTCTTCATCCAAGAGGTCAATCTCTAAATAATTGGTCGCTGTAAAAATCGGGTCTTTGCCTGTCATGTATTTTTTGATGGTTTGCATATGTGTAATATGATTTTCTGTGTTCCATGTTTTATTTTCTGTTGCAAGAATGTGAAAAGGCGCGATGCGGTAATCGTCTGTACTTTTTATATCCCAGCAATAACGGCGGTATGCGTCAATGTAAAGGGAAAGCGCTTCTTCGCGTTGGGTGATATTTTTATAAAGTTCTTTTAAGTCGATGCTGTTTTCTGCACAAACAGGGTTTGCACAAACAGAGTTTTCATCTTGTTGCAGATTATTTCGCATAACATCAAGTGCTGTCACCGCATTTTTAACGGCGTTAGCCGCCATTGTAAATCCTGTCAGCCCTGCGCGCCCTACAGATGCGTATTGATCTTTTAACAGCGACAAAGCTTTTGCAGACCATGGCATTAACTCTGTATCTAAACAAACCCAGTCTGTATCAAAATCTTTCCAGAAAGAAGAAGCGTTTAACACATTTATCAGTCTTGATAAAATTTCTTTTTCTGTTTGTGCGTAGATAGAGTTTGCATCATCATTAAAAAATGATCTTCCTGTGCGTGTATAAATTATTCCGAAACTGTTATCTGTAATTCCGAATCTTTTTGCCGCCGTTTCGCTGTCTTTGCATAAAACAATTACAGCGCGCGATCCCATGTGTTTTTCTTCGCAAATTACTTTGCCTACGCCGTGATTTTTATAATAGTTAAACGCTTCAATAGGATATTCTAAAAAAAGAGGATTGCCGCTTGTTTCGCAGGGCGACATTGTAGGAGGAAGATAGATCAGCCAATGAGGATCGGCGGCAAAACGGCTCATTAGTTCAAGGGCTGCGGCGGAATTTTCTTCGTTTACTTTGATGGAATGGCGCAGTCTTGTGTTTAGAATTTTTTGCCCTAAAACATCTTCGATATTCAGCATATCATCAATTAAAACCGCTTTGTCTTGAAAGGGTTTTAATGACGCATAATATTCCTGTTTTGCTGTTACTTGAACTATTTCTTTTTCAGGATAACGGAACGCTGTTAATTTTCCTCCGAAGACGCAGCCTGTATCAATGCATGCTGTGTTATTAATTAACTGAACTGAAATATTAGGAATGTGTCCGTATACAACAAGTGCATTGCCTCTGTATTCATTCGCCCAGGGAAATCTTACAGGCAAGCCGTATTCATCGGTTTCTCCTGTCGTCTCTCCGTAGAGGCAGAACTCTCTTACACGTCCAGAACTGCGCCCGTGATATTTTTCTTTTAACCCTGCGTGAGCGGCAATTAAATTACCGTTATCAAACACATAATGGCTGATAAGAGAGCCGATAAAGTTTTTTACCTTTTCTGAAAATTCGGGAGGCTGCATTTCTAATTGTTCAATCGTTTTATCAAGCCCGTGCGTTAGCTGAACATTTCTGCCGCTTAATTTTTTTTGCAATTTAAAATCATGGTTGCCGATTACGCACCATGCGTTGCCGTTTTCTTTCATGTTCATTACAAGGCGGAGAACTTCGATATTTTTTGGTCCCCTGTCGCATAAATCCCCTAAAAATATTACCTGCCTTCCTTCAGGATGGCTTGCCGTAAAATTTTCAATGTCAACTTGATAATTTAATTTTATTAAAAGTTCGCATAACTCATCAAAACAGCCGTGTATATCGCCGATTATATCAAAAGGACCTGTCACTTCTTTTTTATTGTTCCATAATTTAGTGCGGACAATCTCTGAATTTGCAATATCTTCTTCTGTTGATAAAACATAAACATAGCGGAAGCCTTCTTTTTGCAGTTGATTGATGGATTTACGCAATTCATTTGCTTGGCGTGTTATAACATTATAAGGTAAATTTCTGTCAGAGCGAAGCTGATTGCGCTCTCTTAATACATTTTCCGGTACGTTAAGCACAATAGCCGCTGTAAGGCAATTTTGCTCTCTTGCAAGGCGCAGTATTTGAGCGCGTACGTGCTTCTGCACATTTGTCGCGTCAATGACAGTTAAAAGCCCTAATTCCAAACGCTTGGCGGCTATATAATGAAGAGCGTCAAAAGCCTGCGCCGTTACCGATTGATTGTTTTCATCGTTTGAAATAATTGCGCGGAAAAAATCAGAGGAAAGAACTTCTGTCGGTTTAAAATATTTTTTACAAAAAGTTGATTTGCCGCTGCTCGATGCTCCGACAATTGCAACAAGGCAGGTTTCCGGTAATTCTATGCGCATAACGTAAAAACCCCCATTTGCGTAGATGCGCCTAAAACCTCATCTTTTTCGCCAATTTCCGAAAATTTTACAGTATATCCGTATTTTAAAGATACTTTTTCCGCCCAACTGCGGAACTCCTCGCGTGTCCATTCAAAACGATGATCATTGTGCCTGAACTTTCCTTCGCTGATATATTCGTATTTTACATTGTATTCCCTGTTAGGTGTAGTTAAAATTATAAAACGCGGTTTTGTAAATTCAAAAAGAACACGTTCAAAAGCGTTAAGGCGCGATAAATCTAAATGTTCGATTACTTCAATTATACAAACTGCATCGTAGCCTTTAAAACGCGCATCCTTATAGGTAAGAGAACTTTGAAAAAGGTTTACCTTTTCTTTTAAATATTCTGTCTCGCTAAGTTTTAATTTTTCTGCGGCGCGTTCAAGCGCTAAAAATGAAACATCAGCGCCGGCGATATTTTCAAATTGTTTTTCTCTTACAAGAAAGCGCAAAAGATTTCCCTCTCCGCAGCCGATATCAATAACGCTTCTTGCATTGCAATTTTTTAACGCCGCAACAACGCTTCCTAAACGCTGCGCATTAAGAGTAAGTCTTTTTTCTTTTATTTCCTGAGGCGTTTTATCCTCTTCCTGATTGTCTTCTTTTTGAGTGTCACAAGCTACAAGCTGTTCAAAAGCTTGGTTTACAAGAGGGTTTAAGCGTTTCAGATAACGGCTTGTTATAAAAGTTTTTTCTGGATGATTTGTCAGCCAATCTCCTGCGTTACGCAATAATTTATCAACCTCATCTTTGCCGATCCAGTAATGTTTTTGCTTGTCAAATACAGGAATTAAAATATAAATATGTTTTAGCAGATCGCGCAGCCTTACATTTCCTTTTATTGTAAGGTTAACATATTTACTTTCACCCCAGTCAGGGAAATTATCATCAGAATTAAAACTATCAATTTTTACTTCGTAACCTAAAGGTTCAAAAACCCTGTTGAGCATTGCAGTATCGCTTCTGCACGGAAGCATGGTGATAACAGCTTCAAGGTTAAGAAGGGAGTCCGATAACTGCTGATATTCATCGGCGCGTCCTGACATTGCAGTTCTAAAAACACTAGAAATTGCAACACTCATAAAAGATGATGAAACATAGGGACGGTCATTGACATAATCAAACAAACCGCTTGGAGCGCAAACAAAGTTTGAAGAGCCTTCTTTTCCGCGTGCAAGATTGACAGGGTTAATGTCAAGCAATAAAGCGGCGGCGGTTTTTTTATCGGATAGTTCAGGATAAAAAACATATGCGCTGCCGTAGCCGAGTTCAAATTTTTGCGGACGGTACGGGTTTTTATAAAGCAAAAAGCTTATAGCAGATGCGTTTTCTCCTGTGCATGTAATCGTTAATAACATTTATTTACTCTTTTTATAATCATAACAAAATAAATAAAAAAATCAATCATGGCAGTTAGTTATCTATTATTTTTATTTTGATATTGGGAACATTTGAAAAAATAGTTTTTGTATCAACAGTGTAAAAATTAAGAAGTCTAACAAGATTGCTGACAGGTAAAGGCATATCATTTTTAAACCAATCCATAATCACAATAATAATACCTGTAATTTGATAATGTATTTTATACCAATATACAAGCTGCGCTTCTTTATTCAATTTATTTTTCTTTTGATTGAATAACATATTATGCCATTCGGTGAAACTGTCTGTAAATAAATCTTTTATACCGACTATGGTTAATAATTTTTTAATGTTGGCTCTGTGATTAATCATATATTTGATATTAAAAGTTAAAATAATATTTTCCTGTTTATCTTTTTTATTTATATTTTCGATGGTAAGCAATTCACTGTTAAAAATATTTGTAAAGTATTTAACGATCACTTCGTTTTTATCTTTAAAGTTACGGTAGAATGTCTGCCTTGCAATGCCGGCTTTTTCTATAATATCCGTTACAGTTATTTTGTCATAAGGCTTTTCATCCATAAGCAGCAATAACGCTTCGAATATCCATGAACAAGTACGCTGAACCTGACGGTTAGGAAGACGTTCATCAGATGATTTTTCATTCTTAGACATATAAACCTCTNTTGTATCAAATAAGACAAATTANATCATCTGTCCATTTTTAAAAGAAAATATTGACGATACGGATTTAACATAATACATTTGTCTTATGTAAGTCAAGTGTATATTATTTTAAAAGGGGCAGGCAATGAAAAGATTTTTTATTTTAATGATGATCATTACAGTTACTACTGCATCGGTTTTTTCAGAAAATAACAAACAAAAGAAACATCAATTTCTTGATCAATATTTTGGGGTAAATATCGGAGCAGCCGGTATTAGAACAAAATGTTACGGTATTTTTACTGCTAATCTTGGCGTTAATTATGGTTTTTATTTGCATGAATGGGTATCAATAAATACAGGTTTTATGCTTCATACAGAATTTTATTTTAATCACAATCTGTTG
>WQSW01000063.1 GCA_009787695.1 Treponema sp.
GATGTATCGATCTCGGAAAATAATAGCACAAACAAGGTTTGCGGCAGCAGGAAAAAATTGATTTTAATGGGAAATATTTTGTTAGGTGATATTAAAGTTAAAGTAAAGAAATAAAAACCGCTTCCGCTTTTTATTGTTAATTAAAGAAAAGATGTTCAATTAGAATTTTAATCCCCAAACCGACAAGGATGATTCCTCCTGCCGCTTCCGCTTTTGATTTGAATTTGCTTCCGAAGATGTTTCCTATTTTTACTCCTCCTATTGATATACAGAATGTTGTAAAACCTATTATTGCAATTGCAATAAAAATATTAATTTTAAAAAATGCAAATGTTACACCCACCGCCAGAGCGTCTATACTTGTTGCAACTGCAAGGAGAAGCATATTTAAAAATTTAAATTTGTTTTCGTCATGTGTTTCTTCTTTTTTTGAAAAGCTCTCTCTTATCATATTTATGCCTATGATATTCAATAAGCCGAAAGCAATCCAATGTTCAAAAGCTTGAATTTTTTCTGAGAATAAAGTGCCTGTAAAGTAACCTATTAAGGGCATCAATGCCTGAAAGAAACCGAAGTAAAGTCCGGGAATAAGGTATTGTTTAAAAGAAAGTTTTTGAACTGACAATCCAAGAGTGATTGAGACGGCGAATGCGTCCATTGAAAGTCCGATCGCAATGAGTGTTATTTCAAAATAATTCATTTTAATTCCTTATGTGTTAATTTTAAACACCGTCTTATTATATACTAATTAATGCAAAGACGATATAGTTTAAATTATGTGTTAAAACATTCATTTTTATTTTTTAAAAATGATATAAATTATAAAGGAGACAAAAATGAAACTAACAACAGGTTTATTTATTTCTATGTTACCGGTATTGATGCTAACCGGCTGCACCGGATCGAAACCGGCAGGAAATACAACACAAGCTGCGAAACTTTTATATCAGGGGCATGCAAGTTACAGGCTTACTGCAAATGACGGGACTGTAATTTACATCGATCCATATGCAGGTGAAGGTTATGATGTACCTGCTGATATTATTCTTATTACTCATCAGCACCGCGATCATAATCAAATCAATTTGGTTACTCAGAAAGAAGGTTGTGTTATTATATCAAATGTTGAGGCTTTGGAAGGCGGGAAGCATAATACTTTTAACATCAAAGGAATAAAGATTGAAGCTGTTATGGCGGCTAACGCCAATCATGATCCAAGCGTATGCGTAGGTTATATAATCACTATTAATGGTATTCAGTTGTATCATGCAGGCGATACATCAAAGACAGAGCAAATGGAATCTTTTTCGTCAAAAAAGATCGATTATGCCTTGCTTCCATGTGACGGCATTTACAACATGAATGCCGAAGAAGCCACCGAATGTGCGGTAATTATCGGAGCGAGAAATAATATCCCTATGCACACAAATCCAAGAACCCTTTTTGATAAGGAAATCGCGGAAAAGTTTAACGCTCCGAACAGATTGATGATTGAAGCAGGGCAGGAGATTGAGCTGACAAAATAAGCGGTTAACATAATCCGTTGATTATACGGATTCTATTAATCCCATTTTATAAGCTACTTTTGCGACCCCCTCAGCAGCCGGTCATTGATCGCCTCTCCTAGCCCTTGCTGAGGCGCTGTCTGCGCGAAAATGCAGGAAATGTTTGCATCGTTATCAAATTCATGTAGTATTTCAAAAAGACGCGAAGCGGCTTCCAGCATTTGCCCGCTTTTTGATAATACCTTAAAGACTGAAGCAGCAGGCGGTTTTTGCAAGTCCTGCCAGGCGTCTTTTGTACAATCATCAAAAAAGAGAAATGAAACGCCTGCTTTATAAGGCTTTTTAATGATTTCCTCTTTGCTGAAAACCGATAGCGCTTTTCCCGGAGCGTAATGGCTCTTTAATTGACCGGGCGAAGACGGGGTGCTTGAGTTATCATTCTCTTTATAAGACAGAACAGTGCCGATCAGTTTTTCAATCGCCTCTTTGGGCGTGCCGCCGGGACGTAGTATTTTTATTTCTTTGCCGGTAAGGTCAAGCACAGTCGATTCGACGCCTATCCGCGAAGAGCCGCCGTCCAGTATCATATCAATCTTACTTCCTAATTTATCCCGTACATGTTCCGCTCTTGTAGGGCTAAGCGAGCCGAAAGGGTTTGCGCTGGGGGCTGCCACCGCTCCGCTTGATAAGGAGATAAGTTTAAGAGCAGCAGTGTTGTCGGGAAAGCGGATTGCCACTGCCGGCAATCCCGCTGTGGCGATGCCGGGTATTTTTTCATTTTTAGGTAAAATTATAGAGAGAGGTCCGGGCCAAAGATTTTTTGCAAGAATAAAAAGCTTATCTTTTGTATCATCATTTAGCTTTGAAAGATCAGCGGTTTTTTCCAGTGTCTCCAGATTTGCAATATGTATGATTAAAGGATCAAAATGAGGACGCCCTTTCACTTCAAAAATCTTCGACAGGGCAACAGGGTTAAAGGCATCTGCTCCAAGCCCGTAGACAGTTTCTGTCGGGAAGGCTACAAGCCCGCCGTCCAAGAGAATTTTTGCTCCTTTTTCCAGTGATGCCTGAGTTACAGGTGTTAGTTCCATAATCAACCTTATGATACAAATGAGCTAATAAACTGACAAGTAGTTGCCTTCAGAATCCGGCAAAATCGATTAAAATCCATAAAATTCAATGAATTTCTATGTTTTTTTATCAGCCTTTTGTCCTAACTTTTTTGATCATTTTTTTTTCATACTTGCAATATACGCTGTATATGGTGTACACTAGCTTCTACAACGCTATCTGTGTGGTATATAGCCTAAAGATCGCTTATGACAGATTATCAATATTTGTAAAACTTATTAAAAAGGATTTGGGGAATGAAAGTAAACCGGTTTTTTACCGACTGCACAAGCGGTCCGTATCACGATATTGTTTGGGAAAGGCGTAAGAGCGAAATCCGTAACCCTAACGGCAAGGCGATTTTTTCAGAGGATACGGTCATCGTGCCTTCGTTCTGGAGTCAAATTGCCGCGGATATAATCGCGCAGAAGTATTTCCGCAAGGCGGGAGTCCCCAAAGATAAAATTTACGAATGGAAAAACCGGGTTCAAGCATTTAATAATGATGATCCGGGTAACAGCCTTCCTGAAGACGGCGCCGAGCATGATGCGCGTCAGGTCTTTCACCGTCTTGCCTATACTTGGCTTGACTGGGGCAGGCAAAATAACTATTTTGATACCGAAGAAGACGAGAACGCTTTTTATGATGAAACCTGCTATATGCTGGCACATCAGGTGGCAGCCCCTAATAGCCCGCAGTGGTTTAACACAGGGCTTTTCTCTGTTTACGGAATAGACGGACCGGCACAGGGTCATTTTTATTACGATCCTAAAATAAACAAAGTTGTAAAATCGGAAAGCGCTTACAAGAGACCCCAGCCCCACGCATGTTTTATCCTTTCAATCGAAGACGATCTTGTAAACGACGGCGGCATCATGGATCTTTGGACACGCGAGGCAAGGCTTTTTAAATATGGTTCAGGTACCGGTTCCAATTTTTCTCGTATTCGCGGGATAAATGAATCCCTTTCAGGCGGAGGGGTTTCATCAGGGCTTTTATCTTTCCTTAAAGTCGGGGACAGGTCGGCATCGGCTGTTAAATCGGGAGGCACAACACGAAGAGCGGCAAAGATGGTCACTCTCGATATCGATCATCCTGATGTTGAAAAATATATAAACTGGAAAGCAGGAGAAGAGCAGAAGGTTGCTTCGATGGTGACAGGCTCTCTTGTTTTAAAAAAACATATTGATGTAATTAAACGCGCTCTTTCCGGTTTTAGAGGGCCTGAAGATGATAAGTTTAATGCAGAGAAAAATCATGAACTTGCAGCCGCCTTACGCGCCGCTTTAGGCGATAAGATTCCCCCTTCGTATTTGTATCAGCTGCTTCGCAGGCTTGAACAAGGCGACGAGGATGTAATTGTTTCTCAGTATTCAACTGCTTGGGATGATGAAGCATACAATACAGTTTCCGGGCAAAGTTCTAATAATAGTTTGCGCCTAACAGATGATTTTATGAGAGCTGTTTTAAATGATGCTGATTGGGAACTTAAAAGCCGTACAAACGGAGCATCAATAAAAACAATTAAAGCGCGTAAACTTTGGGCTGATATAGCAAAAACAAGCTGGCAATGCGCCGACCCCGGTCTTCAATATCACACAACAATTAATGATTGGCATACATGCCCTGCAGGCGGTGAAATTCGTGCATCAAATCCATGTTCAGAATATATGTTTTTAGATGATACTGCATGCAACCTTGCTTCGATTAACTTAGTAATGTTATACGACAATAAAAACAAATCTTTTAATGTTGACGGATATATTCATGCAATTGATATTTGGACAATGATATTGGAAATTTCTGTAGTGATGGCGCAATTCCCGTCTCCGCGTATTGCAGAACTTTCTTATCAATACCGCACTCTCGGTTTAGGGTATGCCAATTTAGGAACACTTCTGATGATTATGGGTTATGCCTATGATTCTGATGAAGGACGTTCTGTTGCAGGCGCGCTTTCTGCTTTACTTTCAGGTGAGTCTTATGTGCAGTCTGCTCTTATGGCAAAAGAACTCGGCTCTTTTGAGTGTTATGCGAAGAATGCGGAAAATATGCTGCGTGTTATACGCAATCACAGACGTGCAGTAAATAACGCTTCGTCCAATGAATATGAAGCGTTAAACACAATTCCAAGAGGAATCGATCCTGTGTATTGTCCGTCTTATCTTTTGGATACTGCAAAAGCGGTATGGGATAAAGCTCTTGATTTAGGCGTTGCGTATGGTTTTAGAAATGCGCAAGTAACAGCAATTGCACCGACAGGTACTATCGGTCTTTTAATGGATTGCGATACAACAGGTATAGAACCTGATTTTGCGCTTGTTAAATTTAAAAAACTTGCAGGCGGCGGCTACTTTAAGATTATCAATCAATCTGTACCTGCTGCTCTTGAAAATCTTGGTTATTCATCGCAATCAATTGATGAAATTGTTGCGTATGCAATGGGAAGAAAAACTTTAAACGGCGCTCCTGCAATTAATCATGAAACTCTTAAGCTAAAAAGTTTTACGCCGGAAGTAATTGCAAATATAGAAGAAGCTGTAAAAACAGCTCTTAACTTAGAAGGTGTTTTTAATCCATATATATTGGGAAGAGAATTTGTCGAAGAAGAATTAAAAATTCCTGAGTCCACTTGGTCGCTGCAAGGTTTTAATCTTCTTAAACATCTTGGTTTCAGCAGTCAAGATATTGAAGATGCTGAATTGTATATTTGCGGAACGATGGGGCTTGAAGGCGCACCCGGTCTTAAAAAAGAGCATTATTCTGTTTTTGATACGGCAGCTCCTTCTGGTAAAAAAGGCAAAAGATCAATTTCATGGACAGCGCACATCGGCATGATGGCGGCAGTTCAGCCTTTTATTTCCGGGGCGATTTCAAAAACAATCAATATGCCTAACTCTGCAAATTATGATGATGTAAAAGGCGCATACATGCTTTCTTGGAAAAACGGTTTAAAAGCTGTCGCGCTTTACAGGGACGGTTCAAAATTATCTCAGCCTTTAAATACATTCGCGCCCGGAACAGATCCGTTAGCCGACACTATTTTAAAAGTTGAAAAAGGATTGGAACTTGCACCTGTTGCGCAGGAACATCAAAGAAAATCCACGAATATAAGAGGCTTGCGCAAACCTCTGCCGAACCGCAGAATGGGTTATACTCAAAAAGCAAAAATCGGCGGGCACTCAATTTTTATAAGAACAGGCGAATTTGAAGACGGAAGTCTCGGCGAAATTTTTCTTGATATGCAAAAAGAAGGCTCTGCTTTCCGAAGCCTTTTAAACAGTTTTGCAATTACAGTTTCATTGGGGCTTCAATACGGCGTACCTCTTGAAGAATATGTTGATGCATTTACATTCAGCAGGTTTGAACCTAACGGGATAGTGCAAGGTCATGATTATGTAAAAATGGCGACAAGCGTAATTGATTATGTTTTCCGCGACTTAGCGATCAGTTATTTAAAACGCAGTGATTTAGGACAGGTTAAACCTGAAGACCTTCTTGCTACAACAACAAAGAGTGAAGCAGACGCGACAAATCCAAAAACAAAGGATAAACCAAGCACAGGTTTCAGACCAAGCGCCACTGTTCCGGTCACTCCTCCGCCTCCTCCTTCTGCGCTGCCTCCGTCTTCCGGCGGCAAGCTGCCTGAGAAACGCCCGGGAGGAGATAGTTTAGGCTCGTCAGGCGGCGGCATTGCTCCTAAAGCTTTTGAGAGAAGTACTGTCGGAAAAAATCCGCAAGATTTTTCACAAGGCGGTTTTGCCCGTGAAATGCCAATCGAAGATTTCCGTTCGCAAACAATGGTAATGACAGGACATGAAAAAACACCTGGTGATTTTACGCATGAACAAGATTTTCCTAAAAAAGAAAATTATCCGCAGGAAAGCGAAGTAATAAAAATAATTGAAGCGCGTATTAAAGGTTATGAAAGCGATCCATGCCCAACTTGCGGTTTTTATACTTTGGTAAGAAACGGAACTTGTATGAAGTGCGATACATGCGCTAACACGACAGGATGCAGCTGACATTTTTCTGGAGGTGGCGGGAGTCGAACCCGCGTCCCAATACGCGAAATATAGATATCTACAGATTTAGCTGCTTATTAAATTGTCGGGACAGGCTTGGCTAAACAGCGCGCGGTCTGTCCTTATCCCGGTAAATCTTGTAATGCCGTCTCCGGAAGCAGCGGTATTACCAGCTCTGATTGCGACGCAGAAGTAGTTCCTCAGAGCGGCGGAACAGTTCCACGCGCTTATGCAGCTAAGGCGTAAGCGTAACTGACATTTCTATTGGCAGTTAAATTTTTGCTCAATCAGGAGATGAGCGCTCCATCTGCAACCTATACCCCGAAGACGTACCAGTCGAAACCGGTGCACCCCCAATTATCAATTAATATAACATCTATAATCGATAATTTCAAGGAAAACGAATTGTAAGTTTGCTCTTTTGATGATACAATATAAATATTATGACGCAGCCGAACAAACAAGGTTTGCAAGTCTTGTCAAATTATGAAGAAATTCTTGTTGATAAAATTGAACAATGGCTTAAAAAAGAAAAACCGCAGGAACATATACTGATATCTGAAAGGTTCCGGCGTTTACGTAATTTAGGAGGAGCGGTTTTTGATTATCCTTCAATAAAAAATACACAATTTGTAAAAGATATTCTTATTAATGAAAATAAACTGACAGAATCGCTTCTTGTTTTTTCGACAGCTTCTCATCTTCTTAGAACACCTACTAAGGTCGTAGCTTTAAGAAGTTTTTTAGTCGCTAAATTTCATGCTTTTTCTTTGCTTGCTCAATATGCAGAGGGTAATAACGATTTACATTCACAAGCGCTGGAAATTACTTTTTCTGTTGTTTTTACCTTGATGGCAGAAAACGTATATTTTTCTTGTCTTGATGATCCTAGTTTTTCTGATAATACAAAATCCGGGCTTACCCATGATTTAATCGCCCTTTGGGACAGCGGTACAGATCTTCGCAGTGTACGCCACCTTATGGCTCTTTCTTCCCTTTGGACAGCAAGAGATTCTGCTCCGCCTAGTTTTGGAACAATGGACGGCAACACAGAACTTTTGCGTATTTCCATAAGCATGGATACTGAAACAGAATGGGAAGATTTTTTAAAAGAAGAATCTACAAATGATGAAACCAGATGGGCGCTGGAAGAGTTTCTTTTCGGTTTATCTTACGAAGAAATTCTGCAAGTCAGAAACAGGTTAAAACGATACGGTGTTAATGCGATAAGCCATACCGAAGTACGTTCTTATCTTGATACAAAGCCGATATACTCGGTATTAAACGATCATGACCCCCGTGCCATTTACGACTTTTTTATTGAAAGACGCGATGCCTGCACCCTGCGAAAAAGGGTAAACGCGCCGGGACCTCGTCACACACTGGAAGAAGTATATCTAAAATACCGGATAGTTCTTGAGGCAAGCGATCTTTAATTATTGATTCTCGTATTGCTGGATTTCATTAATTACATATTCTAAAGGGATGCCTGCTGTTTTAAACATTGCTTCGGAGTCTGCTCCGTCATGATAACGGCGCTGGCATATTACACGTTTTATCCCGCAGTTGATTATCAGCATAGCGCAAGTTCTGCAAGGGGTCATGCGGCAATACAGTGTCGCTCCGTTTATGGAAATGCCCCGCTTTGCAGCCTGGCAGATGGCGTTTTGTTCGGCATGAACGGTACGGACACAATGGGTGGTTTCTTTTCCGTCTTCATGGAGCATTTTTTTAAATTGATGTCCCACATCATCGCAATGGGGGAGGCCTTCAGGAGCGCCTACATAACCTGTTACCAAAAGCTGTTTGTCTTTTGCTATCACGCAGCCCGACCTTCCTCTTTCGCAAGTAGCCCGCTTGGAGATTGCATCGCAGACTTCCATGAAATATTCATCCCAGCTAGGTCTTTTATAATCACCCATTTTTATCCCCCTTATCATCAATTTACTTTTATTTTTTTACTAAATCAAGACGGGAACCTTCGCGCTTTGCGCTCGGTTGAGGTTCAAGACGGGAACCTTCGCGCTTTGCGCTCGGTTGAGGTTCAAGACGGGAACCTTCGCGCTTTGCGCTCGGTTGAGGTTCAAGACGGGAACCTTCACGCTTCGCGCTCGGTTGAGGTTCAAGATTTTTTACAGATTTTTTGTAACCTTTCTTTTTGCTGTAGTTTTTGATGATCTGTGCCGATAATGAAGAGCCGTGAAGTATCTTTTTCGATATACCATTTTATTGTTGGTCTGCGTCCTTGTCTCAGGATTGCTTTCCGCAGAAGATTTGATTCATGTAGTTGTAAGAGGGGAGACTGTTTTTTCAATTTCCCGTTCTTATCAAGTTACAGAAAGCGAACTGATGCGTGCAAATAATATAACAGACCCTTCAACCCTTCAAGTGGGAAGACGGCTTGTGATACCTGCCTCGTCTCCGCGTTCTGTCAGCGGCTCTTCTATTCAGCCGGGAGGCAGTTTACCTGTTGTGCAAGAAGCGCCTGTTAATCCGGCGCAAATATCTGTGCAAACGGGACTTGCAGATTACAGGGTAATAAGAGGTGATACATTTTACAGCATTGCGCGGGCGCATGGAATTAGCGTGCAGAATTTGCTCGATCTAAACAGGTTTTCAGCTAACCATGTGATAAAAATAGGTGATGTAATCAAGGTACCGGGCAGAGTTACTCCGAGTGTTATCAGAAACCCTGAAACACCTGCAAGCGGGCTTTATGCATTAAGATGGCCGGTAATGCCGAAAGATATTTCTTATATGACAGGTCAGATGGGCGTTGTTGTTGAAGCAGAACGCGCAGAAGTTGTAAGAAGTTTGACGCAAGGGAGTGTCGTTTCTGCAAGCCCATGGCGGAAATTCGGCAGAGTTGTAATTGTAGAAACAACCGGTGGATATTATTACATGTACGGCGGTCTTGAAACAATAAATGTAACTGTAGGGGAGCGGATAACGCCGGGAATGGATTTAGGAAGGTTAGGTGTCAATGCGGTTTCTGAAAAACCGCAGTTGTTTTTTATGGTTTTCCAAAGGGATAAACCTATTGATCCGGCTGCGGCTCCCAGAGCCTAGCAAGGATTTCTGTAAGTAGGAGAAAAGGAGAGAAAATGGAAGCAGGAATAGAAAAGATAGGTAAACGGTCAAGAAAAATAATTGATAAGCCTCATAAGCGGGTAAAAACACAGAAGGAATCTGATCCTTTAGCAGTTTATTTCAGACAAATTTCCAGATTTCCCTTATTAACACTTCAAGAAGAACAAAACATCGGCGAAAAAATTATTAGCCTGCGCGGTAAAATAAAACAACTTGAATCCGAACACCGGAAAAGCACAGTAAAAGCGGTAACTTCCGATAAAAAGAAAAAACAAGACGATAACAGCGAACTTCAAGCTGCATTTGCCAAAGAAAAAGCCGCTCTTGAAGCCGCACTTATTCATTATAAGAACACAATGATTAATTCCAATTTACGTCTTGTCGTGTCAATTGCAAAAAATTATCAGCACAGAGGTTTATCGCTTTTAGATTTAATTGATGAAGGAAACATCGGTCTAATTGAAGCTGTTGAACGCTTTGACTATACAAGAGGCTGCCGTTTTTCAACTTACGGCACATGGTGGATAAGGCAGGCGATAATAAAGAGTATTGCGGATAAGGGGCGCGTTATACGCATACCTATTCATATGCTTAACACTATTAAAAAGTGCTATTATGTAGCGAAACAGCTAACGCAAGATTTAGGGCGCGATCCCAACGAAGAAGAATTATCAGAATATTTGGGTGTTCCTGTTTCTAAAGTAAAAGAAATTGTAAAACTTTCACAGGAGACGACAAGCCTTGATACCATCGTAGACGACGGAAACTTAACACGTCTTGCAGACCTTATTAAAGACGATAGCATGTCAGAGCCTTTTGAAATGGTTTTCTCCATGACGCTTCAAGAAACAATGAGCGGGATACTTTCGCAATTATCAGAAAGAGAGATGAAAATAATTCAACTTCGCTTTGGTTTAACAGGAGAGTCTCCTCTCACTCTTGAAGAGACAGGCAAATATTTAGGAATAACACGCGAGCGCGTCCGGCAGATTCAAGAAAAAGCGATTTGGAAATTACGGGCTTTGCATGAATTGCGGGAATTGAAGGAAAATAGTTAGGGGTAAACATTCCTTTTAATATTTTTTTCTAATTCAAAAACACAACTTCATATAAATCATATCCTTTAATTGATTCCCATTCTCGATTATAGGATGGTCATAATTTTTTATAAAAAAATCTTTTATTGTATGTGAGTATATAAAATTAAACTTTTCATAAAAAAGTAAAATACTTTCGCTGTCACCTGTGCCGACAATTATTTTTTTACATTGACTTTTGTATTTTTGGATTATATGTTTTATCATTGCGCTTCCGTATCCTTTGCGCTGATATATCTTTAGTGTCGCAATATTTTTTATTTCGTATGTTTCATCATCTTCTTTGGTTACGACAGCTGCAGTTTTTAAATCAAAATCATCGTAAAGGGCGAATAGAATTCCTCTATTCAAGTATTTTTTTATCATGCTTTCTTGCTCGTCACCAAGTAAGAGTAAATCCATGTATTGCTCTTTATCTTCCGTAACCTCTATTATTTCCATAAATTAATTATATCATAATTATATAAATAAAAAAGAGCATGAAGTAAAAACTCCATGCTCTTTTTAACATTATTTATATTAAATTTTTGAATCAGCCAATCTTGGCAATTGGTTGTTTTGAAACAACTTGTGTGCTGATCGGTACAAGGAAGTGTATCTTGCCGGCTGTGTTTCCTTTAATTTCCAATTCCATCTTCATGGATTCAAGTATTAAAAGTGTGTCGCCTGGTTTTACGTCTGCACCTTCTGCTGCAACATAGCGGAGGACTGTGCCCGCTACAGGAGCCGGTACTGTTTCGCCGCCCGATGAAGCGGCTGGTGCTGCCGCAGGAGCCGTTGTAACTTGTGCAG
>WQSW01000064.1 GCA_009787695.1 Treponema sp.
AAACTAAAACGGGGTTTTCTTTGATTATCCCGTTTAAAAGAATTGATAATCTTTTTTTCATGCTTTCCCTCTTATTTTGATGTAATAATTTCAAACGCTGTTAACGAATCGCGGATACCGTTTTTATATGCGTTAGATGAAACTGTCGCGCCTGTAATCGCATCTATACCATCGAGCATTTTATCTTTGCCGATATACTTACTTTGATGCGAGTCTTCAAAAACGGGATCTGTCATTCCCTTTGTTTCCGTATGCGAAAGAACCTGCGTTTTTATTATCCTTCCGTTATTATCAACCCCGCAAATAATATTAATATCTCCGCCGTAACCGGGAGATGAGATCATAAACAAATAACCCAAAGTATCACCCGCATTATTCGCTTTAAAAATTCCGGTGATAGTTCTTGGCAGATTATTAATATTTACAATTTCTATAAACTCATCTGCTAACGGCATTATTTTTCCCATTTCATCTTTAGCGCGTGCTGCGGCATCCGCTTCTATTTTAGGGAGAGTAACGTTATTTACAACAGCCAACGCTCCTGAAACAAAAAGACAAATAAGCGACAGGACGATTATAGGCATAAAAAAATCTTTGTTCATTTTAACCCTCCCAATGCTTTCTTATACGAAATTTTATTAATGTAAGGGACTAACATATTCATAAAAAGAATTGCGAAGGATACGCCTTCCGGATAACTTCCGTAAAGACGAATAACAACTGTCACTAATCCGCAGCCGACACCGAATATTGCGCGTCCTAAATTTGTAATAGGAGAAGTAACATAATCTGTCGCGCAAAAAATCGCGCCTAAAAATAATCCGCCGGATAAAATTTGATAAAGACCGTAATCAAAACCGCCGTAAAGAGAAGTTAATAAAAAAACAGTTGCGATAAAAGTAAAAGGAATAATCGGTGTGATTACACGCCGTAACAGGAGATATACAAAACCGATCAATAAAGCAAGCTCGCTTGTTTCACCTAAACAGCCGCCGTGCGTTCCCAAAAATAAATTCCAGAAACTCGGCAGGGAATTAATATCTCCTTTAAAAAGATAGGCAAGAGGAGTTGCGCCTGTTACTATATCATTCGTTTCTAACGAACCGAAGGGTAAAACCCATGTCGTCATTGTTATGGGAAAGGCAAGGAACATAACGATACGCGCTGTTACGGCAGGGTTTGCGAAATTTTTTCCCAATCCGCCGAAGAGCTGTTTAACAAAAATAATTGCGACAAAACTGCCGAAGACAGCTTGCCAAACAGGGATTGTTACAGGCAAATTGTAAGCGAGTATAATTCCTGTTAAGACGGCAGAAAAATCGCCTATGGTATTTTTTCTTTTTAATAATTTTTCATATCCCCACTCAAACAAAACGCAGGAGGCAACGCAAACCCCTGTTATAACAGCGGCACGCAAACCGAATACCCAAATTGCAATTACAAGAGAAGGGACAAGCGCGATACACACATCAAGCATGATGCGGTTGGTTGTTAATCTGTCATGTATGTGAGGTGCAAACGATACATTCATTTTGCCGCCTCCTTAGTTGCCGCTTTTGCCGCTTTCTGTTCTTGCTCGTATTCCCAAAGCATATCTTTTGCTAAAATCATAACCTGAACAAGAGGTCTTTTTGCAGGGCAGGTAAAGGCGCAGCAGGCGCATTCGGCGCACATATTCAATTTAAACTTTTTTAACAATTCCGGTTTTTTAAGTTCGTAAGCATTTTCAATATAGGGCGGCATTAAATTCATCGGGCATTTGTATAAACAACGCCCGCATTTAATACAAGCTGTCGGCTCCGGTATATCCCCGTCTTTAGCAGAAAAAGCAAGAACTGCGTTTGTAATCTTTACGATAGGAATATCCAAATTAGGAACTGCAACGCCCATCATAGGTCCGCCGAGCGTGACTTTTTTTACATCATCTTTTAGTCCGCCGCAATAATCAAAAATATTGCGTACAGGAGTGCCGATAGGCGCAATCACATTTTTACGGTTGATAACAGCCGACCCGTCAACAGTGACGCACTTTGAAACAAGAGGCTGACCTGTTTTTATAAACTTGGCGAAAGTTGCGACTGTCGTACAATTTATAACAATACAGCCGATATCAGGCAAACGCCCGCCTTCGGGAACTGTACGCCCCGTAACGTTATACACAAGAACTTTTCTTTCTCCCTGAGGATAAAGCGATGAAAGAATACGCACTGACACACCTTCAAGTTTTGATTGAGTGCATAGGTCTTTGAATTTTTTTATCGCTTCAGGTTTATTCTCTTCGATGCAGATAATAATATTTTTCGGTTTAAGATATTCTTTCATAAGAAGAACGCCGTCCCAAATAAAAGCGGTTTCATCTACCATCGTTCTTGTATCGGAAGTGATGTAAGGCTCGCACTCCGCGCCGTTAATCAAAATATAATCAAGCACAACATTTTCTTTAAGCGTAAACTTGGGCGCTGTAGGATACCCCGCTCCGCCGAGTCCCACTACCCCGCTGTTCCTGACCGCCTCTAAAAATTCCGCAAGGTTTGTCACCTTCTGCGGCGCGATTCCTTCCCATAGTGTTTGATTCCCGTCCGAAGCGATAGTGATCGTCACCGCTTTTTTTCCGGTCAAACTGTCTAATGTTTCAATGCTTTTTACTTTTCCCGACACACTTGCATGCACAGGAGAGGAAACAAAACCAACGGCTTCGCCGATAACTTGCCCGACCTTGACATAATCTCCGACAGCGACAATAGGATTTGCAGGTGTTCCTGAATGCATCAACATCGGAAGTTTTACTTCAACAGGAACAGGGATTGCTTCGGGTATACACAAAGCTGTGTTCTTCAAATGCGGCGCTGAAACTCCGCCTAGCTTTTTCATTAAACTGTCTCCTTAAACTTCTACACAAACATTATTTACTCAAACAAAGTCTGCAATATCAAATCAGCCTAATCCCGCTTTACGGCGTGTGTAAACATCATAGAATACAGCCAAGAGAAGAATTAATGCTTTCACAACATATTGGTAATGAGTGCCGAGATTCATAAGGAACATTCCGTTGTTGATTGAGCTCATAACAAGACCGCCGACAATAACACCAACTATTGATCCTATGCCGCCGCCTGCAGAAACACCGCCGATGTAACATGCACCGATTGCGTCTAACTCAAAAAGATTTCCGGCTTGAGGCAGAGCGCTGTTCATGTAACCTGTACTTACTACAGCAGCAAGACCTGTTAAAACGCCCATAAAACAAAAAACGATAAAAATAATTAATTCGGAATTTATTCCTGATAATTTTGCGGAACGAGGATTGCCGCCGACAGCATAAATGTATCTGCCAAGCACTGTGTTGTTCATAATAAAGTGGAAAATAAAAACTGTAATGCCAAGAACAAGCGCAACAATCGGAAGCCCGCGGTAACGTGCAAAACGATCAGCTAAACCGAGAATAAGCAAACTGATTAAAACAAGTTTTAAAATAAAAAATAACTTCGGAGAAATTTCAAAACCGTTTTCTATTTTTTTCTTTCGTGCGGAAAATTCTGACACAAAGAAAAGCGCCAGCAATAATAATGCGATAACGAAAGACATAGGATAATAAGGACCGATTTGTTTAGTATGCAATACTTCATCAAGGGTACCTGTAGCAAGAAGAGAATATCCTGTATCTTTAAGGCTTATCGGGCTAACCTTTGTAATAATGTAAGTAAGACCGCGAAAAAGCATCATACCGGAGAGAGTTACAATAAATGCAGGTACTCTTCCGTAAGCAACCCACACCCCTTGATAAGCGCCGACAAAAGCACCCATTAAAAGAGCTGCAATCAGTGTAACTGTCATTCCTGCACCGGAATTATAAATCATTGCGGTTAACGCTCCTATAAAAGCGCAGACAGAACCTACAGATAAATCTATACCCTGTATAATGATGACCATAACCATTCCGACAGCAAGTATTAATACATAACTATACTGAAAAAAGATATTTGTAAAATTACGCGGACTCCAGTTATTCCCGCTTGTTAAAGGAGCAAAGATTAATAAAATTAAAACAAGCATAATAAACATTGAATAATTTCTGATATTGTTTTTTATCAGAGACTTAATATCGAAACCAGAAATAACCTTACCGTCCATTTATATCTCCTTGTGTAAGCTGTTAACCTACAAGCGCCATATGCATTATTTTTTCTTGAGTCGCTTCTTCTTTGGAAAGCTCACCCTTTATTTTTCCTTCGTTCATAACATAAATTCTGTCAGCCATACCGATAGCTTCAGGAAGTTCGGAGCTGATCATAATTACGCTTTTTCCTGACGCGATAATATCATTCATTATTCCGTAGATTTCTGTTTTTGCTCCGACATCAATACCGCGTGTCGGCTCATCAACAATAAAAATATCCGGGTTTGCCATCAATGTTTTGCTTACAACAACTTTTTGCTGGTTGCCGCCGGAAAGATTACGCACAAATTGATTTATGGAAGGCGTCCTGATATTTAAATCTTTGCAATAACGTTCCGCTTCTTTAATTTCTTTTTGTTTGTTTATTACTCCGAATGTGGAAATTTTTTCCAAACTGGAATGGGTTATATTTGTTTTAATGTCTTGAATAAGAACCAATCCTAAACTTTTGCGGTCTTCGGAAATATAACCCAAACCGGAAGCAATCGCCTCGTGAGGGCTGTTAAATTTATAATGCTTTCCGTTGATCTTCAATTCACCTTCGCTGCGGAAACCGTATGAATTACCGAAAATACTCATCATCAATTCCGTGCGCCCTGCACCCATAGGTCCGCAGAAAGCAAGTATCTCGCCTTTTCGCAAATGAAAAGAAACATTATCAACAACTTTTATTGAATGATACTCAGGGTGATAAACTGTCCAGTTATTCACTTCCATTACAACTTCGCCGGGAGAGGAAGTCCGCTCCGGGAAACGGTGCGTTAAATCGCGCCCAACCATATCCTTTATGATCATTTCTTCTGTAAGATTATCTTTTTTTACATCATATGTGCTGATGGATTTTCCGTCACGCAAAATTGTTACAGTATCAGCAACTTTTAAAACTTCATTTAATTTATGAGAAATTATAACTGAGGTAATCCCCTGGTTTTTAAATTCAATTATAAGATTAAGGAGCTTCTCGCTTTCATCATCATTAAGTGATGATGTGGGCTCATCAAGAATGAGAAGCTCTGTTTTTTTTGAAAGCGCGCGGGCGATTTCAACCAACTGTTGTTTGCCCACACCTAATTTACTGACGATAGTCGCAGATGGTTCGTTAAGACCGACTATCTCTAAATATTTTTTAGACTCTTTTATATATCTATTCCAATTAATAATACCGAAAGTTGTTTCCATGTGACCGAGAAAAATATTTTCATAAATTGAAAGATAGGGGCTAAGAGCCAATTCCTGATGAATGATTGCAAGCCCTTCGTTTTCACTGTCTCTTACACTATTATAATTTGTTTCGTGTCCTTTATAAAAAACTTTTCCTTCGTAACTGTTTTTGGGATAAACGCCGGAGATACAGCTCATCAAGGTTGATTTACCTGCGCCGTTTTCTCCGCATAAAGAATGTATTTCGCCTTTTTTAACTTTTAAACTGACATTTTCAAGTGCTTTAACTCCGGGAAATTCTTTAGTCAGATTTTCAATCTCAAGAATATACTCGCTCATCGATCCCCCGTTTGTTTCACTCCGCGCACCTGCATAGAGCGTAACTAAATCAATTTTAATATTTTAACAAATGAATTATTTCTAAACAAAAAAAATACCCGGTATGACCGCTTTAATTTCAGCGGTCATACGAGTATCAATATGTCAGATTATCTTAATGGAATTCCGCGATCAAGCCTGTCGCTGTAGAAATCTGCATCAAGCATTACTGTGAGGTTGTCTTTTGTAACAAGGATAGGATCTAACAAATAAGCTTTTACAAATTTTCTGCCGGTGTTACCGATTTCTGCAAGGTCGCCTGTTGCAAGAACTGCGCCGGGAATACTGATTGTCTGTCCTTTAAGAACTTGATCTGCTAAAAGAATTGCAGCTTCTGCAAGTTTTGCTGTGTCTTTGAAAACGGTGCTGTATTGTTCGCCGTTTTTAATTGACATTGCTGAATCATATTCTGCATCCTGACCTGAAATTACAGGAAGTTTGCTGCGGTATTTGGCATCTGCTTTGCATGCTTCAAGGATAGCGCGTGCAAGTGTATCATTAGGAGCTAAAATAGCGTCCAGTGTGACGTTGCGTGCATCGTTGCTTAAGAGGTTTTCCATGCGGGTTTTTGCAATAGGAGCTTGCCAGTTTTCAGTGGCAATTCTCTGGAAATTTTCTCTGTCATTTGATGTTCTTGGATAAGGTCCTATTACGACAAGCGCGCCGCTGTCAATAAAGGAATTAAGAACGCTCATTGCACCGTCAAAGAAGAAAAATGCATTTCCGTCTGTCGGGGAGCCGGCAAACAGGGTGATGTATTTAGGCGCGGCAGAGGTAACTGAGTTAAGGTTTAAACCTTGAACAATACTCTGTGCCTGAAGAACACCAACCTTAAAGTTATTAAAAGTTATGTAATAATCATAATCTGCTGAGTTGGGGATAATGCGGTCGTAAGCGACTACAACAACTTTATCTTTGGCAGCTTCTGTAATAACAGGAGCAACACCGTCATTGATACAGCCGACGATTAAAGCTTTTGCACCTTGTGTCAAAAAGCTCTGAATCTGCTGATTCTGTGTGCCTTGGTTTGCATCGCCGAATTGCGCTTCTGCACGATAGCCGAGTTTTTCAGCTTCTGCTACAAGGGATTGTCCGTCTTTTAACCAACGCTGAACGTGGGTTTCAGGCATAGCAACACCGATTAAAGTTCCGGCTTTTCCGGGGCATCCGATCACTGAAGCGGCAAACAATACAACCAATAAAACAGCGATAAATTTTTTCATTATTTTCCTCCATAAATGAAAATTTCTTTTCTCATATTATGACAGATGTTTAACGGTTTATGCAAGTACTTTCCGCTTTACCTATTTGCAACAAAACAAATAAAACAATATAATAGCAAATATGCCAAAAATCGAAGTAAATGAACAAGTTTTTTACACACTTGCAAACCGCCCCGGTTCGTCAGAAACGCACGGAGGCTGGAAAAACAGGGATGAATTTGAAGAAATTCTTGTCTGCGCCAAAGCTGAGCTTGACGAAGACAGCGATAAAAGCCTGCCGGAAAGCGAAAGAACATTAAAAATCGAATTAAACGACACAAATAGACCCGATCTTTGGGGAACGGCAGGCTGCGCCCGCCAATTGCGGATATATGCGGCAGGCAGTACGGCAAAAAGCGGCGATAAAGATAAATACACCTTCTTTTCAAGACCCGGCGATATGAAAAAAGCAACGCGCAAAGTTAAAGTACAAACAAGCGTAAAACAAGTGCGCCCATACATGACAGGTTTCGTTGCACGATTAAACGGAAAATCGATAACCGATCCAATGCTTCGCGATATGATCCAAACTCAGGAAAAACTCGCGTGGAATTTCGGTAGAAAAAGACGAAGCATGTCGATGGGTATTTACCGCATTTCGCTGATTAAGTGGCCCATCATTTACAAGGGGGTCGATCCCGATTCTGTTTCTTTTGAACCTCTTGCATGGGACGGACAACTGACGTTACGCGAAATTTTAAAGCAGCACCCCAAAGGAAAAGAGTTTGCATTTATTCAAGAGCACGAACCTATTCATCCGTTGTTAACAGATGCAGACGGCGTTATCCTCTCTTATCCGCCTATTATAAACTCAAATGATTTAGGCGCTGTGCAGGTAGGAGACAGCGAAGTTTTTGTTGAAATGACAGGCACAGATATGCCGACGCTAATCCTTGCAACATCAATTGTTGCCTGCGATCTTGCAGATAACGGTTTTACAATTGAACCTGTAGAAATCGAATACGAGTATGACACGCCGTTCGGTAAAAATATTGTTACGCCTTTTTATTTTCAAGAACCCGTCTTTTGTTCCCTCGCAAGGATAGAGAGGTTTCTCGGCGAAAAACTTAATGCCGATGAATGTGTACAAGCTCTTGCGCGCATGGGCGTAACAGCAGAAAAAATTGAAAGTAAAGAAAGAGGACAGGAAAACTCATCTCCGGTGCCGGGTGTGCGCGCATATCCGCCGGAATACAGAAACGATTTTCTTCATGCCGCCGATGTTGCAGAAGATGTAATGATAGGGCGCTCTCTCAGTTCGTTTAAACCGCAGCGTCCTGCAGACTCTACTGTCGGGCGTTTGCTTCCAATCACTTTATTCAGCAGGCAAATTAAAGAGCTGCTTATCGGTCTTGGATATCAGGAAATGATTTATAATTATCTCGGCTCGCGGAAAAATCTAGTGGAAAACATGAGAGGCAAAGGCGAAAAAATAATACGCATCTTTAACCCGATGACGGAAAATTATGAATATGTACGCGACTCTATACTTGCCTCGCTCATGTTAAGCGAATCGATTTCCGGATCGGTCTATCCTCATAAAATTTTTGAAGTTGGAAAAATCGCGTGGCTTGATGATACACAAAATTACCGCAGCAAAACGCGCCAATTTGCAGGTTTCATTCATGCAGGAACAGATGCAAACTTCAACACTGCCGCCGCAGAATTGCAGGCGCTCTTTTACTACATTTCCCGCGAATATGAAGTACAGGAATCATCGGATGAAAGATTTATACAAGGAAGAGCGGCATCAATCATTTATAACGGAAAACAAATCGGCGTTTTCGGCGAACTTCATCCGCAAGTGCTGGAAAATTGGGGAGTAACTGTCCCTTGCACTGCGGCAGAGATTGATTTAGACGAACTTCTTATCTGACAGTTGGGGTTCAAGCAGACCATTTGACAACATTCTTTAAACAATTTATCATACACTTATGGCTGGTAATTCAAATCAAGAGATGGATGCCGATCTTGCTGCTCTGCTGGGAACTGCAGGTTCAGATAACTCGGTTCTCCCCGATTTTAACGATCTTTTCGGCGAAAAAGGGACTGTAAACCCTCTAACCGAAAACATCAATCTAAGTTCAACAGGCTTTCCGCAAATAACCAAACGCCTTGAAGAAAAAGGTCATGATTTTTTTAACGATCCGGCTTATTATAAAAACGCCCTTTCCAACGAAGGCGATATTGCCCAGAGAGTGCATACAATTCTTCAGAAATACCTGACTGCAAAAGACCCGAAAGACAGAAGCGTTTTCCGCCAGCAATTTATCACGCCATATTGGGATTTTCTTTTAAATGTTGCAAGAAAATCGGCAGGCAATATTGCACCTTGCAAAAAATTCCTTCTTCGCTTCGGACTGTTGCATCCTAATTTTTTAAAAACAGAAACACGCGATTTTTTCAGTAAAATTGTTGTAGATAATGCATTAGACCAGCCTGTTCTTTATGTTGATGAATGGCTTAACGGTGTCGGAACAAGTAAAATGCGCCCGTCAACAACAGATGAAGTAAAAATCGCAAAAGGAAACAATCAATCAAAGTTAACGCAATTACTGGAAAAAGCGCAAGGCAAACTGGACGGAGCAAGATCAATAGTAAAACAAAAAGACAGAGAACGGGACGAAATTGAAAAAATACTCCGCGACAGGATCGGAATGATATATGAACGCACACCCTTACGCGAATTAAATGATGTTTCCGATTGTTTGCAGGAAAGGCAAAAAGCGGCGATTTCAGAAATTCAAAACCTTCTTAAAGAAATATTAAAAAACGATCACGATCTGGAAGTAAGCATAAGGGATTTTGTAAATGCAGAAACTGATGTTCAATCATTAAAAGATAAAATTGAAGCGGAAGGCGGTGCTGCCGCTGTCGATTTGGGTGCAATAGATGCCGAGTTTGATACAATACGCCAAATGGCAAAAATGACTTGCGGCAGGCAAGGAAACCATTTCCCTGTTTTAACAAGCGAATATTATCACTGCGGACCTAACGATATTGCAACAAGAGAAAATGTTATTACATTACTTGCAAAAATAGAAAGCATCGATGCAGAGGTTTACTGCCGCGTTTATAAAAATAAATTAAACCGTATTGCTCCTTATGTTTTATTAATACCGACATACGGAGACACAGGTTTTTGCTGGGAACCGTTTGACCGTTACAACCGTGCCACAAGCCGCGGACGAATCATCGTGCCGATGTTTCCGCGAAATTTATATTACGCTGTCCTTACTGCGGTTGCCGATTTACGCTGGCAGGTAGCAAAAGAAAAAGCGTCTTTTTACTGGATGGAAGAAGGGCTTACAGGTCATTATTACCAATGGTTTCAATCACAAAAATTAAAAGGCGATATAAAAGAATTTTTTATCCGCGATTATATTTTGTGGATGACAAAAGAAGCTGAAGGTATACAAAAACTTGAAAAAGATGTACGCGGAACTTTCTGGCGCTATATGCCGTTTACAAGAGAGATAAAAGAAAAACTTAAAACACGCAATCTTATTTATCAGGAACTTTATCAGCGCGATGTAAACCGCACAATGTCAGACGGATATTGAAAAATTTTTAAAATTTATTTTTTCCAAAAAAAAGCGTCTGACCGCTTAGCGATCAGACGCACCGTTAACTTATTAAATCGGTTCGATTTATGCGAACCACCTGCTCAGAATGTTATCCGCCGTTTTGTCAATTGCATCTTTCATGTACGAAGGATTATCAAGCTTTTGCCTGAGTTCAACAATCCTGGCCTCATCCAAATCTGGAGAGGATTTAATAAGTTCGATAACCTGATACTTTTCAGCCTGTTCCATTGCTTGTGTGGAAAGACTAATAGTATCGGCCTTGTCGCTCCCCCCCGCGCTCTCACTCCTTCCTGATCTCTTGTTAGGAGGAATGGGTTCTACGTGACCTATCCTGTCTACTGTCATAACTTTACCCTACCTATACCTTATTATCGGCAACTTTCTACTATAAGTTTACCAGCTATTTAATTTTATTTCCAGCGATATACAAGGAAAATTCGCCAATTTGTTCTTTTTTTTCGCTCAAATTACTGAGTATTTCAGCCGCTGAACCGCGCAAATACTCTTCGTGCATTTTAGTCATTTCCCGCCCCAGACAAATATACCGCTCACTGTCAATTTCGGCAATGTCGCTCATAAGCTTAAGAACTCTAAAAGGCGATTCGTAAATAACGCAAGCCGCATCCATCGCCATCAGTTCGCGCAAACGGCTTTTTCGCCGGCCCGGCTTAGGCGACAAAAACCCCTCAAAAACGACAGTTTTGTCCCTGCCGCCTGAAACACTCAGCAAAGCGGCGAAAGCCGACGCTCCCGGAACGGGGATAACCTCGTGCCCCGCCTCCGCTGCCGCTCTTGCCAGCACCGCGCCCGGATCGCTGAGGGCTGGAGTGCCCGCGTCGCTTGCATAAGCCACTATTTGCCCCTGATTCAAGGCGGAAATCACTTTTTCCGCCGCAAATTCCTCGTTTTGAGAGCGGCAGGACAGCAATTTAACCCTAATCCCCAAATGGGTAAGGAGTTTTAAGGTGCGGCGGGGG
>WQSW01000065.1 GCA_009787695.1 Treponema sp.
GCGCAAATGCTCAAAGCGATGGGGCAAACATCAATGACAGAGATTAAACCCATTTTAGAAGTAAACGGAGAACACCCGATAATCTTAAGTCTTAAAGATGTTGACGATGAAAATCAAATCGCCGATGTCGCAGGAGTGCTGTTAGATCAAGCGCTGCTTGTAGAGGGTATGAAATTAAATGACCCCGCTGACTTTGTGAAACGGCTGAATAGATTGCTGTCGAAGTAAGAGAGGATATTTAAACGTTATATTTTTACTCGCCAATTACACGCACATGAACTTTGCGTTTTCGCGGACCGTCAAATTCGGTAAACCAAATTCCCTGCCATGTGCCCAAAAGTAATTTACCGCCTGTTACAATCACTGTAAGCGAAGCCCCTATAAGGCTTGTCTTTGTGTGAGCGGCGGAATTGCCTTCGCTGTGTTGAAATTCACGGCGGTCAGGAGAAATTTTATTTAACGATAGATTTACATCATGAGGCACATCCGGATCGGCATTTTCATTTATTGTTAAAGCTGCAGTGGTATGCGAAGTAAAAATAACACAAATTCCTTCTTTTATACCGGAAGAAGCAACAGCTTTTTGAACATTATCAGTAATATTAAACCAATCAGTTTGTGTATTTGTTTGAACATTAAATTCAGAAAGACTTACCATAATTATTAGAGACTATTATAATGTTTTATTAATGTCAATATTGACTTTAAAAATTTATAAAAAGCGGGTATATTTATATTAAGGAGTATAAGATGTCTGCTGAACATTCAGAAAATCCGTTAAAAAAACAAAAAATAAATAAAGCGTGTTTGTTTTTAATTTTTACATTTTCTATAAGTTATTTATTAGCCGCAATTTTTTGGCTGATTAAAGGAAATTTTAATTTTCAAGTTGGGTTTATTGTACTGGGTGTTATCTATATGTTTATCCCTTTTATTTCTGCGCTTATTGTAAAAAAAATATATAAAGAAAAATTATTATCTAATCTTTTAATCTCTTTTAAAATTAATAGATGGTTTTTTTTCGCATGGTTAATTTTTCCTGTAATTATTTTTTGCTCGCTGGGAATCACTCTTTTATTTCCTGATATTTCTTATAACCCTGAACTGACAGGCATATTGGACAGACAGGAAAATGTTTCACCTGAAATGTATCAAACATTAAAAGATCAAATAAACGCTCTTCCTGTTCATTATTTTTGGGTTGTGTTGCTTCAAGGTTTGATTGCAGGCATAACGATAAATGCAATCGCGGCATTCGGAGAAGAAACAGGCTGGAGAGGTTTTCTTTTAAAAGAATTTAAAGATATGCACTTTTTAAAAGCTGCTGTTTATATAGGAGCTGTTTGGGGAATCTGGCATGCACCGTTGATTTTAATGGGGCACAATTACCCTCAGCATCCTGTAATCGGTGTTTTTATGATGGTTGTATTTTGCATTTTATTAACCCCGATTATGCAATACATTGCCGTTAAATCAAAATCTGTTATCGCTGCCGCGATTGCACACGGCACAATGAACGCTGTTGCAGGGATTTCAATTATAGCAACAAGCGGGGGAAATGATTTAATAACAGGAATAACAGGATTGCCGGGATTTATAACATTGATAATTTTTACAGCAGGAATTTTTGTTTACGATAATTTTATCAGCAAAGAAAAAATAATGATTAATAAAATGAGTAATTATATTTTTAAAGGAGAATGATAATGAAAAAACTTGCTTTTTTCTTTTTATTACCATTACTTGCAATGCCTTTGCTTGCACAAGATTATGAGTCTTCAAGAGAGTTAATGTTGCAAGTATCATCTTTGCCTGAAGCAAAGTTAGGTTTTACTCAAACTTTTAAATTCCCTTTTCTGCAAGGCGATAATCCGCTTACAGAAAACAACAATATCGCGCTTGCATTAACTGCGGAAGTTACACCTATTTCGCTTAACGGTATTTTTAAAGCTGTTTTAACTCCTGTCGCATTTATCGAAATTACCGCAGGTGCAAGAATGGGAGCGGGCTGGCCTCTTAATCTTTTCGGAAGTGATATTTACGGAACAGGTTTCAACACAATAGGTGTTAATAAAGAATCTAAATATGACGGCAGTCCCTTTGATGCACTGCTGTGGAAAGTAAATATCGGAGGGACTTTTCAGTTTGATTTAGCCGCAGTTGTTCCCGGAGACTGGAATCATATAGTTTTCCTGAGTTACCACGAAATTAATTACCACGCCAACACAAGAGCGAAAAACGGAGAAGCATGGTATTACGAAAATGATGACGGAGAAAACCGTAACGGTTTTAATTATTTCGGCAATTTTGTTTTAGGTTATCAAATGCCGATTTTTCTAAACATGGTTGCGTTTATGGCAGAAATGGATTTGTATCTTTATGACGGAGATAATCGCAAAGACTGGGGTGATGATTTATTACGATGGAAATTCTCCAATATTCTTAACTTTAAAATCACAGAGCAATTCAGCATCGCATTGATAACACAATTCAGAACACGAAGAAATTTTACAAATTTTAATGAAGATAAAGATGATCTTCATTATCAGGAGCGAATTCTTAACACAGCTAACCCGATGCGTTTGGAATTTTATCGAGTAGCCGCAATAGTTTCGTATAAACTATAATTACGGAGAAGACATGAACATTCTTTTATTAAACGGAAGCCCAAAAGGTGATTGCAGCAATACATTAAAAATCGCTCATGCCTTTATGGAAGGATTAAATGCTAATGCAGACAAGCACATTCATATTATAAATATTAGCAGATCACATATAGAACCTTGCAATGGATGTTATTCATGCTGGGCGATAACTCCGGGAAAATGTATTATTAACGATGATATGACAACAGATTTTTTACATCAATATAAAAATGCAGATATTATCATCTGGAGTTTTCCTCTTTATTTTTACGGAATGCCTTCAAAAATAAAAGGGTTTCTTGATCGTCTTGTTCCATTGACATTGCCGGAAATTAAAATCACTGCAAGCGGAAGGAACAGACATCCGCATCGTTACGATCTTTTACATCAACGTCATGTTTTAATATCTACTTGTGGTTTCAGTAAAATAGAAAATAACTATGATGCATTATTTAAACAGTTTGATTCAATTTTCGGCAAAGACAGTGTTTGCGACAGACTTACTAAAATTATTTGTCCGGAAGGCGAATTGTTCAGTATACCTCAAATGTCAGCAAAGACAGACGAGTATCTTGCTAATGTAACACAAGCAGGGAAAGAATTTATACAAACAGGTAGTTTTTCCGATGCTACGCAAAAAAAATTAAACACTCTTTTATTTCCTGCAGAAAGTTTTATAGAAATGGCAAACACTCATTGGGAAGCTGTAATTGCAGGCGCTCAGCAAGCGGGAACAGAGAGTCATTGTAAACATTAAACGAAAATAATTTTATAAAATTTTAATCCCTGCTGATATACATTCGTTTATAGTTTTTTCATCCCAAACAGAAACTTGTACTTCTCCTATGTGCGCTTTTTGAAGCAAGAGCATACACAACCTTGACTGTCCGATACCTCCGCCCATTGTTAGCGGAAGTTTTCCTTCAAGCAGCATCTTATGAAATTTAAAACTTCTGCGGTGGTTGCAGTTTGCTTTTGTTAGCTGTGAATCGAGCGATTTTTCATCTACACGGATACCCATAGAAGAAATCTCCATTGCACAATCAAGCACATCGTCCCAAAACATTATATCACCGTTCAATGTCCAATCGTCATAATCGGGAGCCCGCCCGTCATGCTTGCTTCCCGATTTTAAAATATCGCCGATTTGCACAATGAATACGGTTTTATGTTCTTTAACATAAGCATTTTCTCTTTCTTTGCTTGTCATTTGCGGATACATATCTTCCAGCTGCTGTGTTGTTATAAATTTAATATTACGCTGCAAATTTATTTTTAAAACAGGATACATCTTTTTTATTTTTTCCGCTGTATCGCAAATTGCGCCGACAATCGCGGCAACTGTTTTTCTTAATAAATCTTCGTTACGCGACGATTTTTCTATAACTTTTTCCCAATCCCATTGGTCAACATATATTGAATGAAGATTATCCATATCTTCATCACGGCGAATTGCGTTCATGTCAGTATAAAGCCCCTCTCCGGCAGGAAAAGCGTAATTATGCAGTGCCATACGTTTCCATTTTGCCAGAGAATGTACAATTTGCACACTCGATCCCGTTTCTTTGATATCAAACTCGACAGGGCGTTCAATGCCGTTAAGATCGTCATTTAAACCGCTTTCTGGTTCAACAAAAAGCGGAGCAGAAACACGTTTAAGATTTAAAGTTTGCGCCAGATTTTCCTCGAACAGCCGTTTAATTACGCCAATCGCTGTTTGTGTTTCATAAACCGATAAAATCGGATGATAATTTTTAGGTATAATTAGTTTACTCATAGAATTCTCCTTAATAACTCTTAGTTTGATATATCCTTTCATCATGATCAAGCATTAATTTTACAGTGAATAAAACATTGTCTTAACCTCATTTATCATATAAAATATATATAATTCAATTAAGAGGGAAATATGGCAGTAAAAGTTACATCGATGAAAGAATGGGATATTAAAAAAATCATTGATGAGATTGGGCAACCAAAACTAAAAGTTATAATTTTCTTTTTTTCACCGGAGTTTGAGAAAAGTGAACCCCATTTAGCTATTAGTAATGCGTTTCCAAAAGCAAATGTTTTCGGCACTTCTATGTGCGGCGGCTGGTCAAGCGGCGGCGCTATTGAAAGCGGAATCTCTGTTATGTCTCTTTCTTCTGATGAAGTTGATGAATGTTATTATACTTTTCAGGAAGGCGTTAAAAAAGACCCTATAAAATCCGCGCACAATGCTATCGCAGAATTAAAACAAAAAACAGCAAAGCATAAAATCAATCCTGATGAATATCTTGGTTTAATCTTTTTTGACGGACTTTGTTTGGGTGAATTGATCATTAAAGAATTCACTATGGAAAAAGAGCTAAACATGGCGTTTGTAGGCGGAGCTGCCGCAGATGAATTTACTTTTACAAAAACACTTGTAACAGCAGATCAGCAAATTTCCAGAGACGGGCTTGTTGCAATCATTTTAAAAATGAAGATTCCTTTCTTCTATAATCATTATGTGCATTATCTGCCGACCGATGTTTCTTTTGTTATTACACATTCAGAAATAATGCAGAGAATTGCATGGGAGATTAACGGAGAGCCTGCTGCAGAATTATATGCCAGGCTTGTTGGTGTAAACGATGTAAGCATGCTGACAGCGCAGGTTTTTGCAAGAAACCCTCTGGGGCTTTTGTTAGGTGACAGTATTTATATACGCAGTCCTAATCTTGTAATTGACGGAAAAGGGCTTCAATTTTACTGCTCTATAGAAGCAGGAACGAAAGTATTTTTATTAAAGCAGGGAAATATTATTAATGATACAAAAAAAAGTATCGAAGGTGTCAGTCAATTTCTTCCGGGTATACAAGGTTGTTTGCTTTTTAATTGTGTTCAGCGTCATTTAGAACTTATCGAAAAGAATTTAATTGATGACTTTAACAATGTGTTCAATGAATATCCAATGATTGGTTTTAACACTTACGGAGAAGAGCTTTTTACACATCACAACCAAACGCTTACAGCCGTATTTTTCGGAACATTGCCGGAATCAGGAATGATCGATCCGTATAAAACAAAAAGACTCTTTCATTACATAGATAACAAAATTAAATCTTTGGTTTTTGATATTGTCAGCCGCAGTGAATTTTTAAATATTACAATTTCATATTTAAAAAGCAGTATAGAAGCGGATACAAACGAGACCGCTCTTGCAAATTATGAAACAATCAGAAAAAGTATCGGCGCAATGATTGAGCAGTCAAATATTTCTAAAGAAGATATTTACAGAATGCTTATTGTTTATCAAAACAATGTTCAAAGAACAGGAGAATATTTCTTTAATGTTGTTGATGAAATAAAAATGCAAAATCAGCGTCTTGTAGACTTACGCGAAGAAGCGGAAAATGCAAACCGTACAAAGAGCAGTTTTCTTGCAAGTATGAGCCATGAAATCCGCACTCCAATGAATGCCATTATAGGAATGGCAGAATTACTTTTACGCAGCGAACTTTCTGATGAATCAAGAAGTTATGCGCAAGATATTAAACAAGCGGGAAATAATCTTATCTCTATNATTAATGATATTCTTGACTTTTCAAAAATNGAAGCGGGCAAACTCGAAATTATTCCAAANAAATATTTACTTGCGTCTTTAATAAATGACACTGTAAATATTATCCGNACACGTTTAAAAGAAAAACCTATACGTTTTTTTACAAATATAGACGGAAGTATTCCTCATTGTTTAATCGGAGATGAATCTCGTTTGCGGCAAGTACTGCTTAATTTACTTTCAAATGCTGCAAAGTTTACGGAGAAAGGTCATATAAGCTTATCAATAACTGTAGAAAACCCGCCTAATACTTTAGAAACCGATAAAAAGGTTTGGTTAAAGTTTGAAATTACTGATACAGGAAAAGGAATTAAATATGATGATCAGAAAAAACTTTTCAGCGAATTTGTTCAGGTAGATTTTAAAAGAAACCGAAATATTGAGGGAACAGGTCTTGGGCTTGTTATTACAAAACGATTATGCTCTCTTATGGATGGTTCTATTTCTATGGAAAGCGAATACGGAAAGGGAAGCGTTTTCACAGTAATTATCCCGCAGCGTATAGACTCAAAAGAATCATTTGCTTCTGTTGATAATGCGTCCGAAAAGAAAGTGTTAGTTTATGAAAGCAGACTTATCTACGCTAAATCTGTATGCTGGTCATTAGAAAACATGGGTGTAGCTTATGAAATGGTTACAACTCTTCATGCGTTTGAAAAAGCTTTATATGGGGAAAAATGGTCGCTTGTTCTTTCAGGTTACGGTCTTCACGATAAAATAAGGTACGTTATGAGCAAGCCGGAAGAAGAATTTCCGGGCGGGGAAAAACCTCCTTTGGCTTTAATGGTGGAATGGGGAACAGAAACTTATATTCCCAATGTACGCTTTGTTTCTCTTCCTGTTCAATCCCTCTCTATTGCAAATGTTCTGAACGGAAAAGCGGATATCAAGGGATATTCAGATGCTTCCAGTATTTCTTCCATTATCCGCTATTCGTTCCCGCGTGCACGCATTTTAATTGTAGATGATATTTATACCAACTTAAAAGTTGGCGAAGGTTTGCTTGCTCCGTACCGCGCATTAGTTGATACCTGTCTTAGCGGACCTGAAGCGATAGAACTTGTTAAACATTATGAATACGATCTTGTTTTAATGGATCACATGATGCCGGAAATGGATGGAATAGAAGCAACATCTATTATTCGTGAATGGGAAAAAGAAAAACAAATACTGGATATTAATTTTAGAAGAACCCCTATAATTGCACTAACGGCAAATGCTGTATCCGGAGTCCGTGAAATGTTTTTGGAAAAAGGTTTCGATGACTTTGTCGCAAAACCTGTTGATGTATCTAAACTTGACGAGGTAATTAATAGATGGATATCCAAAAATAAAAGAGAAGTAGGCGCTTCAGATAAATCGATTCATACAGAGCAATATGTGAACATTCCATTAATTCAAGGTATTGATATACAAAGAGGAATAAGTATGACAGGCGGTACAGAAGAAAGTTTTCTTTCTGTGCTTACTGTGTTTCACAGAGACGCGAGTGAGCGTCTTCAAATTTTGCGTGATTCGCTTAAAGAAGAAGGTTTAAAAACTTTTATAATAAATATTCATGCATTAAAAGGCGCATCTGCCGCTGTAGGCGCACAGTCAATCTCCGAAGATGCCGCTAAATTGGAAACATCAGGCAGGACCGGAGATATAAATTACATCAATTCAAACATTGAGCAATTTATTGATAAACTTAAAAAACTTATAGAAGGCATAAATTATGCTTTAAACGTTAAAAAAACCGAAAGTGAAAAACCTTCAGATAATACATTAAAAAGCGCGGAAACAAAAGCAAATGTTATTAAATTGTTATTAAAACTTGATGAAGCGTTAAAATCCCAAAAAGCAAATTTAATAGATCAACTCTTAAATGAGCTTCTCAAACAACCGCTTGATGAAGCGACAAAAGAATCTGTAGATAAAATCTCTGATGAAATTCTAATGACAGAATTTGATAAGGCGATAAACACTATTGCACATATCATGACAAAAATGAATTAATAGAGTATAATTCACAGAAAGGTTATGGAAAGCGAAAAATCTCTGATTATAATGGTCGATGATAATCCGGCAAACCTCCGTATCGGAAAAAATCTGCTGGTGGGAAAATATACTGTTGCTACCGCGCCTTCCGCAAAAAAACTTTTCAGTCTTCTTGAAAACAATCACCCCGCATTAATTCTGCTTGATGTTGATATGCCGGAACAAAACGGATACGAGGCAATTAAAGTGCTTAAATCAAAGTCGGAAACCGCAAGTATCCCTGTCATTTTTCTTACAGCGCGGACAGACGCAGATGCCGAAGTGACAGGTCTTTCACTTGGTGCTGTTGATTACATAACAAAACCTATTCAGCCTCAATTACTGTTAAAAAGGATAGAAGTTCATTTATCAATAGAAGAAAAGAACAAAGTAATAAAACAACAAGCCGAAGAATTAAAAAACTTCAATAATAATTTGCAGCTTCTGGTAGAAGAACAAACAAAAAACGTATTGGAATTGCAAGACGCTCTTTTAAAAACAATGGCTGAACTTGTTGAATACCGCGATGATATTACAGGCAGACACATAGAAAGAACGCAGAGCGGGCTTGGAATTCTGTTAAACGAAATTAAAGAAAGCGGTATTTTTCAGGAAGAAACAAAAGACTGGGATATTGATATACTTGTCAAATCGTGCCAATTACACGATGTCGGAAAAATTTTTATAAGCGATAATATTTTACGAAAACCCGGAAAACTTGATTATAATGAATACGAAGAAATGAAAGTTCATACTCAAATAGGCAGACAAATTATAGAAAAAGTTGAAACACTTACAAATGGAAGTACTTTTCTTAAATACGCAAAAATATTTGCTTTTAGTCATCATGAAAGGTGGGACGGAACAGGTTATCCCAATCATTTAAAAGGCAGCGAAATCCCCCTTTTAGGGCGTGCAATGGCAATAGCAGATGTTTATGACGCGCTTATATCTGTACGCCCTTACAAAGTAGCATTTTCTCATGAAGATGCGATTAGAATAATAAACGAAAATAAAGGGACGCATTTTGATCCATCATTGGTTGATTTATTTATAAAAGCGTCTGATCAATTTAAGGAATTAAAATGATAATAGGAATTGACATAGGCAGTACCACGACAAAAGCTGTCTCGATAGAAGACGGAAAAGTAACAAAAAGAATTAAAACCAGAGCTCTGGATGCAGTTACATCCGCCACAGGTGCATTAGGAAAGCTTGTTCTTGAGAACGGAATAAAAATTGATTTGATAAAAAAAATTAATATAACAGGCGTCGGCGCTTCTAATATCAAAGATGATATTTTTAATATTCCTACAAGAAGAGTAAATGAAATTGAAGCAATAGGCATAGGCGGAATGTTTCTTTCCGGGCTTAACAATATAATTATTACCAACATCGGCACAGGGACGGTAATAATCGAAGCCGGAGATAAGGGAATTTCTCATTTCGGCGGCTCAGGTGTCGGAGGCGGTACAATTTCCGGATTAGCAAAAAAACTTTTACCGTCTGTTGAATTTAAAAATATAATGGAACTTGCAAAGACAGGCAAATTAAATAAGGTTGATTTGTTGTTAGGTGACATTACAGATACAAGCATTAGTTTTTTAAGCGGCGAATCTACCGCTTCTAATTTTGGGAAAATGCTGGATACAGCAAATCCGCCTGATATCGCACTTGCTCTAATTAATATGGTGTATCAGGTAATAGGTGTTCTGTCCGTTTTTGCGGCAAGAGCTAAAAACTCAAGCCAAGTTATAGTAACAGGACGCGGCAGTAATAATGTAATCGGGCAAAAAGTAATTGCAGAAATTACCAGAATGTACGGAATTGAATTTGTTTATCCGGAGTTTGCAGAATACACAACGGCGATAGGTGCCGGACTGTCAAAGAAATAAAACTACTCTAAAGGAATAGTAATAAAGAACAATATCCCTTTACCGTCTTCGGATTTTAATTTGATAGCACCATTAATTTCTTTGATACGGTCGCGGACAAGATTTAAACCGATACCGCGTCCCGCATGAACGCCTTCAGTTTCTGCCGTACTAAAGCCGGGAGCAAAAATTACTTTTATCAGTAAATCTTTATTAGCGATATCTTCTTTCTTGATTAATTTGCGTGCTAAAGCTTTTTCCCCGATCTTTTTGTAATCCAAACCGTTTCCGTCATCGGAAAGTTTTATTTGAATTTGTTTTTTATCCGGTGTCAATTTGATTGAAAGTTTAATAGTTCCGGTTTCTTTTTTGCCTTTTGCCGTTCTCGCTTCAGGCATTTCAATACCATGAACTGCAGAGTTGCGGATAAGCTGCATTAGAATTTCTTTTATAATTCGTCTTGGACCTTTATCTATCGCTTCAGTGTCTATATCGTTTGCAATAAATTGAATTAATTTTTCCTGATCGTCAGCGGCTTTGGATGTTGTTTTTGTTAAAGAATCAAGCAATACTTTGACGTTTTGTTTTTCCGTACTGGATTTACCGGCGCTGCCGCCCGTATAAGATTGCAGTTTGTCAATAATATCTTTAAAACTATCTCTTTCTTTAGAAATCTTTTCTATGTCGTATGTTAAACCAAGCATTTCAGCAAACGGAACTTCGCCTTCCATTTCGCGTAATTTTTTAATTTTTGATTCAAGATTATGCACTTTATTTCCAAATACACTTAATCCAAGTATTACAGCATTGGATTTAATCGCGTGAATAGATTGATATATTTTTACTAAAGCATCATGTGCAGAAAGCGATTCGTTTTTCTGGATTTGGTCGATAGTGCCGAACTCATGTTCCATGTCGCCCATGAAGTCGGCAAATACATCCGGCTGAACCTGAATAAGTTCAAAAACCGATTGCATTTCTTCCTGCCTGCGCGCTTCTTCTTCCGCTAACCGTTGCTGTAATTCAACCCTTGCAGTAATATCGTAAACTGTTACAAGAATAAAAACTTCACCGCGTCCGCGTTCAACAGTAGCAAAGGCGCATTGAAATACTTTTCTGTCACCTGAATCTCTGTGTACATAATGGAGTTCGTTGAGCGGATTAATATCTTCAAGCATTTCCTGATCGTAGGAACACTCCAGAATCATGTTAAAATAATCTTTAATAGCGCCAAGTTCATTCGCAGAAACTGAATCTGCAATTACATCTGTAAATAATCTGCCGAAAAGTTTTGTGTCTGACAGCATTTCTTCCAAATATATTGAGTAATGATCCTGAATAACATAATTTTTATCCATGAAGAAAAGACCTATCTTCAT
>WQSW01000066.1 GCA_009787695.1 Treponema sp.
GGCGCTGTTCGCGCCCTCGGGGTTCGGTCGGCTAGGTCGGTCGCCTACGGCTCGCTCCCACGCCTCCCTCACCCACATTTTGCCAGCCCTGGTCTTGCTTCACAAGCCCTTATTCGGGCTGGCAAAACGTCAGTTACCTAGAACGTTAAGTGCCATTGGACAAAACATGAATACAAAAATATTTTATGAAAATAATGCATAAATATATTTGACGAANTTGAATATTTTTANTATATTATATAAGTATAGGGAGAAAATAATGAAATGTAAATTTGCTGTTTCGTTAGCATTGATACTGCTTTGTCTTTTAGTTGGCTGTCCTGGAACAGAAGAAAATGATCCCGATCCTTCTGATCCCTTATATCCATTTAAAGACGATCCCACAACTGTTGGAAATTTTAAAACAAGTAAATTTGATGGATTCTGGCAAGTAACAAGCAACCTTGAAGCGGACTGGGATAATCCGCCAATTTTGAATCATCCACCAATGCTGTATATATTTAGGGAAAATACCTTTCAAATAGTGGCAGGTACACGAGACTGGAGTGATATAACTGATTATGGTAAATTATCAGAAATGAATAAAAGCTGGAAACCATATGAATTTATGTATTCTAAAAATACAATTTATGAATGGTTTTATCATATACCGGCTTGGCGTAAAGCAAATTATATTGCATCACTGGATGGAAACAATTTGTCGTATGGAAGAGACAAAATGATAAAAATATATCCAGAATGGACTAAGGAAGACCTTATTAGTTGTTCATGGTACTTTATAGAGGATCTTCTTTGGTCTTATTATTATCATTTATTTACATTTACTGAAGATACAATAAATATACAGACACATGAATTATATGAGGATGGTTCATTAAGCAACGACTTTTATACTTACAGTACACCAATAACATTAACTGATGGCTTTTTTAAAATAATTGAAGATATTGATGAAGATATTGATTTTGTTAATTATTATTATATTGTTTTTGATAAATTAATATTTTCTACAGGAGAAGTTTTACACCCTGTAAGGTAATCAAATATAATTCTCTATCATTTTGATAACAAACGGTTTTATTATATTATAAGAACATAAATTGGATGGTCCAACGGCACTTAACAAAAATGTTGAAAAAATAATAAATGACACCTAACAAATAAAAAATTATAGCGGAGCTTATGGTGTTAGGGATTTAAATTTCCCGCGTCCATACAGCTTAACTTATTCGATACTCACTGTAAGCACACCAATTCAATGCATTCATCAGCAGGCGCTGAAAATTTACGTTATGCCAAACTTCAAGTTTATGTCCGGGTGTTAAAACGCAGATTCGCCCCTTGCCTTGAGTGCGTACAAAACCTGCAGGGCAGATTGCAGCAGGGCAATTATAATACGGCTCTTCTTTGTATTTGCTTTCCTCTCCTTGTGCAGCAGAATAAGATGCAAGAAGAATATCCGCATCAGGCGAAATTATTTCGACTCTGTAATGTTCATCAACTTCGCAGAAAGGATTTACACCTTCTGTGACAGGATGCGGTTTTATTGCATGGACTGTAACAGGGCATTCGTTTGGGTGACCTGCAAAACGGCAGCCTATCAATCTGTCAAGCGCATCAGTATTTTTTCCCTGAACGATTCCGCTGTGAACCGCTGTCAGTCCTCCTCCGTTTTCAACATAGTCAATAAAAGTTTTTTGAATTCTTTCATTTTTCCAAGACTGCCTGTCGGCAGACGAAATCTCATCTAACTTGCATAAAAGCACAACCGGGTATTTTTCAAGCAAACTTTTAAACGTATGTGATGAGAAATCATTGGCATTTGTAATGATGTCAAATTGAAATCCGCACTTTTCAAGCGGGGCAGTGCCGTCAATGGGAATTTGAGCAGGATGATGATAATCATCGCAAATCAGCAGAACTTTCATTTATTCCTCCTAATATAAATATGTTTGTTTAACAATTTTTCGTCAATCGCTTTGATCCATGTTGACCAAATACGCATAAAAAGCGCATAGTTATTATTATATAAAAGATTAAGGAGAACAACATGCTGGATTACAAATTTATTTGTGAAAACTTGGAAAAGGTAAAAGCAAATATTAAAGACCGCTATATGAAAGCCGATGCAGATGAAGTGGTGCGCCTTTACAATAAAAGGACAGAACTTACGACTGATTTACAATCGCTTCAGCAAAAACGCAATGCCAACGCCGATGCAATGAAAGCCAAACTTTCTGCAGAAGAACGCGGTGTTTTAATCGAAGAAGGAAAAAAATTAAAAGAAGGAATCGCTTCCGCTGAAGCGCAGCTCTCTTCTATTGAGAGCGAACTTCTTGAACAAGCGCGCAAGATTCCTAACATGGCGCACCCTGATGCGCCTGTCGGCAAAGAAGATAAAGATAATCTGGAAGTAAAAAAATCAGGAGAACTGCCTAAGTTCAATTTTGAGAGCGCAGATCATGTAAAGTTAGGTCAAGACCTTGATATTATTGATTTTGATGCGGGAACAAAAGTTTCCGGCACTAAATTTTATTATTTAAAAAATGAAGGTGTCTATCTTGAATTGGGACTGGTACGTTATGCGCTTGATATTTTGCAAAAAAAAGGTTTTACGCCTTTTATCACTCCTGATATCGCGCGGGAAGAAATACTAGAAGGTATCGGTTTTAATCCCAGAGGCGCAGAATCTAATGTGTATACTATCGAAGGAGAAGATACCTGTCTTGTAGGAACGGCAGAGATCACTTTAGGCGGATATTATTCAAACACGATAATTCCAAAAGAAAAACTTCCACTTCGCATGGCAGGGCTTTCTCATTGTTTCAGGAGAGAAGCGGGGGCTGCAGGTCAATTTTCAAAAGGGCTTTACCGTGTTCATCAATTTACAAAACTTGAAATGTTTGTTTTCTGTCTGCCTGAAGAATCAAACCGTTTCCACGAAGAGTTACGCGCAATAGAAGAAGAAATTTTTGAAGGGCTTAACATTCCTTTTAGGGTTGTAGACACATGCACAGGAGACCTCGGCGCACCCGCTTACCGCAAGTGGGATTTGGAAGCATGGATGCCGGGTCGCAACAACGGCGAGTGGGGCGAAGTAACATCAACGTCAAACTGTACGGATTATCAAGCAAGAAGATTGAATATCCGCTTTAAAGATTCGGACGGCAAAAATAAATTTGTTCATATGCTCAACGGAACTGCAATCGCAATATCGCGCGCAATCATCGCCATTCTGGAAAATTTCCAGCAAGAAAACGGGACTGTAAAATTGCCAAAGGCATTAGTTCCTTATTGCGGGTTTGATGTTATAAAAAAGAAATAGAGTTTTTTTTAGTTGGTTGTAAGGCATTTAAAAAATCATCCCGATTTTTATTCCGCCGTATCCGCCTGTGTTTTTTTCCTGCGTCCATACACCTCCGTGAATTGTATATACCAGATTTGAAGGCGATGGGAAAAAACGGATTTCCGCTCCTGCAAGGAATTTAAATTTTTTTATATTTTCAAAATCAAATTCGTATCTTGCAGAAATTCCAGCATTCAGCCAACTGCCGTTATAAAGAACGCCTGCAGAAAGTAAAAGATCGGGGATTAAACCTTCAGGACCTCTCCAAAAAGCCGCAGTAGAGAAAACGATATTAAAATTTGTTAGCTGCAATGAAAAAGGTATATAAAAACTAACGCCGCCTCCCGGACTTAAAGGGTAGCCGCCGTTTTTGCTTGCCCATGCATAAGAAGTGCCTAACGCAATGGTAAGAGGGGAGGCGTTTTTGAAGAAATTATATTTAACAGAACCTGTAACACCCCAACCTGTTTGATTATTTATATACGGATTGATATTTACTATTGTAACTAATTCCAATTGTTTTAAAGGCGCAATTCTCATACTTATATTAAAAGGAAAACCTATATAATTTTTTTCCTGCTCTAATAAAAAACTTCCAAAGAGAAAACTTGCGTCTAACTGGAAACTTCCTGCAGGAAGGGTATGTGGCATAGGTGAGAATGTAAGCCCTGAAATGCCGCTTTCAAGCGATAAGGGAATAATATTGAGTGAATAGCTAATCTCAGTTTCCAAAGTGAGTGTATGTCTTTCTGTTTCATTATTTGATGCATATGCTTCTATCAATATAGTATAAACCCCTTGAGGCAGAGGATTGTCTTGCAAATCTCTGCCGTTCCATTTTATACGCTGATTCCATGTGTCAAAGTTTTCAAGTTGTGTATTAAAAACTTCTTCTCCGTCTTTGTTAAAAACTTTCATTGTGCCAAAACCCGCAGCGGTTACTTCAAAACGAATTTCTGTTATTCCAAGATTGTTGGAGTTTAATGGATTAAAACGTTTTCTGCTCTGCGTTAAATTCCCGATTTTAAAAACGGCTCTTTTCATAAAAATATCTATAGTGTTTTTTTCATTTTCATTTACTAAAACAGTGACAGATGTATCTTCCCAGCCGAAAGAACGCACTCTGATTGTATTGAAACCGGCAGGCAGGTTTATCTGCATTGTATCAGCATTTTCACCTAACGCGATGGAATTTATTTCCGCCTTAAATGGAATTGAATCAAGATTGCTTTGTCTGTCTTCGCCGGATAGCTCTCTGTGTAATTTAACTGTTACCAATCCGCGCGGTTCTTTCATTTCAATTGAAACAACAAGCCTGCTTGTATTGAACAATGTTACATTAAAACTTCTATCATTAAATCCATCTTTGCTCAATCTTATATGATATTCCCCCGCTGTCAGGTTTTCAAAAGTTATAGGAGTAAGCCCTCTTTGTGCTCCGTCAATAAAAACTTTAACCCCAACAGGATCGGTACGGATTACAAGCCCTCTCCCTGCAATTTCTTCAAACTTATCTCCTACTATATCGCTTGCTGCAAGCAAAGGCGTAAAGAAGGGTAGGAGAAGTATCAAAGAAAAGATAAGTCTTGTCATGATGTTATTCTAATACAGATTGATGTTTTTGTAAAATATACTGTTTAACCTCATTCATCTGTCAATCTGCCGTTTTCCCTGAAACTCCACCAGTTGTTTTCTGAAAAAATAATGTGATCGACAAAGTGAAGCCCCAGTATACGGGCGGCTTGTACAAGGCGCTGTGTGATATCTTCATCTTCCTGTGAGCTTACAAGGTGACCCGACGGGTGGTTATGCGCAACACAGAATGCCGCCGCTCTGTCTTGTATCAAGTCTGCAAACACTTCTCTAGGGTGAACGATAGTTTTATTTACAAGCCCGATGGTCACTGTCCTAACGGCTATTACTTCATGAGCGCCGTTAAGTGAAAGACTGATAAACCTTTCCTGTTTGCGGTCGGCAAAGTGCCGCACTAATGTAAAAATATCTGCCGGCTGTTTGATGCGGGCGGAAAATGATCCGTAACGTCGTCTGCCGAATTCAAGCATCGCACAGACAGCGCATGCTTTAATTTTTCCTATGCCTGTTAATGCTGTGATTTCTTTTACAGAGGGAATGTCTTTTTTCCCGTCTAAAAGAACGAGTAATTCGCAGGCGAGTTTTTTTACATTTTTGCCTTTTACTCCTGCGTTCAGCAGGACTGATAATAATTCCTTGTCGGAAAGGAATGCCGGACCGTGCGCTAATAGTTTTTCACGCGGCTGCTGTTCAAGCGGCACATCGGAAAATGTTTCTGATTTTTTCTTATTTTTCATACATATATATGGGTTGCAAATGCATGGCGCTTGACCGAAAACAAAAAAAAGTAAAAAATAATATATGAAAAAAATAATATTTTCATTTGTGATTACATTTCTCTTTATTTCCTGTAAAGGGCTTCCTGTTGAACCGTACGTTTCTAAAGAACTGCCTGTTGCAAAACCTGAAAAACCTGAGCTTCCTGTCTATATAATGGGGAAGGGAAATGTCAGCGCAGATTTATTAGCGGTTTTTCTTTCACAAAATAATCCTAAGGTCGATATTGATTTTGCAATGATGACGGCAAAAAATTATATAGATGAAGCTGCCTTTGAAGGTGTAAACCACGACATCGCTTTTGTACAGATGTGTCTTGAGACAGGTTTTTTGCGTTTCGGCGGTGATGTAAAACGTGAGCAAAATAATTTCTGCGGTCTTGGTGCAATCGGTAACGGTGAGCCGGGACTCTCTTTCTCTGAACCTCTGCTTGGTGTGCGTGCGCATATCCAGCACTTGAAAGCTTACGGTTCTACAGAACCTTTAAAGGGTGAACTTATTAATCCGCGCTTCAGGTTTGTGCAAAGAGGACGCGCTCCCACCTATGAAGGGCTTGCAGGTACATGGGCAGCCGACAAACAGTATGCGGAAAAAATCAAATCAATATTAAACCGTCTTTATGAATTTGCATTTTCTTAAGTTTTAAAAATATTCTGTTACATGCTGAGGGCGCAAAGTAAAAACGCTCTTTAATGTTTCTTCGTTATCATAAACTTCTAAACCTTCCTGCCGTGAATACATTGCGTTTTCCAACGATCTGTAACCTGTAATAAGCTGGCTTAATGTCAGCATATCGCAGCAGATGTCTTCATCTTTTTTTGTAGGCGTTACTTTTACTCCTTGCTTTCCGAATTGCACATGATATTTTCCTGTGTTAGCCGCAATTTGTTCATCTTCAACTTCAATTATATATTCGCCTTCGGTTTTTGGATGACGCATAAGCTCAAGCGCTTTTTTTACATTTACAACCCTTGTCATATCTCTGCCTAAAAATTGTGTTTCCACAGACCATGCATCGCCGATAAAATCAAAAGGATCGATAAATGCCGGCATAAGCCATTTAAAATTTTCAAATTGCGCTGAAAGCCCGCCTGTTATGCTTAACGCACCGTAAAGACCTTTCATATCAATATATATCAGTTCTATTACAGACATATTATGATCACCGTCATCGCCTGTCACATCTTGATATTTAATGTAACTGCGCGGTTTGCCCGTTTCGTCTTTCCACAGATAAAGAAATGTTCCTGTTGTGTATGGGTCTTCTCTTGTAAAACGCTTCCATGCCCGGTTATCACTCCAATAATCTCTGTGGATTCCATGATTGATATTTGCGATATATGCTGAATGAATTTCTGCAAGTGCAGATGTATCATCGCCGGGCAGGATGTGAACAAACTCGCCTTTAGTTTTTATTTCCGATAAATCGCCTGTTGAAATTGTTATTTTATTTCTTGCACAAGCAATTTCATATCCGAACTTTCTGTAGAAATCGTGACTGAAAGGAGTGAGGTTAGAAAAAATTACATCTTTTTCATAAGCTTCAGGCAAAAGTTTTTCAAAGATACGTCTGACAAACCCTCCCTTTCTTGCTTCAGGTAAGGTTCCGACACCGCCTATCCCTGACATCTTTACGCTGTGTCCGTCAAAACGCATAAGGTAATCAAGTTCGAACATTCCTGCAAGAAGTTTTTTACCGTCAAAAACTCCCCATACCCAATTAGCAGGGTGATCCAAAGGGTCGATTTTTTGGTTTTCTTCTTTTGAATAATCCCTTCGTTGATTATAAACTATCGTATGTATTTTATAAAATTGATGCAAATCCTCAGTTTCTAATTTGCGAATCTCCGACTTTCGTTTGTCTTCTGTTTGTTCTTTCATAAACCTTCTCCTCAATATTAAAGATATAGACTATTTTTTTAGTTTATGATAGCCTCAATATAATGAGTAAATCGAAAACTTTTCAAGTTGACCAGAAAGTGGTCTACCCAAGCCAAGGTGTCGGGGTAATTAAAGAAATCGTTCAAAAAAAATTCAAAGATTCAAAGATACCTTATTATATTATTGAAATCGAAGTAACCGACATGACAATTATGGTTCCTGTTGATAAAGCGGTTGAACTTGGTATCCGCGCGACAGTTTCCAGAGATGAAGCGATGAGAGCGCTTGACTTGCTCAGCGAAGAATATGAGCCGATCCCATCAGATTGGAAAATGCGCTATCAGATGAATCTTGACCTTCTTAAAAAAGGGAGTATCAGAGATATAGCAAGTATAGTTCGTTCATTATATCATCGAAGCAAAGTGAAAGAACTGCCTATTCAAGAACGTAAGTTATACGATTCTGCATTAAAACTTCTTGAAGATGAGGTTTCAATTTCTCTTCGGAAATCCAAAGAAGAAGTCCAGCAAATGATTTTTTCACGGCTGGAACTTGAATAGATATGCCTGTCCCGCCGGCTGCACAAACATCGTTTGAAAACTCTATTTGTGCGGTAATTCTTGCGGCAGGCGCATCTTCGCGGATGGGCGGTAAAAAAAAAGAATTTTTAAAACTGAAAGAAAATGATGAACTGACGGTACTCGGTTCTTCAGTGAATGTTTTTATTTCTTTCCCGGAAATTCAGACGATTATAATTGTTGTCTGTGCAGGAGATGAAGAAGCCGCCCGTAACGCCCTGCCTGCAATATTAAAAAAAAGCGAAAAAAAAATTGAGTTTGTAAAAGGCGGCAGCACTCGGCGCGCTTCTGTGTTTAACGCGCTTTCTTTTTTAGATCAGCAAAATGAAGATATTAGTTATGTGCTAATCCATGACGGTGCAAGACCGTGGTTAAGCAAGACCTTAGTTGCTAACATTATAACTACTGTAAAAAAATACGGCGCTGTCATCCCGCTTCTTCCGCTGACAGATACACCAAAAGAATGTGATGCGCAATTTCAAACAGATGCAAGTGATGAAAGCAAGCCGGTATTTATTAAAACACATTTAAAAAGAGCGAACACAGGGATCGCGCAGACACCGCAAGGGTTTAAATTCAAGGATATTTTATATGCTCATCAAAAAGCCGCACAAACTGAGGAAGATTTTACAGACGACGCAGAGGTTTGGGGAAAATTTTGCGGACAGGTCGCAGTAATTCAAGGAGAGCAAGAAAACAAAAAAATAACCTTCCCGGAGGATTTGAGTTAAAACTTATGAAGATTTATAAGAGAAGGATTTCTTTTTTATGTTTAATTATTTTTTTTATAAGTGTTATGTCGTGTAACCGTTCTGTCAGTGAAAAAGAAATTCCTATCGAAGAAAGCAATGATGCAGTTATCTATACAGGTGTTCTGCCGATGGCGATATTGCAATCAGGCGAATATCCTTTATGGTTTCAGCTGACAGAAAACGGACCTGTTCATATCGAAACAATTGCCGATGCACAATTAACAGCTTTTGTTCCCTGGCCTTATGCTTTGCATATCAGTTTTATGCAAGAAAAGGAAGACAGTCTTATTATGGTTGTAAACCGTGACGGCTTTTTAAATATTACACCTAACAATGAAGAGGTTGAAAGCATATCCATGTATCGTTTTTCAGGCGGTGAATTATGGCAAAAATATACAACAGGCGGTTTTGTTTATTATGACGGTGTTCCTGCCGTTCTGCTTTATACAGACAACCGTTTTTTTGATATTCCCCAGCCTCTTCCGATTATAAGGATATGGACTTTTAAAATGGATTACGATCTTACATTCCCGATCAGCATACCGATTTTTGATCTTTTCCCTGCAGAAGACGGCTGGGAAATTGACACCTTGCATTTTGCCGACAGTTTTTATTATTACAGAGCGGCAAAAAGAAGCGGCTCTTTTCCGTCTGTAAGGATGTTCCGCACCGATGATCTTACCCTGCAAGGCGAAGAAATTTCCGCCGAAGTTTTTTTTAATTCTGTATCGCAAAAAAAAGATTTATCCAATCTAAAATTACCGCAATTGCCTGATGGTTATGTTTATACAAACGCAGGTTTTTTAAACGGTAACTTGATTGCATCATGGGAAGAGCAGGATGAATTTTACATAGGGGTTGCAGGTTTTATGGTTGTTAAGAGGTAGGCACAGAAGATAGTGATGCTTTAGATTTTTATATAAAATTCTTCTAAAAACCTGATTTTATACATTATTCTAATCTTTGCTTGACTGCTTGGTATAAATACAGTATGCTCAAAATGTCTTCGAAAGAAGATAGCCACTGAATGAGGGAGGCGTTGTACCCTCATTTTACCGAACCCGATTTTGCTATTGCAAGGTCGGGGAATTTTTTTTATGGGTCATTTGCCGATAATAGACCTTAGTTCATCATAAGTCCAAATAATAAGATTTAAAAACAATTTTTTTCGTTGTTAATTTCAAGCTCTACGAGCCAGTTGTTAGGTGCAACTTTATGTTTTTTCGCCAGCTTCGTTAGGCGATGGAAAAACCATTACTATTCATTTACCAAAATTAATAAATAATATGACTCTGTTTCTTGTTATAAATATTAACATTTTATTAATTGTATATAAATATAAAATTAACAATAAACATTTTTTATAATATTATATAATTTATGAAAGATGAAAAGCAAATATTTAATAAAATCATAGAGGGCGGGTTTATAACACCTGTTTATCAGCCTATCATTTCATTGACAGAGGGACATGTTTTCGGCTATGAGGCTATAAGCAAAATTCCCGTAAAAGAATTAAAAATGGATATCAGTCAAATTTTCAGGCAAGCCGACAAACTTGGGAAAGCATGGGAACTTGAAGTAATATGCAGAACTAAAGCCTTGAAAAACTTTACCCCAATTAATCGAGAAATGAAGCTCTTTTTAAAAGTTAATCCCAATGTTATTAATGATGATGAATTCAAGGAAGGGTTTACAAGAGAGTGTTTAAGCAAGTATGGACTGGATTTTAATAATATAATATTTGAAATAACAGAACGCACCGCTATTTATGATAAAAATATTTTTTTAGATTCTATTCTCCATTACAGAAAGCAAAAATATGAAATCGCTATAGATGATGTTGGGGCGGGCTATTCAGGATTAAATACAATTGCAGCTATTCGTCCCAATTATGTTAAGTTAGATAAAAATCTTATTAAAGATATTGATAAAGATGAGACAAAGCAATTTCTATGTAAAGCGATGGTCGATTTTTGCAAGAATTCAGATATCATCGTGCTTGCGAAAGGAATAGATACAGTAGAAGAATTAAAAACACTTATTAAATTAAATGTTGACCTTGGGCAAGGTTATTTTTTTGGCATTCCGCAGGAATTTTTAATAGATATAGAACCGGAAAAATCAGAAATGATTAAATCGTTCCACACTAAAAAATATATCGAAAAAACAAGAAGCACAACATATCCAATAATCGGATATTTATCAAAGAAAGGAATTTGTTTTCATCCTGATGAGAAAATAAATAATATTTTTGATAATGTTAAAGCTAGCCCGATTATTACAGATTTTACAATTGTAGAAGATGATATTGCCGTTGGATTTATGTCAAGAGCGGAATTAAATGAATTGCTTGGCGGGCAATACGGCTACAGCCT
>WQSW01000067.1 GCA_009787695.1 Treponema sp.
GTTTCGCCGCCCGATGAAGCGGCTGGTGCTGCCGCAGGAGCCGTTGTAACTTGTGCAGGTGCAGAAGCCGGTGCTGCAGCAGGAGCGACTGCTACCGTTCCTGCAGGGGCGACAACTACATCGTAATTTGCGCCGTTTACATTTACTGAGTAGCGTGCAGCCTGTCCTTCAGATGCTGCTGCCGGTTTTTCTGCTTCAGGTTTAAAGACCACAGGTCCTTCAGAGCGTTTTTTAAAGAAATCTTGAGCGACTTTGGGGAACATTGCGTAAGTAAGAACATCTTCTGTCGTAACAGTGCTTGTCCCTAAAAGTTTTTTTGCTTCTTCTTCAAGTTTTGAATATTCAGCAGGAATGTCATCTGCAGGGCGGTGAGTTATTTCTTTTTCCATTTTTAAAGCTTCAAGCGCTTTTTTAACAACGTCAGGATTTTTAGGAGCGGGGCAGGCGCCGTATTTTCCGGCAACTAAATCTTGGAACTCTCCTGAAAGTTTGTTGTAACGTCCGAAGAGAACATTGAATACCGCCTGTGTCCCGACAATTTGACTTGTAGGTGTAACAAGCGGCGGATATCCTGAGTCTTTTTGAACAACGGCAATTTCTTTAAGAACATCATCTATTTTATCTGAAGCGCCTTGATCTTTAAGCTGGCTTTCCAGATTGCTTAACATTCCGCCCGGAACCTGGCTTACAAGGATGCGTGTATCCGCTCCGAGGAAACTCGATTCAAATTTTTTGTAATTCTTGCGTACATCGCGGAAGTAGGCGGCAATTTCGAGTAACAGGTTGATATCAAGCTGTGTGTCGTATTCTGTGCCTTTAAAAATTTCTACCATTGTTTCTGTGGGGCTGTGGCTTGTTCCCATCGACATTGAAGAAATTGTTGTATCAAGAATTTCTGCTCCAGCTTCGGCGCACTTGGTAAGTGTTGCTACAGACATTCCTGTTGTGGCGTGTGTGTGGATTTCAATCGGCAGGTTTGTTACTTTCTTAATTGCTTTTACAAGTTCGTATCCTTCGTACGGTTTTAAAAGCCCTGCCATATCTTTGATACAAATTGAATCTGCGCCGATATTGACAAGTTCCTTTGCAAATTCTGCGTATTTTTCTATTGTATGAAACGGGGTTACCGCATAAGAAATTGTCGCTTGAAAATGCTTGCCGGTTTTCTTTGCGGCAGCGGCTGCTGTTTTAAAATTGCGCGGATCGTTTACCGCATCAAAAATACGGAAAACATCGACACCGTTCTTGGCGGCGTATTCAACAAATTTGGCGACAACATCATCGGCATAGTGGCGGTAACCTAAAAGGTTCTGCCCGCGAAGCAGCATCATGATCTTTGTATTAGGAAGAGCCGCTTTAAGTTTTTTAAGCCTTTCCCACGGGTCTTCGTTTAAAAACCTGATACAAGAGTCGAAAGTCGCCCCGCCCCAGGCTTCTAACGCAAAAAAGCCGACTTTGTCGAGTTTACTGCAAATCGGCAGCATATCCGCAGTGACCATGCGGGTAGCGAATAGCGATTGGTGTGCATCTCTTAGCACGAGATCTGATAATTTAACTTTTGGCATTTTTTCCTTCCTTACTTTTTGTTTATTTATTTTTTTCTATACTCTTTAACAGCGGCGGTTATCGCTGCAATGACAGCAGGACTGGTTCCGGTTTTTTGTTCCTGGACATGGGAGGAATTTGTATCTTTTGGGACAGGTTTATTGCCTACGGCATTTAATAATATCACCCAAAAAATAAATATGATTCCCATTCCGATCAAACGAAAAACCTCGCCTTGCTGTAACATTTCCATTATAGTCATAAACCCTCCGATTATATATATATTACTTGTAAAATTATAAATTTTCAAGAGGAAATATTGATAAATGTGAAAAAGTTAAACAATGCAGTATGATAAAATATTGACATATCAGGATTAAACATGAAATGTATACATTGTGAATGGAAAATCAATGATAAATTTACTTCTGTAATTCCTTCACTTCAATTTTTTACGTAATTTCCTGCGCTTATTCCTTTCCTTTGCCGCTTCTTCTTTGTTTGGTTCGGGTATTTCTTTTACATCGCTGTAAATGCGGATAGGTTCTCTGTCCGGCAGGCGGGATGCGATGATCAGCCAGACTATGCCGAAAACAATCATCCAGAAGCACAATACCTGCCCTGTTGAAAAACTGAAGAGCGGGTGGGCGTAGGCGGTCGGTAAAGTTGTTTTTACAAATTCGATGCGGTAGCCGAGTTCTGCGTCAGGCTCGCGGAAATACTCGATGATGAAGCGGAAAAAGCCGTAGCCTAAAAAGTACAGCCCGATTAGAAATCCTTTAAATGGTTTTCTGTTACGGAATAACCAGATTAGCGCCCATAAAACTATCCCTTCAAAAAACGCTTCGTACAATTGAGAAGGGTGGCGCGGCAGGTTCACAAACGCGCCTGTTACCGCAGTCCCTGTTTTTTCTGCGATTTCCATCACCCATGTCTCGTTTGCAGGAAGAAGTTTTGCATGAGGGAAAACCATTCCAAACGGGCTTGCCGTCGCTCTGCCGTAGAGTTCTGCATTTATAAAATTTCCCAAGCGCCCGAAAGTGAAACCTATCGGGATGGCGGCGGCGAACATATCGCCGATTTCGCGGAAATTGAATTTTTTTACTTTTGCGAAAATGACGACGGCGAGCAATCCTGCAAAAGCGCCGCCGTGATAACTCATCCCTTGAAGACCTGTAAAATTTCCGTTTCTGAAGGGCCAGAAAATAAGCCATGGTTGTTTTCTGTATATATCGCTTGTTTCATAAATCAGAGTGGAAAAAAGCCTTGCACCGAGAAGCAATCCGAGTATCCCCCAAAAAAATAAACTCGATAAACCGTCATCTGTCATTGGGAAATTTCTTTCTTTTACTTGTTTGCGGTAAACAATAAATGCAGTGCCGAAGGCGAAGATGTACATCAGCCCGTACCAGCGGATCGGCAAGCCGGGTATTATTTCCGGTTTTAACCATGAGGGAAAATCAACTGATAAAAGAGGTAAAAATAATGATTGCATATTAAATTTTAAAACCTTGCTGTGCAGCTTTTGTAAGTTTTAACTTGATAAAGTTATTCTCTTTTTTTAATTTTGATATTTCAAACTGCTGAGATTTTACCGTCTCTATTAAATCACCCTGGCTCATTGCCCCTGAGTGAAGCAGGTCTTCGATGTATTCCATCTTTGTATCAAAATCCATTTCCGCTTCCATTTCCGCTTCTTGGAAACTTTCTTCTATTTGCTTGTCGTCAGGAGTATATTTATCTTCCGGGCTTTGTAAAATTTTCTCTGATATACGGTAAATCGCTTGTGATAAAACCGACTGCGGTTTGTAAAGTATAACCGGTATCCTTGATGCAAGGGCTGTGTCCTGAAGCACATCGCGGTAAATAATCCCTAAGTGTTCGATCTGCAGGTCAAGATATTCTTCGCATGATCGGCGTATCTTCATCGCCACATCTGCATTTTTAGGATCGTCTATCAGATTCATGATAAGGCGCGGGCTTAAGCTTGAAAGACGCTCTGTAAATTTAGCATAAGAGTCTTTATCAATCTTTTTTATTTCCGGTAATATTTTAGGTATGTAAAGTTTTGAATGACCTGCGCCGTCCTTGCGGATTTTTTCAAGGTATGCGCGTGCAGGCGATCCTTTGCCGCATGCATTAAACATCAATCTGAATACTGAGTTCTTTAAAAAAACATAAGCGTTTAAAACAGCCGTTACGGCAGGGGCGGAAACGACTATGCCCTGATTTGAAAGAAGGAAGAAATCCAATATTGATTGATGAGTGCCCGCTCCCAAATCAAGAACGAGGATATCTGTATCTTCTTGCAAGGCAAGCAATCTTTTAACAAGGGCTTTTCTTTGCGGCATGCTTAAATTTGCAGTTCCCGGAATTTCGTTGTCACCCGGAATAAAGCGCAGCCCGCGTACATCAGTTTCAGCGATAACATCATGAAAGTTTGATTTTGTATTATTTAAAAAAGTTCCTATCCCCATCTGCGGAGAGTGATGTCCCAGTACAAGGTGCAGGTTGGACGCTCCAAGGTCAAGGTCTGTCAGCACCACCCGTTTTCCCGCTTGCGCGAAAGCCACTGCAAGATTTGCCGCCACCAAAGATTTTCCCACTCCGCCTTTTCCGCTTGCTATTGGTATGATACGCATTATTTTTCCTCCGTTTTAACATATTCATTGTTATTTTCTTGGTTCTAAATGTAATATTTTCAAAATGTGTTTGAATGTTGCCGGCTTCATTAGTTTTATTTTTTATCTCTTGTGCATTTTTAAAATCGTTTTTAATTATCAATATTATTGCTAACGAGAATAAATCAAAAGCGACTAATGTCATTTCTCCTATTCGATCCCCGATCATCTGATTTCCTTGTGAAATGAGAGACCACATTAAAAGAGTAAAAATGCCTATACTTTTACCTGCAATATAAAGCGGTATGTATTCCTTGAAACGGGTTGTATTTAAACATAGAAATAAAGCCGCCAAAGGTAATAATGCCCCCTGCGAGGCAAAAATCATTTTTATAAAGATTGATGAATCGCTTGCTTGCAGGATGAGGTTAATTACTAAGTATAGGGTTCTTATCAATTCATAGAAAAAAAGCCCAAGTTTTAAGAAGCTTGTTAATTTCATATATTTACTGGTTTTTAGTTTAACATCAAAATTATAAAAAGTAAATCTATGGTGGTATATTGAGCAATAATATACTATACTATATAAATAAGGAGAAAAATATGGATTTTAAACCTAATTATATTCTAAGCATTTTTTTAGCTCTTGTTATGAGCGTATCCCTTCTAGGCTGCGAAAAGCCGCCTTTGGCAGAGATGGAAAATGCCAGAGAGAGGGTTTTTCAGGCAGATAATGATCCTGACGCTTCTCTTTATGCTGCGGGTACTTTGGCTCGGGCGAAAAACGCTTTGCGGCAGATGCAAGATGAGGCTGATAATAAAAGATATGACGCAGCCAGAACTTATGCCGCAGAAGCCATCTCTCTTGCAGAAAGAGCGCTTCTTGACGGACGGCTTGGCGCATCCAGAGCAAGTGAAGCCGCTTCAGATAATAATCTGGTTTCTGATTTAAGAAAGGAAATTGAAAGCACAGAAAGAAATGTAAACGGAGCGCGTTACAATCAAATGGTTCTTGATTATGATGAGTTAGACAAAGCGATTGTCAATGTTCATAACAGAACAGATCAGGTTGAATCCGATCAAGCGGAAGGCAGATATCAGCAGGCTTTAGATAGAGCGGGGTCGGTGCGGGCAGACCTTGCGGAAATTAATCAAAAGGTTGCAGGAGCTGTCAAAGCCAGAAAGAAATAATAGATGAGCAAAAAAAGAAATAGTTAAGCAGCTTGAAAAACTTGTTGATGTAATTGCGGTACGGGGCTTGGAAAGCTCTTCTTGTTTGCGCCGCGAGATTATGCTTGTAAAAATTAATCCAATTGTTTTATTTCTGGCGGCTGTGATCCGTATTGCGTGCATACAAACGCAGCCGCTTTATTTGCAAATACAAGCGCGGCATGCAAATCCTCTTCACTTAAGTTGATTATTTCGTTATGCGACATTTTTCCTCTAAGTTCAAGCCATGCAAGAAACGCTCCGTGAAAAGTATCGCCTGCCCCTACTGTGTCGGCTATCTTTGGAATTTTTATTGCACAGGCGCTTGTCTTAATTACTTTTCCGTTACTGTGCGTAAGCATAGCCATTGCTCCTTTTTCTCCAAGCGTGATTATCGCAAGACGAGTGCCTAGTCCAAGCATTTTATTCAGAGCTTGTTCAGGTTCGGTATCAGGAAAAATAAATTCAAAATCTTCGCTTGATATTTTTGCGATTGTACAAATACCCGCCCATTTTTTAAATCTTTCCATGTAAGCGTCTCTGTCTTTGATCATAAAAGGACGGATATTAGGATCAAAGGCGATAACTTTTTGTTTTGCTTCCTTCATTATTAATTTTTCTATTGTTGTTGCAATCGGCTCCATCGACATGGAGATTGAACCGAAAACTATGCAGGTTGTGTCAGACGGAAGAACATCGGGCAATTCTTCTGTTGATAATAAGCGGTCGGAAGTTCCCTCATCGTAAAATGCATATTGAGGTTGTTTGCCTTCATCGGTTTTTATTATTGCTAAAATAGGGTTTTGTCCGCATCGGTTTATTAAATTAGTTTTTACGTTGTGTTCATGTAATCTTTTTATTTGAATCTCCCCGAAAAAATTATTTGAAATGCGTCCCAAAAAGGATACAGGCGCACCTAATTTGCCGATAGCAATCGATGTATTATAAGAACAGCCTCCGGGCAAAGGATAGAACACTTCTCCGAAATCATGAGTGTTTTTTTGGAACATATCAATTACAGCTTCGCCTATGCATATTATCATAAGGGTTTGCCTCCTGTTTTGATTTTAAAAACTCTTGAAAAAGATGTAAACATATGGAAAATTATAAATACAGGAATAATAAATGATTAATGATAAAAATATAATTGAAATATTTGACACAACCTTACGTGACGGCGCTCAAGGAGAAGGGATTGTTTTTTCCTTGCGGGATAAAATTGCCGTGACAGAGACTTTGGATGAACTTGGCGTGTCTTGGATAGAAGCGGGAAATCCGGGAAGCAATCCTAAAGATTTGGAATTTTTCCGTCTCGCTTCCTCTCTTAAATTAAAGAACTCAAAAATCTGCGCCTTCGGTTCAACCAGAAAAAAAGGAATAAAAGCAAAAGATGACGCTCAGCTTAAAAGCCTTCTTGATGCAGGAACCAATGCGGTATCGGTCTTCGGGAAAAGCTGGGATATGCATGTAAGCGATGTGCTTCAGGTATCGATGGAAGAAAATCTTGCAATGATATCTGAAACCGTCTCTTTTTTAAAATCTGAGGGTAGAACAGTAATTTTTGACGCAGAACATTTTTTTGACGGCTGGATTAATAACAGCGCATATGCTTTTGAGGCAGTAAAAACTGCAATTGAAGCGGGTGCAGATCGCATAGTGTTATGCGACACTAACGGAGGAAACTTCCCTTCAGAAATTTATTGCATAATAAATGAACTAAGAATGCTGATTAATTCAAATGTTCTTTTAGGGATACATGCACATAACGATTGCGGGTTTGCGCTGGCAAATGCTGTTGCCGCTGTGCAGGCAGGATGTATGCATATACAAGGAACGCTTGTCGGTTTCGGTGAAAGATGCGGCAATACCNCTCTTTCAGCGCTCATTCCTTCCTTGCAGCTTAAGATGGGGGCATACTGTATTCCGAATGANAATCTTGTCCGCATCGGNGAATTAACAAGAAGGGTGGCGGAAATTGCAAATGTAATAATCAGCGATGATATGCCTTATATCGGNGCGCACGCATTTTCACACAAGGCGGGAATGCATACCGACGGTGTAATAAAAACGCAAAAATCTTTTGAGCATATTGATCCTGCGCAAGTGGGAAATGTGCGCCATCTTTTAATGAGCGAAGTAGGCGGGCGCTCTGCGATAGCTGAACGCGTAAAAAAAATAGAACCTTCTGTTCATAAAGATCACAGCGTGATTATTTCGTTAGCCGAAAAGCTAAAAAAACTTGAAGCGGAAGGTTTGGCTTTTGAAGGAGCGGATGCAAGTTTTGAAATATTAATTTTGCAAGAGCTGGGGCGTTTCACTCCGTTATTTAAAATCGAAGCATACCGTGTAATGAGCGAGCATCCTACAGGAGAAAAAATAGCTTGCTCTCATGCTTGGGTAAAAGTTTTGGTAGGTGAAACTTATGAAGTTGCCGCCGCCGAAGGAGTGGGACCTGTCGGAGCGCTGGACGGAGCTTTGCGCCGTGCGCTCACTCGTTTTTTTCCCATGCTTGAAAAAATGCGGCTTGAAGATTACAAGGTGCGTGTTATTGACGGAAAGGACGCAACATCGGCACAGGTTCGAGTTTTAATAGAATCAACTGACGGTCAGCATAATTGGAATACAGTCGGGGTGAGTGCGGATATAATTGATGCAAGCCGCGCCGCTTTAGTAGATTCAATTGAATATATGCTGATTCATGCTAATCAGGAAGTAAAATCAAATGAATAATGTTAACTCCTTTGTGAAAATGCAGAATACAGTTACTTCAGTTTTTGATATATTAATTGTAAAAGATAAAGCAAGCGGAATTTATTTTGGAGAGAGGGGAAGAATCGATTCGCCTTGCAGTTTTAATTGCGGCTCAAAAAACTGTGCAGCCGAAACTGCGTGCGAAGAGGCTTACGATACGGAAAAATATTCACGGAAAGAAATAGAAAGAGTTTTAATTGCAGCATATGAAAAGGCGCAAGAGAGAAGAAAAAAACTTTGTATTGTAGATAAAGCAGATATTTTAGAATCATCGCGTCTTTGGCGCGAAACCGCCGGTGTTGTTTCTAAAAACTTTCCGCAGATAGAAACAAGTTTTCTTTATATTGAAGAGGCAGCAGCACAGCTTATTTTAACTCCGCAAAAATTCGATGTTATTGCAACATCAAATTTGTTTGGCGACATTCTTTGCAGTGAAATTACGGCATTAGCAGAGGATAATCAAAATAAATGAACTACACAGGCGCGCGTTTTTCAGATCGCGTAACAGATGAAATTTCTTTTCTTAAAGCGCTTGGAGAAGGGATAGTGTAAAAGAAAGAATAAAAGGAGCAGTGAGCAAAATGACAAAAATTTATTTCTTCAGCGGGACTGGAAACAGTCTGTGGTCCGCAAAAAAAATCGCACAGATTATTAATAGTAATTCTTCAAATGAATGCGAGCTGTATAACATCGCTGTTGAAGCGCAGAAATACGTTTCTAATGAACCGTACGTTTCTGGCGAATCGTGCGAAATATTTATTGAAGCAGATGCAGTTGTTTTTGTTTTTCCGTCTTATGCATACAGTATGCCGCTTGTTGTACGCCGTTTTATAGAGCGTGCAGTTTTTAAAACTTCATATATTGCATCGTTTGTAACATACGGTTCAAGTCCCGGCGGGACGCTCGGCTCTTTAAGGCGGATTTTAAAAAAGAAAGGTATCCCCAAAATGTTTTTTGCAAAGATTCCTGCGGTAGAAAATTATCTTGCAATGTTCGGACCGCCGAAAGATAAAACGATAAAACAACGCACTAAGATGCAAGAAGAAGCAACAGAAAAAGCCGCACTTTCAATTATAGAAAGAAAAGAAAACAGCGTCAGTTTATTTTATCCTTTTTCTTTTTTAGTTTCTTTACTTTTTCTGCTTGCATTAAAATTATTTTATAAATATTACCGTGTAGGTTATCATTGCAACGGCTGTGCCACATGCGAGAAAGTCTGCCCTGTATCTGCAATTGTAATGAAAGACGGACGCCCGCAATTTACTTCAAAATGCGAACATTGCCAGGCATGTATTAATATCTGCTCGTTACGCGCAATTCAATTCGGCAGGGTAAAGTTCGGCACGAGAGGTTATTGTCATCCTGAAATTGAAATTGCAGAATTGGAAAGGAAAAAATAATCTGAAAATTAAATGATCCGCAAGAATGTATCGTATCTGAAAGGTTTAGTACACGTACTAAACTTAGAACGTGTACTAAACGGCTAAAAACAGTTTTTTAGGGCTGCTTTTAGCTTTAAAACATTACCTGTCACCGGCTTTGATTATCAGTCATACTTATTGGGATCATACGCAGGGAGATTGCTGCCGTTGAAAGTGACGCTGCCGTTGGTGAATTCCAACACCTGAGATTCTGCGAAAACTTTGATGATGCTGCTATCGCGGCTTGACCATTCCCAGATTCCTTCTTCGCCGCTCCATATTATAATGGATATCTCCTTCTCTTCGCTGCCGGTGAAAAGGTCGCCTATATCACCATACCCGGACGACCACACAGTGAGGCTTGCTCTGCCGTTGGCGATACGCACGCCTTCCACCGCCTGCTCTTTTCCGCCGTGAATTGGGCTTACACGCTCGACAACACGAGCGCCGGCTTGGATACCTTCGGGATCGCTAAATTCGCTTTTTACCATGATGAACATTCCGTTGTACGCCTCAAGCCCGGTAATGATCAGTGTGCTTGCTGCCGGTTTTGGCTTTGCCCGGTCACGAGAACCGCCGGCAAATACCGGAACGGCTGCTGCCATTATCAGCATTGTAATGGCGATTAGTTTGATTGCGTTTTTCATTTTAAAACACTCCTTATTTGCGTTTTATGCCCGCATGGCAATATATACAGCCCATATGGGCAAGTATTTCAGCTGATTATCAGTCCTAGTTGTTGGGGTCATACGGAGGGAGATCGCTGCCGTTGAATGCAGCGCTGCCGTTAGTGAATTTCAAACTCCGGAACTCATCGAAAACTTTGATGATGTTACTGCTTTTGCTCGACCACTCCCAGACTGCTTCTTCGCCGCTCCATATTATGAACTCTAAGTTCTCCTTCACTGCGCTGCCGGTGAAAAGATCGCCTACTTCAACCCCTTCCGGTTCAACAAACATATTCGACCACACAGTGAGGCTTGCTCTGCCGTTGGCGATACGCACGCCTTCCACTTGCCGTCGTACATCGTTCTCGACAATACGAGCGCCGGCTTGGATGCCTTCGAAATTGAGACCGCGAGTTTTTACCATGATGAACATTCCGTTGTACGCCTCAAGCCCTGTAATAATTAGTGTGCTTGCTGCTTGATTTGACTTTGCCCGGTCACGAGAGCCGCCGGCAAATACCGGAACGGCTGCTGCCATTATCAGCAAGGTAATGGCGATTAGTTTGATTGCGTTTTTCATTATTATAAAACACTCCTTTTTTGCGTTTTATGCCCGTGCGGCAATATAGCCCATATGGGCAAGTATTTCAACTGCTAAAGTTGCTAGCGGAATATGAGAAAATATAACTTCTTTGTGAGCAGATGGGCAAAAAAAATGATGTATTTTGCCGAGTTTTTTCTATAAAACAAGAGAGAGAATCAGAATACACATGGGGTTTGGGCGTACGTATGCCTAAAAATTCTGTCTTTCCTGCCATTAGTAGTATAACATTTATTTTTAATAAAAGTTACAAGGGGTTTTTGGACGGCACTTATGTTTGCTTTTTATTCATCTAGCGGGGTTAGTCTGAAATTTGTATATAGGGAGTTATGTGAAATTGGGGCAAAGATGAGACACTAAAACGGTATTTACAAAAAAATAAATATTTTATATGATAAAACAATGAAAACAAGAATTAAATTTAAATGTCCTTTGGAATTAACGCATGATATTATTAAAGGAAAATGGAAATTACTGATACTATGGAG
>WQSW01000068.1 GCA_009787695.1 Treponema sp.
AAATTCAATTAAAAAATATCATAATAAAATAATTACCGCTACAGAAGTTATAGAAGAGCTTATTACGGTATCTAAAGAAATCCGGCAAATGGATAAAGAACACAAAGAGATGGGACAGAGACTGTTTTAAAACAGGCGGAATTAATAGCCGAAGAATTAACACAAAGGAATTGATCTTTTATCGGGGAGGGGGATTCGGGGTTCCAGTCGCAAACATCCTGTTTGCTCCCTACACCCCCGCCTGCGCGCTCACGGCGCATCCTGCGCCGCTTTTTTCTTCGCAAGGCTTACGCCTTGAAATTTTTAACATGAGCGCTCCGGTTCGAATCCCCCAGTAATTTAACTTTTTATTTTGATTTTAAAAATTATTTTGATTTAATCGTTTTTTTAATTTATCGGGGAGGGGGGATTCGAACCCCCGACGTCCTGGTCCCAAACCAGGCGGAATAGCCGCTATCCAACCCCCCGCGGGTCAGTTTTTTTATTTTGCCTTATTTTAAATTTCTTTTCAACTACTTGTTCCAAGCTTTTATACTTTGTAAGTATTCTATAACTCTTAAACCGTTAATCGCTCCCGAAACAGGAATGCGTTTGGGGTCTTTTGCACATACGACGGCATCTTTTAACATATTGGCGAAATATCCGGTTGGACCGTTAAATTTTTCGTCTGTTTTTTGTAATGAGCGGAATTTTTCTGCATACGGGCACGGGACGCTTTCCCAGACTTCAAATATACCGTTGCCGATGCGTAATCTTCCTTTTTCGCAGGAGATTTCAATCTCGAAAACTAAATGATTTCTTTCTGCGCCGATTTCTAAAATTACAGGAATTTCTGATTTTGATTCTTCTGCATACAAAGATGCTTCAAGCCAAGCTGTCCCTGTGTTTGATTTTAATTTTGCCCCCAACGCGCGTTTGTGTTTTATTTTTGAATCTGTCAGAAACATTATCGCATCCGCTAGATGTGTGCCGTCATGCCAGAGCATATCTAAAATGCGTCTTGTTTTTCCCATGTATAATACAGCACGCACAGAAATAATTGCGCCTAACTTTCCCTCTTTAAGTATTTCTTTGGCGCGTATATAATCTTGCGAATAACGTCTTTCATGATTGGTGATGATAATAAGACTGTCTTTGCCCTGCGTAAGAGATGCGATTTTGCGCGCTTCATTTAAATTATCTGCAAGAGGTTTTTCGCAAATTACAACAGGAACTTTCTCTTGAGAAGCAAGACGGCAGTATTTATAATGACTGTCAGGATGCGTGGCTATCACTAAAATTTGTGGCTTGTAAGCGGCTAACATCTGTCTTGCATCTTCGTAAACAGGCACTTTCCATTTTTCTGCAAAAAGTTTTCGCCGCTCTTCGCTTATGTCAGAGCCTGCGGTAAGGATACAATCATCGTTAGACGCAATTGCTCCTGTGTGCGTACATGGTTTTTCACGGAGCGTATCTTCTTCCAAAAGCGAAGCGATACGACCAAGCCCTACAACAGCCGCTTTTATTTTTTCCATCACTGTTCACTGCCAGCTGTTAATTGTTCATTGCCCATTGATATCTGCTCGCTTGTAGCCGCTTTTTGTTTTTTGCTCCGCCATGAATTAAAAACTGAATACATAATCGGCGTAACAAATATTGTCATAAATGTGCTGACAAAAAGTCCGCCTACAAAGGTTTTTCCTATCGGCTGTATTGTATCCGCTCCTGCGCCGGGAAAAAATGCGATGGGCGCCATACCAAGTATTGTTGTAAGGCTTGTCATTAAAATCGGACGCAAGCGCCTTCTGCCGGCTTCTACGCATGCTTCTTTAACTTCCATTCCGCGCGCGCATAATGTGTTCGTGTAATCAACTAAAACAATTCCGTTATTTATTACAACGCCCACGCAAGCAATAATTCCAACAATAGAGAACATCGACATTGCTTGTCCTGAAAATTTATAAACCCATATTACACCGATAAAAAGCAAGGGTATCGAAAAAATTATTATCAATGGATCGACAAAGGATTCAAACTGACTTGCCATTATTCCGAATATCAGGAAGATAGCGGTTAGTACTATGATTATATATAATGATGCAAAAGATTGTATTTCTGAAGCTTCGCCAAGATAGCGGACCGTTACCCCTTCGCGTGCAACAAGACGCTCCGTTATCGTTTGTTCAAGACGGCGCTGCATATCTGTTACAGCAATTCCCGGTTCAAGATCGCCTGTTACGCGAAGAACACGTTCCTGTCTTTCCCGGCGAATTGCAGAAGGCGCTCTTCCCTCTGAAATGTTTGCAACATTAGAAAGAGAGATGCGTGTTCCGTTTCTGCTAATTACAGAAATTGCATCAAGATTCGGTAAACTTTGACGGTCTTCATCTTTAAGACGCACTTGAATATTTAATAATCTGTTGCCGTGACTCATTGTTGTTGCAAGTTCACCGTCCATTGCCGTTCGGATTTCTGCTGCAATAGCAGCAAGAGACAGACCGAAGTTTGACGCTCTGTCGCGATCAATTTCAATTTGCAGCTGAGGCGCTCCTTCATCAAGATTGATAGTTGGGTATTCAATCTCCGGAAGATAATTCATCATTATATGCTGAATATCTTCTGCTGTCGCCATAAGCGCCGGGTAATTTTTTGAACTTACAGCAACAATAATGGGAGATGTGCTGCTCATTCCTCTTCCCGCTCTGAAACTTATCCTTGTTCCGGGAATCGAATTTAAATGAGGCGTTAGTTTTCTGATAATAATTGCAGGCGTATCAATTTGCTTTGCAGGCGGAGGAAGAGTAATTTGTATCGATCCTTGATTAGTTCCGCTCCTGTTGGCTGTTAAAACAAGATTTAAATAACCTTTAACCTCACTTTTAACAAGGTCTTCTATATCAAACAAAATTTTTTCAGTTACATCAATTGCAGTTCCGCGCGGAAGCGCAACATTCAGCGTTACGTTGTCATCGGTTCGCATACGGACATTCATATTCATACCAAGACTGCTGAATTGCATAAGCGAAAAAATCAATATTGCCGCAACAAGAGAAATTATTAATAATCTGTGTGTCAAGCAATATTGAAGCGCTTTTTTATATCCGTTTTCTGTTAGACGCAAAAAACTTTCGATTTTTTCATCAAAATATTTAATTATGCGGTTTTTTAACGGTTTTTGCTTTCTTGTATTAAGCTGTAAAATTGAACCGGAAAGACTTGGAACAAGAGTAACGGCGACAACTAAAGAAATGCTCAAAGATATAACAACTGTAAAAATTAAATCGCTGAATAAAATACCGTTTTCTTTTAATTCGTTTTTATAAATAATAATCGGAATAAAAACACAAAGAGTTGTAATTGTAGAAGTTGTAATTGCACGTAACATCTCACGGCTTCCTAAAATAGCGGCTACACTGCTTTTTGTGCCGCGTTCACGGTAATTATGAATATTTTCGATAATAACAATGGAAGCGTCCAAAGTCATGCACATTCCCATAATAAGACCTGTTAATGTCATCAGATTCAATGTAAAGCCGAAAATTGTCATAGCCATTAGTGTAAGTAAAATAGAAATAGGTATTGAAAGCCCGATAATCAGCGTCGCTTTTGTGTTACGCAAAAATATCATTAGTATTACCATTGCCATTAAAGCGCCTTGTATCGCGTTATTATAAACTTGATCCAGCGTTGCACGAATCATCGTTGTGTTATCTGAAAGAACCTGTAAAGTAATTCCCTGCGGAAGAGTTGAATTTATTTCATCAAGTGCAGCCTGCACTCTGTTTGACACATTGATCTGATTGCTGCCGCTTTCGCATGTTACCTGAATATAAACACCGCTTTGCCCGTTTACATGAACCCTTGACGCATTATCATTGTAACCTAAAAAAACATCTGCGACATCTTCAATGCGGATTAGCTGATAACGGTTGTTCTGACCTGTCCCTGTATTTATTGTTCTTACAACAAGGCGTTTTATCTGCTCAATACTGACTAATTCTTCCTGCGTCATAATTTGATATTCGCGCGTGCCTCTTCTTAAATTTCCGCCTGAAGATAAAACATTCTGCCCTTTTAATGCGCTGGAAATGTCGCTTAACGTCAAATTAAATGCCGCAAGACGGTTAAGCGAAACTTCTACCTTTACAACCTGCGTTGTCCCGCCTGTAACTTCAGCGGCTGCTACACCTTCGATTCTTTCAATAGCGCTTTGAATTTCATCTTCTGCGAAAAGACGCAATTGATCCGGCGGATAATTTCCTCTAACAACAAGACGCATAATCGGCATGGCATTCATGTCAAAACGCCGCACTATAGGAGTCTGTACACCATCGGGAAGCGAATTGACAAGCCTGTTTACTAAAATTTGCGCGTCATTGACAGCTTTATCCATATCTGTGCCGTAAGAAAACTCAAGAGTGATGGAACTTGATTCAAACTGAGAGTTACTCGTCATGTTGACTAATCTTCTTGATGAAGAAAGAGAGCGTTCAAGTCTTTCTGTCACATTGCGTTCAACGTCGGCAGGACCTGCTCCGGGAAAACGCGTCCAAATTGAAAATACAGGTCTGTCTACAGACGGATATAAATCCATTGCAAGATTTACTAAAAGAGATGCGGATATTCCGATAACAAGAATAAAAAACATTACTATCGTTACAGGACGTTTTACCGAATATTCAATAATACTCATATTGTTACCTTCTAATCCACAATGCGAACAAGGTCGCCGTCAGAAAGAAAATTCTGCCCTGCACTGACAACTCTGTCACCTAACTCAACACCGCTTAATATTTCAACTAACTCCTCGTTTTCTATACCTAATGTTACCTCTTGTCTTCGTGCAATATTTTTTTCGTCAACTGTAAATACAATCCACGAACCGTAAGTATTTATAATTGATGCTCTTTGAATTACAGGGATATTAACTTTTCTGTTTGTTACAAGGCTTATCGTTGCAAACATCCCCGCTCTTATTCGCGGATCATAATTTAAAAAGCTAAGACGTATTCTTAATGTGCGGCTGACAGGATCAAGGACAGGGCTTATTTCTGTTACTTCCGCATTAAATAATTCTCCTCCGATTGCTTCAAACCACAGAACAGCTCTCATTCCTCTTGCGACAGATGCAACAAACCTTTCAGGTACATGAGTTTCAACTAACAGGGAAGAAAGATCCCCGACAATAAAAATACCGGACTGTGTTGTCAGCGTATCACCGATACTGAACGGTGCTTGTATCACAGTTCCTGATACAGTAGAAATTACAGGGCTTGATGAAAAATTTTCTCCGGGTCTTGAAGGATCGATCATCGCAACTGTATCACCGCGGTTAACCCTGCTTCCGATAACAATAAAACTCTCAGATAATTTTCCGCCTACAGTCGGGAAAATTGTAACTTGGTTACGTGCTAATATTTCTCCATTAATAATTACGCTTTGTTCGATAGTTCCTGATGATACAGGCGTTATGCGAACAGTAGTCGCGTTACGCGAACTGCCTTGCCCGGAAGAGCCGCTCTGTGAATTTTTTGCAATTCCTTTAAAAATATCAATATTTAAAAAACTCAGTGCGATAAAAACTAAAAACGCTGCAATCAATACAATAATTATTATAGTAACAATTTTTCTTTTACTCACTTTGTACTCCAAAAGTTTGAATAAGATATTTCCAATCTACATTTAAAGCCGCACTAAGATCTAATATCATATTAAAATAAGAAAGTTCTATTTGGAACAAACGCTGCCTGGCATTTGCCATATTGTTGCGGACATCTTCTAAAGTAAGTTCTTCAACCGTTCCTCTTAAAAANCCCTGTTCTGTTAGCTGATAACCGCGCTGNGCAGCAACAAGACTTAGCCTTGCTATTAATATACTATCCCAAAAATTACGCAATAATGCAGATAACGAATGAATCTGAGTCCTTGCCGCATCTTCTGTTATTGCAATATCAAGTTTTGCTTTTTCTATTTGATCTGAAATACTTGAAATTGATCTCTCTCTGGAAGTTCCCGGAATCCACGGATCGATAGGAATACTAAGAGTTGCCCTTGCTTCAAAAGTATCAGAGAAGGGATTAAAATTAGAAGAACTCCAATTCATAGTAAGGCTTAGCTGAGGTGCACGGCTTTGCAGCATGGTTTGGCTTTGCACATTCGTAAGCCTTTCTATCTCCTGCTTGCCTCTTATAATATCTGGGCGTAAATGCAAATATTGATTTATAAGCGCATCAGCATCAGCCTCTATTTTTACAATATGCGTTTCACCTAACAATGTTACGTTTTCTTCAGATGTTTTACCAAGCATTGCAAGAAATTCCATCATATTATTTGCATAAGATATAGCTGCAGCACTTAAATTATAACGGGCATTTTCCAAAGCAAGAGAACTTTGTAAGAGCGACATTTCACCCACAAGCCCGTTACGGAAAGAAACTTCGCTTCTTGAAAACTGTCTTTGTGCAAGATTAAGAATTTCTTCCAGCAAACGCAGATTATCCTCCTCTGCGGCTAGCGCAAAAAATCTTTTTGTTACCTGAATAGAAAGCTGATTTACAGCATCTTCGTATTTTAAAATATTACTTTGATGCGCTAATTTAATAATATTAAACGTATAAGGGATTCCTGCATGAAGATTCAAAATTATCCCAAGACCGACACTGTAATTAAAACCTACAGTACCTGAAGGATTTCCGCTAAAAAGCGCATTTTTGTAACCTGCGCTCATGTTCGCATTAATTGCCGGAAAAAGCTCTGACCATAATTTTTGTTCGGAATAACCGCTTGCCGCAAGATCAACTTTTAATTTTTGCAAGTTAAGATTATGTTCGACAGCAAGATTAACAGCCTCATCAAGGGTTAATTCAATTTTCTGCTTTGTTGTTTGTTCACAAAAAGCCAAAGCAGCGCGCAGAAAAAGGAAGCAGAAAATCAGCAGAGATACAGATAATTCACGTTTTTTACAAATATTGGAAATTTGCACAAACATCGCTTGCTGAACCGCCTCCTTAACAAATAAATATACTATATTAAGGAAATTTATCATAGATAGGTTAGGTTACATATTAAATTAAAAAGTTTAACAATGATCCGCAGATTTATACAGATTTGGCTGGTTTTTGCGTTTCTAAAGAACCGCGCTGCTTTTAATTTTTTTCAGGAAGGTATTTCCAATATCGCTGCGGCATTAATTGACGCTGTAAATCGAGGTTTTGGCGGTCTTCGTTGTTTATCGTTTTATGATAATGCCGCCAAAGCTCTTCCCATTCATCGGCTCTGCCGTCAGAGCAAGTTTTAATATTTTCACTTAAAGGTGAAATTTTTGCCTTCTCGCCGGGAAGGCGGATTAAAAACAATTTGCGTTTTTCGTCAATAATCGACCAAGAAGTTTCTCCGAAACGAGCCGTAAAATATACATGCAGTGCAGGTAAAATAAAATGATCCGGAGCGCATTTTGCAATATATATTTCTTCTTTTTTGTTTTCAATATTTGTAACAGGCGAAAAACGCAATAGCCCCATCATCCTGTGAACTTCGTGATAAACTTTTGCCGCAGTATTTTGTACGATAACAACATCATTATCAGTTCGATTATCTGCTGCAACCGGCGATGCAATAACCTTCTTGCAAAAAGCAAAAATTTCTTTTTCTACAGGCAATTCGCTTAACCATGCATGAAGCACAGTATCAAAGGCACCGGATGATAATTTATAAATTTTACAGGCATTTTCATTAAGATAAGAAAGATCGATCCTAGCGGAAAAATAATTTATAATAAAATCAATATCGTCTTGTTCATATTTTTGCTGTGATGATTCTTCGAAGTCTTCATTTAAAATGGAAATATCATCAAATAAAGATGAATTGACTTTTTCTTTATTAAACAAAAATACATTATTAAAATTCCGATACATCATATCTTAAAACCTAAAAATCAAAAAGCGGCAGCTGAAGCCCCGCTCCGTCTGTATCCGAGAGCAGCCTTCTGATACGGGCAGGATCATCCGGACGTTCAATATACGCGCCGTTAGCCGTCATGAAGTAGCGCGCGCGTTTAACGGCAGCGCCCATACGGTGCAAGGTTTCGATAGATAAACTTTTTGATCGGCGTGTTTCGATTATGCGCCGTGCAGTTTTTGCACCGATACCCGGAATTCGCAATAATGTTTCGTAATCGGCGCGGTTTATTTCGATAGGGAAAAAATCAAGGTTTCTTAAAGCCCACGCAGTTTTCGGATCGATGTGCGCATCAAGAAAAGGTTCTTCTTCTGTTAGAATTTCACTTGCATTAAAATGATAAAAACGCAAAAGCCAATCTGCCTGATAAAGACGATGCTCCCTCACCAAAGGGGGACCGGAAGATTCAGGCAGCCGCTGATCATAGCGGTTTTCTTTGTGCACGATACTTCCTGGATGAATAAACGCAGAATAGTAAACACGTTTTAAAGAAAATTTTCTGTAAAGAGAACTTGTTAAATTAATAATCTGCCTGTCATCTTCGCTTGTTGCACCCACTATTAATTGCGTACTCTGCCCTGCAGGTGCAAAAAACGGTTTTACTTTTTTCCCGCTTGATAAAAAGACAGGCTTCTTTCGCGCAGTTTCAACTTCGTTGCTGATATCAGAAAAATCATTCATTGCACCTAATATTGTTTTTCCCGATTTTTCAGGCGCAAGGCTTTGCAAACTTTTATCTGTGGGCAATTCAATATTAACGCTTAACCTGTCCGCCCAAAGACCCGCTTCGCGGATCATTTTTTCCCCTGTACCGGGAATTAATTTTAAATGTATGTAACCTGCAAAGCCCATTTCTGTGCGAAGAGTTTTTGCGGTATCGATTAATTTTTCCATAACGATATCAGGGTCTGCAAATATTCCTGACGATAAAAAAAGCCCTTCGATATAATTGCGCCTGTAAAATTCGCAAGTTAATTCCGCTAATTCCTTTACCGTAAAACTTGACCTTTTAATATCGGCGGAAGCACGGTTTACGCAATACGCGCAATCATATTTGCAAACATTGGAATACAAAACTTTTAAAAGACTGACACAACGCCCGTCCTGCGTCCAGCTATGGCAAACCCCCATAGGCAATGTAGTTCCCATCTTTTTACCGGTTGCGTTAAAACCGCTGCTCCCCGATGTAGCGCAGGAAGCATCGTATTTTGCAGCTCCGGAGAGGACAGAGATTTTTTCTTGCAAGTCTGTGATGTCCATTTGTTTAACTATACGGATGTTTAGATGTTCTGTCAATGAATTTTTGAGTTTTTCTATACCAATACTTGTCTAATTTAGAAACAAAAGTTAATAAAAATCAAACGGTAGTGACAAATTGACAAAATAATACTTAATATATAATTTATATAACGGTAAGAAAGAATATGAAATATTTATTACGGCACAAAAGTAATTCAAAATTTATTCCGCAAAGTATTAAATTACTTGACTGCGGCGGAAGTATGGAAGATATATTTCGAAACAACAAAGATAAAGATAATTTATTTGCAATAGATTTAGAAAATTTTGATGAAATGGATATGATTATTATCAATTCTATGCTAAAAGATTTTCCAAATAAAATTTATGTTATTGAAAAATCAATAAATAATGCAAAAACAATTACTTGGGAAAGTTTTATCGCTCTCTAACTAGACGTATCCTGTTTTTTGTGAAAATAGAAATTAGTTAATTTAATACAAGGAACGCAAGTATACATGATAATATAATTGCCAGACCTAATAATCTCAAAAATCCGCAATTAATTCCATATATAAGAATTTTTAGACAAATAATACATTGTATGCTAAAATTAGGGAACTATTAGAGATGTTTATTTGCCTTTTAAGGCAAAAGGAGAGAAATAATGGCAGAGACCAAATACGAGCCGGTGACAGATCCGCAAAGCCTGTCCCTGTGCCTTGCAAGAATCCGTAAAGCTCAAGAGATTTACGCGACATTCAGTCAGGAACAGGTGGACAAGATTTTCTTCGCGGCAGCCCGGGCGGCGGCAAAACAACGGATTCCGTTGGCAAAAATGGCAGTGGCAGAAACCGGTATGGGTATTGTAGAGGACAAGGTAATTAAAAACCTCTACGCCTCCGAGTATATCTACAACGCCTACCGGAACGAAAAAACCTGCGGCGTTATCGAAGACGATCCAGCGGCTGGCTTTACGCGAATCGCAGAGCCTATAGGTATGGTGGGAGCTGTAATACCTACCACCAACCCCACATCTACGGCGATTTTTAAAACTCTTTTATGTCTTAAAACACGTAACGGCATCATCATTTCGCCTCATCCGCGCGCAAAGAAAAGTACAAATGCTGCGGCAAAGATAGTGCTTGATGCAGCGGTGGAAGCCGGAGCGCCTGAAGGGATTATCGGCTGGATTGACGAGCCGAGCCTTGAAATGACAAATATGGTAATGAAAGAAGCGGACACAATACTTGCCACAGGCGGACCCGCCATGGTTAAATCGGCGTATTCTTCCGGCAAACCTGCAATCGGTGTAGGCGCAGGTAACACCCCTGTAATCATTGCCGAAAGCGCGGACATTTTATTAGCTGTTAACTCGGTTATCCATTCTAAAACATTTGATAACGGCATGATTTGCGCCTCCGAGCAATCAGTGGTTGTCCTTGCTTCAATATACGACAAAGTAAAAGCAGAGTTTACAAAGCGCGGCTGTTACTTCCTTAACCCGGACGAAACCGAAAAGGTACGCAAAACGATCATCGTTAACCATGCGCTTAACGCTAAAATTGTCGGGCAGAAAGCGGCGAAGATTGCAGAGCTTGCAGGTGTAACCGTTCCCGAAGCGACAAAGATTTTAATCGGCGAAGTGGAAAGCGTGGAATTGTCTGAAGAGTTCGCTCATGAAAAACTTTCCCCAGTACTTGCGATGTACAAAGCCGCGACCTTTGATGAGGCGCTGGAAAAAGCCGACCGCCTTGTAAAAGACGGCGGTTACGGTCACACCGCCAGCATTTATCTTAATGCACAGATCGATACTGAAAAGCTCGCCGCTTTCTCAAGCAAAATGAAAGCATGCCGTATTGTAGTCAATACGCCGTCAGCTCACGGCGGTATCGGCGACCTTTACAACTTCAGACTGAAGCCGTCGCTCACTTTGGGTTGCGGCTCGTGGGGCGGTAACTCAGTCTCGGAAAATGTCGGCGTGAAGCATCTGCTTAATATCAAAACGCTGGCGGCAAGGAGGGAAAATATGCTTTGGTT
>WQSW01000069.1 GCA_009787695.1 Treponema sp.
GGCTTCGAACCCACGACCTGCGGTTTTGGAGACCGCCGCTCTACCAACTGAGCTATACGCCTTGGAATTTATTTTATTTTTGTTTCCTTATGGAGCGTATGCTTGCGGTCGTGCGGGCAATATTTCATAAACTCCAGTTTTTCCTGGATATTACGCTTGTTTTTGCTGGTTGTATAATTGCGCCTTTTGCATTCTGTGCATTGAAGAGCGATCAATTCTACCGCTGTTTTTTTGCTTGCCATTCTTATACCTCTCGCTATGGGGATAACCCCGTTTATTTCAATATAAAAAAGGGGAAAAACCCCTGCCAGCCCTCAATCAGAATCGAACTGATGACCTCATCCTTACCATGGATGTGCTCTACCGACTGAGCTATAAGGGCACGCTCTGTGCACGCAGTCTCTCGAGCATAGTCTTTATAGAGAGAAAACCTTACGCAGGTAACTTCGCTGCCGGAACAAACGTAGTTTGAGCGCATTTTATACTGCTCTGCAAGAATATATAAAAAATGGAATTTAGTCAAGTAGTCCGGGTAAAAAACTGTATTATTTTTTACCTTTCCTAATTAATTAGAACCTTTTTCACTTTTATACTTTTCCAAAGCCTCTATTATCTTAAAATAAGCAGGTTTTGCCCCGGTTATAATAGGATCCTCGAAAATTTGAGGCAAAGCTCTTGCCCGCCAGCTTTGCTGGTCAAAAACACCCCAAAATGTCACTCTTTCAATTATATCAGAATTTTCCAAGAAAACCATAAAATAAGCGCCGTAAAGGCCGGCGGCTGCCGCTTTTCCCCCTTCTGACGGGCGGATATTGCCGCTGTAATCACTCCACCCTTGCGAAAGTATGTCAAGTTCGCTGATCGATATTTTTACACCCAGAGGTCTAAAGAGGCTAATGGAATTTTGTATGCTTAACGCTGTGACATCGATATTATGATGGCTTTGCATCCCTATCCCTTCGATTAGAAGACGGGTTTCATTAGGGTATGCCTGTTTGTATCTGGCGTTTAAATCGCGCACCATATTATGAACCATCGCTGCCTTCCCTCTGTTATTTAAATTGTAATCATTGTAGTAAAGAAGCGCATGAGGATCGGCTTTTCGGGCGGCGAGGAAGCCTTCATAAACAAAATCCGCGCCTATCGCCTTAAACCAGGGGTTTTCATTTCTCATTACAGTTTGCCAGTTGTTACCCGCATTCATTCCGTCCGGAAAAACTTCGTTTAAAACATCCCAAGAGTAAATTTTACCGCTGTAGCGCCCGGCAACATCTGTTATATACTGCCTCATTGCAGCAAGGGCGGTTTCCTTTGATTCATTTGCCATTTCCTGCTGCCATTTAGGTATCTGACTGTGCCATAACAAAGTATGACCTACAACCTTAAAGCCGGATGCGATAGCCGCATTGACCATACGATCCGCTGTTTCCCAATTATACGAAATGGCTCCTGTTGCTGCATTGCGGTTAGGTGAAATTGAAGAAGGTTTAAGCTCATTTTCATGAGTTAATACATTATAATGATGAGTAAGCCGCTTGTTTGTTACAGTTGAAGACCCGGAAGGGACATCGCTCGAAAAACCGCCCTGACGCTGACTTGTCCCGTTATGAAAAATATTTCCGATCATAAAATAATCAGCAAATTGATCCTTTAAGGGCGGCAGATCTAAAATAGATACAGTTTCTTGCGTACTCTTATGCTCGATGTCCTTGCTGATGCAACCGGTAAAAACCGAAATTACTGTAAACAGCAATACCGATGTTAAAATAATGTTTATTTTTTTCATACTTATTCCTTATAAAGTTAATTGCGATAATGATTATAACATGAATCATAGATTTTTTTATTATAATATATTATTCTATTAATATACATAATAGAACACTTTAAAAGGAAGGAACTAATGTCGATTCATATTGCGGGCAAACCGGGTGATATAGCGGAAGCAATTCTATTGCCGGGCGACCCTTTACGCGCCAAATTTGTCGCTGAGAATTTTCTGGAAAACCCGGTTCAATACACAAATATTCGCAACATTTTAGGTTTTACAGGGACTTATAAGGGAAAAAAGGTATCTGTTCAGGGGACGGGGATGGGAATTCCGTCAATATCAATATATGTTAATGAATTATTTAGGGATTTCGGCGTAAAACGCGCAATCCGCATAGGGACGGCAGGTTCTATCAATAAAGATGTAAAAATACGCGACCTTGTGCTGGCAATGTCAGCCTGCACCGATTCTGGGGCTAACAGTCACCGTTTCGGCGGCAGAACTTATGCTCCTACAGCTACTTTCTCCCTTTTAAAAACCGCTTGGGACATCGCCGTCTCCAAAGGATGGCAGCCTAAGGTGGGTCCTGTTGTATCGGCGGATATGTTTTATACTGAGGAAAAAGACGATTGGAAACTCTGGGCAAAATACGGCTGCCTCGCTCTTGAAATGGAATGTGCAGAGCTGTATACCCTTGCCGCCAAATACGGACGGGAAGCTCTCGGCATTATCACGATTTCCGACAGTCTTATAACAGGGGAAATAACCAGCGCGGAAGAGCGCCAGACTACTTTTACCAATATGATGGAAACAGCTCTTGAGACAGCTATAAGTTAATAAACCTTAAAAAAACTTAATTAAGCATCAATCTGATGAGTTTTTGTCGGGCTTTTTGAACAAGTCGTACTAAGAAATGTAGAAGTGCGCGAACCCGGAGTTCCGCACCATATACAATGTTTTCCGTCAGAAGTTGTTACATGAGATTTTGTCGGGCTTTTAATACATGAACCGTTAAGCGCGTTTACCTTTGCCCCGCAATATTTGCATGTCCTATCTGCCATAATTTTCCTCCGTTATTTTTTATTAGAATATATATTAACATAAGTTTTCATTTTTTGCTCATTATTTAATTATTTATTTTTATCAAAAAAATCATTTACTTTTTCATATAATTCTATTTTAGGATAAAGCTTGAAATAATGCCCGTAAGCATCTTCACCTTCCAGATAAACTGTTTCTGCTTTATGGTTAGTAATATTATTACGATGAGCATAAATTGAAACTGAATTGGCAGGGATTACATCATCATCGGAACATTGCACAATCATTACGGGAATACCTGATTTATTAATTCCATCGACAGCGGTAAGTTTTGCGGTATCCCCGAACAGTTGTTTCTCTATTGCCCAAATTTGAGGAGACATAAGATGATATATACCTCCGACCTCTGCCACCGCCTGGTATTCCATTACTTCCTGCGTACTATTAAAACCTGCAAAACTTACAACAGCTTTAATTTGATGATCGTAATTTAAAACAGCGCAAACAGAATAACCGCCCCAGCTAAAACCTGCCAGCAAAACGGGTAAATCTTTTAAATCACTGTTGTTATTAATAAATTTCAGCGCAGCATCAAGATCGATAACTCCCTGAGTTAAGCCGCGCATACTTTCTCCTTCGCTTCCGTCAACTCCGGTGCAATTATAGGAAAAAATACGCCAGCCATTGTCAACTAAATACGTGATCAACAAATTGTATTCATCGGCATAAGAATATATTCCCGGTGAAATGACAACTAACCCTTTTTCATTTTCTATTCCGTAAATAAAAGCTTGAAGTTTATTTTTACCGGAATAGAAATACACTTCTTCGCGCGGATAATAGGCAACCCATGTATCAAAAGGGCCTTTTCCGTCATTCCTTTCAAAAATTCCTGAAAATACTTCCAGCGCAATGATTGTACACCCTCCGAAAACAAGGCATAAGAATGTAATAATAAAAATTTTTAATTTAATGTTTTTTATTTCTCTACCCTCAATTAATATGCAAAACCAAGATCAAGCATAAGATTTAAACCCAAACCGCTGCGGCCATTGTAAACACCTCCGATTGCGGGCGTAAATACAAATCCTTTTTTTGTTACCAGCTGATAGCCGATATTTGCCTTAGCGATAAATGCCGCTTTTACATCTTCGTTAAAAAAAAGAGATAAACCTATTTTTGCATCTAAAAAAAATCCTTTTTTATTTTTTCCTGCCAGAAGATATTCTATTCCGCTTAAAATAGAAATCTCAACACCCGGCAAAACTCCCCAGCCGAAATTTATATCGATCTCCGCAGGAATTCCAAAGTTAGGTAAAATAAAATGCGTCCATGTTACATATATACCGGGAAGCGCATTATGCAAATTAATAAATAAATCGGCGGGATTAAATCTAACCGTCCCTTTCCATTCACGCTGCGCATTTTCCTGCTCCTGAGAAAAACAAAAACTTAATATTACAAGACCGAAAATAAAAGCAAAAATACTTTTTTTTATCATTTATAACCTGACTAAATTATTCCTCTTTCACTTTCGCAGTTTTTATGTGCTTTATAACTTTATCATTTAATTCGTTGTCTTTAAAAGGTTTCACAATAAAATCGCAAGCTCCCAAAGCTATGGCTTCTTTAATATTAGTTACCGTTCCTTCGGATGTCAGCATTATAATGGGAGTTTCTTCGTATCCCGGCATTTCACGTATCATTGGAATTAGTTCAAATCCGTTATAAATAGGCATTAAATAATCCAAGAGAATTAAATCAGGTTTTTTTAATTTTAAAAAGTCCAAAACAGCTTCCGGCCTTGATATTGTATGCACTATATAATTGGGATGCAAAGCAGTTTTTATTATTTTTAAAATACTTACAACATCATCAACGGCAAGAATGCGCGGTCTTCCGTCTTCTTCTTTAATTTTTACGGTTCTGCTTGCCGTTACATGTTTTTCTATACATTCAAATAAACTCGATGTTTCAAACGGCTTAATAATATAATCAACAGCTCCAAGGGTAAGCCCTTTAATTACGCTCTCCCTGTCGCTATTGCTTGTAAAAAAAATGACAGGTATATGCGCATAACGCTCGTCCGCTTTTAAATATTCAATCGTTTCATAACCGTCAGCATCGGGCATATTTATATCCAATAGAATAATATCGGGGATGATTTTTTCCAAAGTCTTAAACATTATTTTTGAAGACTCTGCAGGATACACTTCATGCCGCCTTTCCAGCCTTCTTTTAAGCGTTATAAGGCTTGAAGTAGTATCATCAACATAAATAATTTTTAAACGTTCTTTTTCATTACCGGCAGTCACGTTTGCTGTATTTGAAAATTTTTCCAATTCAGGTTCGCTGTAAGTACCTGATTCTTCATCTTCTTTGCTCATAAAAAACCATCCTTATTTTTTTACTTGAAGCTTCGTCTCTTCGAGTCTCGCTTTAAGTACCTGTTTTCATAATATTATCATGGATTTATAAAAATTTGCCTAATAAATTTTAATCAAAAACAAAAAAGAAAAATTACAACAATTATAATTAAAATTTAACCAAAATCATCGGGCGTATACCGTTCCCCATAGATGCGGGGGACCAGCCTCCTGCGATGATTGAACCGATGTCAGAAATAAATGATAATTGCCCGCAGTGGTAAGAACAATTTGCGGAATTCATCGCGATATCATTTGAGCCTGCGTTTCTTAGCCAGTAACCGGTATGCCCGTAAAATTCCGGGAAGGTTATTTTTTTTCCTTTTTCCATATAGAAAGTCTCACGCAGATTTATCGTATACAGTCTGCCTTCATTTCCGTTATAATAGAAAAATCCTCTCTTTAACATATATTCTGTAGGTTTTGCAAGCCTGTCCATGTTAGCAGACCAAACTGTGCCGGGAATAATATAACCTTTGCCAAAATAATCAATTGCTTCTTTTACGTTTAATAAAAACACATTATCTTTTGTATCGCGGCAGACTCTTTCCTCATATTGATCATACGTTTCTGTCGTTAACACATTAACATTCATTTTGTGCATTTTTTTTGCGACATAATCGCAGTGCATATACGCGCCGTTTCCTGTGCTTAGTCTTTCTATAATTACTTTTTTTTCTTCTGCATGAAAAGCGTTTTCGTAAAAATAACCGTTAAGCCATTTGCGCAGATCGCAAATTTCCCAGGGAATCATTGCCGCAAGAATATCGTCTTTTTTCCATGTTACAGGATGACTTTCCGCTCTTCGCGAGAACGGATCGTGCCAGTTGCGATAATCCAATATATTTTTACTTAAAAGTAAAAGCTGCCCGTCCTTTTTTTCCAGCACTCGCCATAGAATTTTTTTTACGCCTCCGTCCGCTTCTTGAGGATAACTGCCGAACTCAACATGATTGTCGTCTATCCATTTAATTAGCTCTCCTGAAGTTATCTGTTTAAATTGAAAATCTACACCTTTGCATAAAGCGCCTGTTGATGAAGGAGCAGGAATTTTCGCTTTATCAAGACTCGCGGGAGCATTTTGTGAAAGTTCTGTTTGTGCGGGAGCAGAAGTATTTCCTTTCTTTACAACTGTTTTCCCGTGCTGAGCCATCGCTTGTTGAATTTGAGAAGCGATCATATCCTGCGCTTCTTTCATTTGTTTCAGCGCATCTTCCATACCGGGAACATTCTGCATACCTTGCATTGTTTTCATCGCATCTTGAAATTGCTGCATTTGAGATTGCGATCCTTGTTTCATTAACTGTTCAAGCATTTCTTTATCAAACATAACACACTCCTTTTATTTTAATAATGTTTAATTTGATTTTGACAGCCTCTGTGCAATTTCTTCAAACTGCATTCTGTCAACACAATCCCGCAGCCAGCTTATAAGATCATTATCTGTTTCGTATCTGTATTTTTCCAACTCTGCCATTGCTTCATCTGCGCCGTCCATATCATAGTCTTTGCAAGCTTCGATAAGTTTAAATAATATTTTTAAATCCGGCTTATCCTTTAAAGGTTTATCGCTTTCCAATTCAATTTTTGAAAGNGCATTTTTTATACCGCTGANAAGATTCCTNGCTTTCTCCATAAAAGACCCGTGATTCTTTTTTATAAATTCCAAGTCTTTTAATTTTCCCGCATCTTCAAGGTCTTTCGCTTCTTTAGCAACCTGCTCTGCGAAAATATCAAAACTTGTTCCTTTTATTCCGTGAACTTTAATTATATAATCGGCGAGAGCTTCCTCGTTAAAAGTTTCTATTTTATCGAGCATAGAACTGACACCTGCAGAATATGAACGCAGAACATCAAGGAAAACTTTATCATTGCCATCAAAACGCTTAAGCCCTTTTGCTAAATCCAAACCGGGAATTTCGATACTGAAAAATATCGATTCTGATGAAACCTGCTCTGCTGCATTTTTTTCTTTTTTTTGTGCATCCTGTTTTTCCTGCGCTTGCCTGCGGGCTTCTTCTATTACTTCCTGCGGCTGTTTATCGCGTACATAAACATTCATAATGACGTTTAACTGCCTCATATCAATCGGTTTTGAAATAAAATCGTTAAAATCATTTTCTATAAATATATTCGCTTGCCCTCCGACTGCGTTAGCCGTCAATGCAACGATGGGCTCTTTATATCCTTCTTCGCGTATGTGTTTAACTGTTTCTATTCCGTCCATTCCCGGCATCATGTGATCCATGAATATTACATCATAAACATTTCCGTTTTTTATTTTTGAAATTGCATCAGGTCCTGAGTTTGCAGAGTCGATTTCCTTTAACGAGTACGGCAGCATCAATCCTTTTGCAACATAAATATTTGTATCAACATCGTCAACAATAAGAATTCTGCCGTAGGGCATCGGCTCAATTGATAATTGAATGTTTTTTAAATAAGCTCTGTTATGCATTCTGAATTTGCGCAGGTTGTTCGCCATTTCATTGCCTATCACAGCAGAATCAACTTTGTCTTGAGGTATATAGATAGTGAATACAGAGCCTTTGCCCGCCTCGCTTTCTACTTTGATCCTTCCGTTCATCATGTTGATAAGATTGCGCGTAATGCTCATACCAAGCCCCGTACCTTCTGTAGTGCGGTTAGCCTCAGCATTAAAACGCGCATATTCATCGAAAAGTCTTTCTACCTGTTCACCGGTCATTCCCTGCCCTGTATCGCTTACTGTAAATACAAGCACTATTTTGCTTTCATCTTTATTTTCCTTATCCAACGCAACAGACATGATTACCTTGCCTGAGTTTGTATATTTAAAAGCGTTACTTAATATATTATTAAGGATTTGCTTAACGCGGAGCTCGTCACCTAACAAAGTTACAGGAAGGTTTTCTTCTACATTAAGTTCAAAATCAATCTGCTTGCTTCCTATCTTCATCATGTTAAGTTGTGCAGTATCGCTGATCATGCTCGCAATCTCATAATTTTTATTTAATAAATCAAGTTTGCCGGCCTCAATTTTTGAAAGATCAAGAATATCATTGATGATGCTCATCAGCATATCGCCTGAAGCGTAAATTTTTTCAAACGCTTCCATTACATTAGGAGCAAGGTCTTCGTGGCGCAGTTCAATTTCCGTAATGCCGATAATCGCATTCATCGGCGTGCGGATTTCGTGGCTCATGGTGCTAAGGAAAGTACTCTTTGCCTTGTTAGCCGCAACAGCTGCCGCATGCTGTTCTTCAGCTTCTTTGACACGATCCTTCAGCGTTGTTACCATAGTGTGCAGAGAGTCAGAAAGCTGCCCTATTTCATCATTGCTTTTTACTGTTATCTGATCATCAAGATTTCCGTCTGCTACACGGACTGCAAATTCGGTTATCCTGCGGACAGGTATGCTGATTCTGTTTCCCATAATACTTGCCGCTAAAGCAAAAATAGTTATAATACCGAGCGAGCAAAGAAGGATTATTAATAATACTTTGTTTGTTTCTTTTATTTGCCTATCCATTGACATTGCAGCCCCCCACATACCAATGGTTTCTCCGTAATAATCTTTTATTGCCCAATACATCGCCATATACTGACTATCGAAAATTTCTCTTTGAACAATTACCTTTTCACCTTTATTCAGCACCGCATCTGTTACGTTCAAATCTTTAATCATTGCACCGATGTTGCGTTTGCCGGATTTGTCTTTTAAACTGGTCATCAGAGTGGTGTCGCCTTTATAAAGAGAAAAATGAATTCTTGTCAGACTATAAAGATTATCAACATATTTTTCTGTGCAAATATTCGATCCGAGCGATAAAGTGCCGACTAAAACATCGTCCTTATAAATCGGCGCATAACTGCGGATAGAGTACGGAAGCAAAGCGGTATCATCAAAAAAAACACCTGACGAAATACGTCCGTCAAGCGCTTCCTTTATAACAAGGCGGTTACTTATATCGTCTCCTTTTAAATCCGAATGGCTTCTTGCTATGGTAATACCTCTTGAATCGGTAAAAGTTATTGAATCAATTTCGTGCTGCAGCCATGCAATTTTTGTGTTCTGTAAAATAGAGTCCATATCTGATCTTTGCACTGCATCAATAATATCGGGTAGCGAGGTGAGCAGATTAATTTCGCGCGATAATATTGTTTCATCCTGCTCTTGTATTCTTACTATAAGAGACTGCATTGCTGTCATTTCTTCCCTTATGTTATTATTAAACAGCCTGCTCATAAGTATGGTGGATAAGCTTAAAACGGTTAAACTGGACGCTACTACGCCTGCAACAGCGATTAGAATTATTTTTAAGGAAATTTTAAATTTCATGTTTTTATGTCCTTACTTTGAACTTAACATAGAAATAATCATTGAATTTTGTTAAAATTATACTACACTATATATAAGCTGGCAATTAAAAAGAGTTATGTTGATTTAATTGTAATTTTTATATAAACTTACAAAACAAGCCCGGATGGTGGAATTGGTAGACACGCTAGTTTCAGGTACTAGTGCTCGCAAGGGTATGGAAGTTCGAGTCTTCTTCCGGGCATATTGCTAATTCTTTACGTTGTATAGAGTTAACGTAGTAATTGACTACCTGACAGCGGGCGGTTTTTACTGTTCAAATCTTGACAGTAAATATGAGACGCTCATTCACACTCTACAAAGAAAAAACGAAGACAGGCAAAGTCTGGTATGCGGTTAAAGACGCGGAGAATTGCGAGGTTTGCAATGGGGTGGCATTGCAAATGGAATAATTAAAACGATTTGACAAGAATTTATTAATTCGATAATATAGCGATCAAGGAGTTTTTATGAAACTTAATTTTTATATTCTAGCCTTAGCATCTTTGTTTCTTACATTATCATGTGCATCAACACCAATTGACAGAGGGACAATTAATCCTGAGAATATTTCTGAAGATGATTTAGTCAAAATAATTATTAATAAAGATATTTCTGTTCTAAAGATAAATGAAAATGATGTTGAATTTTTAAATATAGAAAAGAGCATTATGTACGGAGAAAGCAGACGCGAACAAATAATAAAAATACCGCCGGGATTTTATATTTTTCACGTTAAACACAGCGATGGGGTTTCATTTCCAGATAGACCTATACCTGTAATAGCGCAATTAGTAAAATCTAACACTTATCTTCTAGGTTGGGAAAAACAAATATTGTCAAAACGAACACCCACATCACCTGAACGAGCATTACTTTCAATTCATATATACTTATATAATAAAAAAATTAAAGGTGAAGATGTAACTATTAAATTAAATAAGTAATTCTTAGACCGCAAAACACCCCCTACCAATACTTCGCATCACTTAGATAACCACAAGCAAGGGGGAAACAAGTTAATTTTAAATATATTAATATATTGACAGGTATCTATGTATATGGCAATATACATATAGATGAGTATCTATATGTGAGGTTAGAATGGGTAAGTCTTATGGGAAATACGCTGAAATGTTTAAGGCTCTGTCTGATGAAAACAGGCTTATGATTTTGGATATGCTTTGCAAGGGTGAATTGTGCGCCTGTAAGATACTCGAAAAGTTTAATATTACACAGCCTACGCTATCGCACCACATGAAAATTCTTTGTGATTGCGGTCTTGTTAAAAATCGGAAGGTTGGAAAATGGATTTATTATTCAATAAACGGTAAAGGTTGCGAAAAAGTAAAACTATTAATGATTGATTTTGCGGCTGTTTGCGAAAACAAATGTACTGATGAAAAATGCAAAAAGGGAAATAAAAAAAATGAATTGTGTAAATGTTAAAGAGTGCGCTTGTCCGAAAAAGGAATGTCCTAATAACGGAAAATGCTGTGCTTGCGTAATTAAGCATAAAGAAACAGACAGTCTGCCTTTTTGCCTGTTTCCTAATAATAACGGTGATAAAAGTTTGTCAAACTTTTACAAGACGTTAAAAAACAGGTTTGAAAA
>WQSW01000070.1 GCA_009787695.1 Treponema sp.
CTCAAAGGTTTTTTAGATTCTATCACAACCAATTTGACCCGCTTTTTTAGAAATCAAGCGCAATTTGATGCATTGGAAAAACATGTTATTCCTGAGCTTATTAATAATATCAGAAAGGTACCGGGCACCATCAGAATATGGAGCGCAGGCTGCTCAACAGGTGAAGAGCCGTATACTATTGCAATGCTTTTAAGCGAAGTTCTTCCCAAATCATGGAATTATGAAATAATTGCCTCCGATATTTCTCTTAAATGTCTTATGACAGCGAAAGAAGGCTTTTATGCAGAAAGCCGTATCGTGGGAATCCCCGATAACTATCTGGCTAAATATTTTGACAAGGTAGACGGCGGTTATAAGATACATTCAGATATTCATGCAAAAATTAAATTTGACTATCACAATCTGGCAAACGACTCAGGTCAAAGAAATTTTGATGTGGTATTCTGCCGCAATGTAATTATATATTTTGATGAGGTAGCTCAAACCGCCGTTATGGGGCGTTTTTGGGATTCGATGGCTTCAAAATCATTCTTGTTTATAGGTCATTCAGAATCTCTGTTCGGAATGAAAACAAAATTTGAATTTGTAAAAACTGAATGGGCGACTTTATATCGCAAATTTGTCTAGGAGTAATTTGTGGCAGATGAAATATCGGTATTAATTGTAGATGACTCGGCTTTAATGCGTAATCTTATCGGCCGCATGATTGATGATACGCCGGGATTGGTTATCGCTGATAAAGCGATGAACGGTTATTTTGCTTTACAAAAAATTCCGCGTGTTAATCCGGATGTTATAGTTTTAGACCTTGAGATGCCGGAAATGAACGGTATTGAATTTTTAAAAGAAAGAAAAAAACAAGGGATTGATATTCCTGTAGTTATTCTTTCTTCCATCGCCGCAAAAGGCGCAGAAATTACAATGGAAGCTCTCTCTTTAGGAGCGAGCGATTTTGTTCAAAAACCCTCAGGTTCAATTTCCGAAGATATTCATGTAGTTAAAGATAACGTTATCTCTAAATTACTCGGTTACGGCGGCGCTTACCGCAGATCAAAAGGGAAAAAAGTCCTTACTCCTTCTGAATACGCGCCGAAAACCCCTTCTTCAAAAGCATCAGATGTAGCCATTCATTTTAATTTAGCCCAAGCGGCTCCTGTCGCGCCTGCAGCCCCTCCTACACCGAAACGCAAACCCGGCAAGACAGAAATAATTGCAATCGGTATCAGTACCGGCGGTCCTGACGCTCTGCGCGTTGTTTTCTCAAAACTTGATGCGGATTTAAAAGTGCCGATTGTTGTAGTACAGCACATGCCTGTAGGTTTTACAAATGAATTTGCAAAGAGCCTTGCCCGCATCTGCCCTCTGGAAGTTAAAGAAGCCGAAGAAGGCGATGCAATTAAACCGGGAAGAATTATAATCGCGCAAGGCAATAAACACCTTGAAGTTGAGAAAAAAGCAACCGGCTCTGTTGTGCATCTCTCAGATGCGCCGCAGGTTTCAGGTCACAGACCTTCTGCAGATGTTCTTTTCGCTTCCGTAGCCGTAAACTTTACAAATAACGCACTTGGCGTAATCATGACGGGAATGGGACGCGACGGCGCACAGCACCTCGGCACAATTTACAAGGAAGGCGGTATGACACTCGGTCAGGATGAACAAAGCGCTGTCGTATACGGAATGCCGCGCGTTGCTTACGAGATGGGTCATGTAATGGAGCAAGTTTCTTTGGATAACATGGCGCGCCGTATTTGCGAAGTAGCGAAAACACCCAGATAATAAGTGAACAAGGTTTTAAACTTAAAATATCCCGTGCTTTTAAAACAATGTACTTAATTTATTATTAATTTTTTCCAAATCAAAAACACCGGCTGCAAATTCTGTTTGATTAAAGTTTGATCCCAATTCATGTTGGGAAGTTTCTATGCTTGTAATGCCGCCGTAAAAAAAGCCTTGCGGGTTTTTATCATGTAATCTTTTATAATGACGCGGACCTTCTAAATTTTCTGAAGGTGAATTGCCTTCGCCTGTAACATAACGCGGTTTATCATTCTCTTCGCCCTGATACGATGACATTACAATTATTTTTACCGTCCACTTTGCGTATTCATAAATTATTTCTTTTTTCCCTTGAAAATCAATGTCACCTAACTGGATATTATCATGCAAATATTCTTTGCCGCCGTCGGATGTTTCACAGTAAAAACGAAAACGCAAATCGCCGCTCCAATCCATACCGATGCATATAAATTGATGCAGTTCCTTCATATTAAGATCATGAGGTATTATTGCACGCCGCCAAACATCAATACCTGTAATGCTAATCTGTATCATCTGCCATAAGCGGTCTGATGTTTTGCCTCCGTGAATTATTGTAAGATTACTTCTTCTAAAATTATCCATTGCTGTGTTTATCAGCTCTTTTATATCGGTATAAGTATCAACCATGCTGTCTAAAGAATTTTCCATCGCGATAATTTCCATTTCAGGAGGGGCATCATCAAAAGCAAGATCTTCCAGTAACGCCGCCGCATGATTTTGAATTTGAGAAAGTACAATAAATGTATGACGCGGAAGCCAAGTTGTTTCTATTTCGCCTTTTTGCAATTTAGCAGAAAGTTCTATAATTGCATTATGCAATTCTATAACCCGCTGTCTTAAAGGACCTGCATTGCGATCTTTGAACATAGAATAATTTTGAATAAAATCGTTCATGCTGTCGTAAATAAATTCTGTCAGCAAATCCCATTCTGCATCATCAATATGAATAATTGCCGGGATAAGACGGTTAATAATCTGATCGGGGCTTTTTTCTTTGCGGAAGAATGCATCTTTTATAAATGAAAGAATTACAAATTCAGAGACGGGAATATTTTTATTAAATAAAATATCTTCAATTAAAGTTCGATCCGGCGGCAGAGAAAAACATTGTAATTTTTTGCTGTCCGGAATTTCTTTGCCTGCAAACCAGCATCGTGTTTCAATACCGTAAGAAACAATATCGATACGGTTTGTTTTATCAAAAACATATTCTTCCAGCGAATAAGAAGGGACTTCTCTCATTCTTTTGCCGCCGAACCAATATGCAAAAGCAAATTGTTCTTCCATGCTTGAGCCGGGACCTAACTTATTAAAACTTTCATCAAAACCTGCTTCCGCACATTCAATCCATTTTTCCATTTCTGCGAAAGACCAGCTATCTTTTCCTGCTTTTGTAATTTCAAAAGAACATTCTTTCCAGTTTAATATGCGGACGACAAAATGATCGCCGGGAACAAAAGCGCTTTCTCTGTAAATTGATCTCATATCAAGAGAATGAATCGATACTTCCGGAGGATCTTCGTAAGGGTCGGCATTAAAAGCTTCTTCGTTTTTTGCATTGTCACGCGCGATATACTGAGGCGCAAATTCTTCGCCGTAAAGGTTGTAATAAGGATACAATTCTTCGGGCGGCGCTTCTGTTGTTGTCATCGGTATCAGGATGTTTGATTTTCCAAGTTTGCCTTTCCAGTAAAATTTATAACGATGAGGCAAGGTTAAGGGGTTTGCAAAAGGGACACAGCGATGACCCGGAATTAATATGCCGTTAAGCAGTTCCTGCCGCGAAGGAGTGATTGTAAACGAAGCTGTTTCAAAACAAGCTCTGCGGGAAACCCAATGATGATTATCTTTCTTAAAAGCGATTTTCTTTGCATCAAGATATGCGTCTATTTCTTTTGCCAGCTTTTTACTACGTTTATTTCCTGCAGATAGTACGCGGGAAACCTCGCCCTTTGGGCTCGTTGTAAGTACAAAAGCGGAAATTTCATCCAATGAAAAGGGTTCTGTTGAATTTTCGAGAAATTTATATAAAGCGTCTTCTTGTTCCAAATCCACGTTTATTATGATAAAATGATTTACACAGTAAATCAATATGGGGGAATTTTTATGCAATATGGATATTTTGATGCAGAAAAGCGCGAATATGTAATCGATAAGCCGGACACACCGGCACCTTGGGCGAATTATTTAGGCTCGCCTGCTTACGGAGCGATCATTTCTAATAATGCCGGAGGCTACAGCTTTGTAAAAAGCGGCGCGGCAGGCAGGCTGATACGCTATCGTTTTAATGAACAGGACAGACCCGGACGCTACATTTATTTTTGCGAATCTAAAGGAGAAACCGAATGCGATTATTGGTCTGCTTCCTGGCAGCCTGTCGGAAAATCTCTTGACGGATATAAATCGATATGCAGGCACGGCACAGGTTATACTTTGATTGAAGCGGAATATAAGAACATACAATCGCAAGTTTGTTATTATGTGCCTCAAGATGCAGATTATGAGGTGTGGAAAGTAAAAGTAAAAAACAATGATACAAAGGAGCGGAAAATTTCCGCTATCGGTTTTGTTGAATTTACCTGCGAAAGTTTTTATGAACAGGATCAGGTGAACCTTCAATATACTCAATTTATTACACGCACATATTTTAAAGATAAATTTATTTTGCAAACGATTAATGAAAACTGTCTGAACGCCGTTAATGAAAGCCGCGTGGAAACACGCTTCTTCGGGCTTGCAGGCGCAAAAGTCGGAACTTACTGCGGAGATCGTGCCGCATTCTTGGGCAAATACCGCGATTACTCTAACCCCGTCTCTGCAGAAAAAGGAATACTTAACAACACACTCAATTATAATTTAAACCCATGCGGCGCATTGCAGACAACGATTATTCTGCAGCCGGGACAAACAACAGAATTTGCTTTTATACTCGGACAAAAACGCGAAGCGCAGGCAAATGAATTAATCTCCCGCTATGAAGATGTTTCTCTTCCGGAACGTGAAATAAACGAACTAAAAAAATATTGGCACGGTAAACTTGCTAATTTAAAAGTTGTAACCCCCGATGAAAATTTTAACAATATGATCAACACATGGAATGCGTATCAGTGCTTTATTACTTTTATCTGGTCCCGCGCCGCATCTCTTGTTTACTGCGGGCAGCGCAACGGCTACGGTTACCGCGACACAGTGCAGGATATTCAAGGCATCATCCATCTTGATCCTGTTATGGCTTTAGAAAAAATAAAGTTTATGATCTCCGCGCAGGTAAATCACGGCGGCGCGCTCCCTCTTGTAAAGTTTAACCACAATCCCGGTCATGAAGATAAACCAGAAGATCAATCTTACCGCCAAAATACGGGGCATCCTTCCTATCGTGCAGACGATGCGCTTTGGCTTTTCCCGACAGTCTGGAAATATATTGCAGAAACAGGCAACATCGCTCTGTTAGACGAAATTATCCCATATGCCGATAAAGGCAAAGATACGCTTTTTAATCACTTATTAAAAGCGATTGATTTTTCTTTGAACCACTTAGGGATACACGGCTTACCTGCAGGGCTTCACGCTGATTGGAATGACTGCCTTAGGTTAGGTGCAAACGGAGTTTCGGTATTTGTCGCGCTGCAGCTCTACTATGCTTTTGAAATAATGATCCGCTTTGCAAAATACAAAAAAGATTCCAAAACAGAAAAAAATATGGAGAAATTAAAAAACCGTTTCAGAAAAATCATTGAAGAGCGATGCTGGGACAAAGATCGTTTTGTGCGCGGCATCACAGAGAAAGATGTTGTAGTCGGCAAACCCGGCGATCCTGAAGCTTCGATGTGGTTAAATCCGCAAAGCTGGGCGGTTATCTCAGGCTTCGCCGATGAAGCTCGCGGCAAAGCGGTTCTTGATTTAGTGCAAAAAGAGTTAAACACAAAATACGGCGCACGCCTTATGGCGCCTTCTTACCGCAAACACGCATTTGACGGAGCGCTCGCACTTTTATTTAATCCGTCAACAAAAGAGAACGGCGGCATCTTCCTTCAATCGCAAGGCTGGCTGATTTTAGCGGAAGCACTTCTTGGCAGAGGAGCGCGCGCGCTTGAGTACTATTTGGAAAGCTGTCCTGCCGCACAAAACGGCATTGCGGATACTCGTTTGCAAGAGCCTTATGTTTATTCGCAATTTACAGAAAGCACGGACAGCCCCTTTGAAGGGCGCAGCCATGTTCATTGGCTGACAGGGACTGCAAGTACGGTTATGGTCGGCTGCGTAGAAGGAATTCTCGGATTAAGACCTGACATTGACGGGTTGCGCTTGTCGCCTGCAATTCCCGCACAGTGGAAATCATTCACAATGGAAAAAGTTTTCCGTAATTGCAAACTTAACATAAAAGTGAATAACCCGGACGGAAAAGAAAACGGTTGCAAAAAACTGACAGTGAACGGAACAGCGATGAAAGACAATTACATTCCGGCATCAATATTAAAAGTGGAAAATGAAATTATTTTAGAGATGTAATTATTCGGAGTAAAAAATGATTTATAAAGAATTCGGAAAAACCGGAAAAAAAGTTTCTGCACTTGGCTTCGGCGCCATGCGTTTACCTATGAAAGAAATTGACGGTAAAAAATTTGTCGATGAAGAACTTGCCGTCCCTCTTATGCAGCAAGCCTTTGATATGGGGATAAATTATGTTGATACAGCTCCGCTTTACTGCGAAACATTAAGCGAGATTGCAGTCGGAAAAGCTTTGAAAGGTTACCGCGACAAAGTTTATCTGTCTACAAAAAATCCAATCGAAGATAATGACGGCGGTCATTGGATGGAAAGACTGGAAAAATCTTTAAAGAAACTTGATACCGATTACATTGACTTCTATCATTTTTGGGGTATCTCTCTAAAAAGTTTTAACGGCTGGCAAGGTCAGAAGTACGGTCCTCTTGAAGCGGCGCTTAAAGCAAAAGAGCAGGGACTGATCAAACATATTTCGTTTTCTTATCATGATGCTGCGGAAAATTATAAACCGATAGCGGATAGCGGTTTTTTTGAATCGACGCTTGTTCAGTATAATATGCTGGATCGATCAAACGAAGAGAACATCGCTTTTGCAAAATCAAAAGGCTTAGGTGTAATTGTAATGGGACCTGTCGGCGGCGGACGGCTCGGTCCTCCAAGTGAAAAAATTCAAAGTTTGTTAAAAAGTAAAAGCGTCAGCACTGCAGAAATGGCTTTACGTTTTGTTCTTGCAAATGAAAATGTAGACATGGCGCTTTCAGGAATGAGCGATTTAAACATGGTAAAAGAAAATTTTGAGATCGCGTCACGCACGGGACATCTGACAGCAGAAGAATTAGAGCACATCAAATCCATGATGGAGGAAAATAAAAATCTCGCGCAGCTTTACTGCACAGGCTGTAATTACTGCAAACCATGCCCTAAAGGAATCGACATCCCGTATCTGTTTGAAATAATGAATCGTTACCGCGTTTACGATTTAAAAGAACATGCAAAAAGCGCATACAAAGAAGTGATAAACGGCTGGAGCTGGATAAAAAGCGCAGACGCTTCAAAGTGCATCGCCTGCGGCGAATGTGAAGGAAAGTGCCCTCAGAAACTGCCGATTATCATACAATTAGCGGAAACGCATGAGATTTTAACTTAACAAAAGTTAAGTGATATGCTCCCAATAATCAGATATTGTATGCTATTTTACGGTTTTTATTTTTTCTTGAAATTTCGATGATTATCAATTATTATTAATATTCTGGAGGTCATAAATGAAAAATCTCATTTTTGTATTATTTTTTCTGGCGATTTTTAGCCCGATTTTTGCTCAGAGTACAGAGGGACACCCCGCTGTCTATTATCAAAACGTCACTATAGAACGAATTATACCTACTAGCCGAGGTTATGTTATCCAATACCGTGCTCAGGAAGGAATTAAAATTATCGGTATTCCTAATGAATGGTTTACAGAACGCGGTAACAGAGCTGATTTAGTAAAATTACCAACCGCTTCTGATTGGCCCTCTATGTCAGTCTTTTATAACGACGGCAAATTTACTCATGTCAGGATTTATGTCAGCCGTTTTAAAAGCCATGTCACATGGGGTAATCTTCCGCAAGGAACTGATCTGAATCGATTTTTCTCTGACGAGGATACTCTGAATTTCCAATACTGATGGAAAGCGAACTTAATTTAAAAGACCCGCCGGAAGAACTTGTTCAATTTATTTCTAATTGTTCAAGATTCATTTTGGCAGGGCATAAAGAACCTGACGGAGACTGCGTAGGGAGTCAGCTTGCCTTACGCAGTGCGCTTCAGCGCTTAGGAAAAGAAGTAATAGTATGCTCGGCAGGACCTTTTACACGGACAGAGATTCGTGAATATACAGAACAATTTATAAAAATCCCCGACGAAGAAAAAACCGATACAAAAGTAATAATTATTGATTGTTCAGGCAGAGACAGAACGGGCGATATTCAGGATTTTCTTGCAAAATTTCCATGCGCAATAATCGATCATCATGCAGCAATTTATCATCCGCCGTCAACTAAAGAAGAACCGGTTTATGTTGATTCAAATGCGCCTTCGTCAACTTTGCTGGTTTATAAATTAATAAAAGTTCTTGGGTTGGAATTAACCGAAGAAGAAGCAACTTTGCTTTTTTTTGGTCTTTGTACAGACACAGGGTTTTTCCGTTACCTGAATAACAACACCGCTTTTGTTTTTGAAGCCGCCGCCGTTATGGTGCGTTACGGAGCAAATCCTAAAAAAACATTTAATGTAATAAGCGGCGGAAAAAGTTTACATTCCCGAATCCAAATGGGAAATATACTTTCCAGAACAGAAAGTTTTTTTAACGGAAAACTTTTAATCACTTACGAAACATTGGAAGAGTTTCAAGCTTACGGTTTTGAAAGCAGAGACTCAGAAAGTTTAAATCAACTGCTGTTATCAATCGAAGGAATAGAAGCAGTTGTCATTATCCGCCAGGAGTGTGCCGACAATTGTACTGTGAGTTTAAGATCGATAGACAAAATTAATGTAGCGCAAATAGCCTCATTTTTCGGCGGCGGAGGTCATAAGAATGCTGCAGGGCTCACTATGAAAGGTGATGTCTCAGTTGTAAAAAAAATTATACTAAATAAATTCCAAAATATTTTGTTTTCATAGTTTAAAATTTTTAATCTTATAATTTTCATTTTTTATTTTTCTCTTTAACCGATTTCTGTATCAGCAATTTTTGAAAGCCGATATCAGATAACAGAGGTTAAAATGCTGAAACTAAATAATTTATTTGATGATTATCTGCTTGGAGAAATTTCCCGTTATGATTTTGAAGGTTTTATTTATCATTTTTTGCTTAACAATCAGGAGAAAACCTGTCTTGCACATTGGAAACGCTATGAATACGATGATTTTCTTTCATGGTTTTATCCGCGTCTGCAGCAAGCGATAGAGATGTATCAGGACATAGGAGCATCATTTGAAGCTTTCTTTTCAAAGTACATATTGATATCTTCAAAAGAATACCGTAACGAAATAACATCATGTGAAATAATTGAATATTCAACATGGAGTTCACAGGTTTCAGAGTTATATGCACATGAAGAGCCTGCGTTTTATCTGGAAAAAAATGCAGAAAAAATTATTAAAGATTTGATAATAGATAAGCAAGGCAGAAAAAACACAAGACGTATTTTATCGTTGATTATAAAATGCTATTACTATATATCAGATGATTTTGCAGAAAAAGTCGCTCCGAAAATCGGAATAAAAAGCGAAGAGTTATTAGAAATGTTAAAAAAGATTCGCAGCATCAGACAAAAGAAAGATGATGATATATACAACATGAAAGAAAGAATTTACAGTCAATTTTTCAGATGCCAAATTTACGAACGAAACCTTTTATACTTTAAAGAAAACGAAAGTCTTTACAACAAGAAAAAGCTTCAGTTAAAAAAAGCAAGAAAAAGACTTGCAAGTATGCGCAAACGTCTGGCAAGTATCCGCAAGGAAGCTACAAATGATCAAGTTGCAGAAATTATCGGTGTTACAAAAGGCACTGTCGATGCAAGTCTTTATAGATTAAAAATAAAATGGACAAAGATGGTAAAGAATGCGCATTTAAATTAGTGTGCTCACGTCACACTGTAACCGCATACGCAGTTTGGCAAAAATTTATTTATGATAATGTCAATTCTATCTCATTGTCTAAGTGTTGGTGCAAAAATTTGGACCATCAAAGATGGATACAGATTAGGTGATGATATACAAAGCAAAGTACTTACATTTATTTTTCTGCTAAAGCGCGTAACCGTTCTATTTCTGCTTTTTGGCTGGCAAGCTCAGCGTCCTTTTCGGCAACCACATTCTGCCATCTTTCCCGTTCTTCTGTTCTGCCTTGCTCTAATCCTTTTGCTAAGCCTTTTTCTAATCCGTAATCTTCCCACATTCTCATATCTCTTTGCTCTTTTTGACGCAGTTCGGCTATGTATCTCGCTTTCTCGTCGGCGGAAAATTCCATCAGTTTTACAACCGCTTTTTGTACTTCAGGATTTCTGTCTGCTACCATCTTTAAGTCCTCCTCAGACTCCGCGTCTATAAACTTTGCCCAATCATATAATATAGTGCCGTCTGCCTGTTCAGGCAGTTTTGATAGTTCAAGCGTATGTATCTCAATAATGTCGTTAAGTTCTATTCTAGCATCAAAATCGTAAAAAGTAAATCTGTGGTGGTATCTGGAACTTTTTTTAACAAGCGTTTCGTTTGTTATTATTATACAGATAACTTGATTGACCTTTGAATATTTATCGCTGTCACCTAACTGTTCAGTTAGTAATTTGGCGCCGTAGAAAATAATGCGCCCGTGTATTTCGGGGGTAATTTGTAATTGGATTTCAATGTGAATAACCTTCCCGCTTTT
>WQSW01000071.1 GCA_009787695.1 Treponema sp.
TTTTGTTTTTACACTCATATTGACGCTCCTTCAATTTCTATATACTCAAACCCGTACGGGTTGAGGTAACGGTTTGTAAGTTCCAATATCGCGCGGTTTTCAGCCAACGACTCTTCTAAGCCTTCGTTATGGAATTTTGTTAAATGCTTGTTGTAGCAACGCAGTGTTTCCGGCGCCGCGGTGAACAGTTCGTTTAAGCCGAGATAGTCAACTGGCTGCTCGACAAAGACAACTGGTATATGTAGATCTTGCGCGAGCTTCAATTCCAGCGCCGCGCCTTTTGAACGCTGCCAACCTTGCAAGAGCGCAATACCGTCGCACTTAACAAGACTGCTAACGCATGCTCTCATTGCTTTGTGCCAGTTCATATCGGGCTCGCATAAGGTCACCGGATTGACAATCCCAGCCTGTCCATTAAACGCTTCGCGGGATGTTCTTTCTCGGATCATTTCCTCAATCCCGCCGAAGTGTTTAACCGTTTCCTGCGGTTTTCTTCCGGTAACCGGACCGCATAGATAAATGTTTTTCATTTATTCCCTCCCTATTCTGCTGTTATGGTTTTTCAGTTATGTGTAATTCCTCGAATACTTTTTTGACTATTTCTCTGGTTACTTCGCAATTTCCGGCAATATTCTCGACTGTTAACGGGATGCTGTGCCTCTTTGTAACAAGATCGAGAATGATAGCGACCTGCCTGGGTGTTGCTCCTGTGCATGAGTTTGAAATTGGTTCATCCGGCGGAAACGCTTTATAGAAGTTGATGGGGTCAGTGTCTTTATCTTCGAGATATTCAAGGAATTCATCAATGTTGGAAATAAGTTCGTCATGTCCGCATATGGGACATACTGCTATAAGAGGACGAATATCTTCCTCAACAGCAGATTCCAGCTTTACATCAAAAAATATTCCACAGGCTGAACAAAAATGATTTAAGCCATTGGCAAAATTTGTTTTATTCATTGTTTTCTCCTTTTCTTTTCTTGCATTGAGGTTGGCAAATACCTCCTCTTTTAATACACTCGTAACATGGGGTATTTTTATGACTAACTTTGCTATGTGGATTCTTATTAAAGATAGAACTGAAAATTTCTACCAACGTATATTTAAGCCGTTGGGTTTGTGCAAGAAGGGTGATCTTAAGATTATTGAAACAAACCTGAAACGCCTCTTTTTCAAAAAACGTAATCACTCTGGATGGGCTAACGCTTTTCTTAGAGCGATTGATGATGTTGAAACAGAAATTGTTTTGCACAAAAGAGAGCCAAAACATTTTACAGATGAGATAGATGATATCTGCCTCGGTATTAAAATATGCGGTTTTTAATACTTTCATGATTTTGCCTTTTTTGTTTTTCCAGCTTTACTTAGTTCGAATGGATCATAAAGACGCAGCCATGCGTCGGCTGTTTTTCGATCCATTCCGATCTGCTCGCAAAAATCTGCCCATGATAATGCACAAATATTTTTTTTCTGATTGTTTAAAAGCTCTTTGCTTGAATGCAATTTGCGTACAAGGTCTGCAGTTATTTTTTTATATACGCTGACAATAGTCCGAGTTTCTTTAATCGCCTTATTACAATCCCATCCTTTAGCAGTTGTTATCTTTCCCTGCGCCTTTGTTCCGTATCTCATGCTCCCCTCCTTGTTTTATTCCCTGACATTCTCTTCACGCCTTCGGCGATATGAGCTGCCATGTCTGATTTAACCGCTTTGGTTTTCGCGTCGTGTTTTTGTTTCATCTCGCGGACAATAACATCGACCGGCTTTTTCTGAATCTCACTGCGCGCTTCAAGCACAACATCGTTCCAGCTTGCCTTGCCGAGAATTTTTGCTATTTCCGATTCAATGCGAGCGGAGCGGCGAAGCCCAATAATTACTTTGCGTGTGTTTGTACCGTGAAGTTTTAACTTACGAGAAATATCTACTAAATTATTTCCCGTAAGGTTCAGACGGTAACGAATGTACTGCCCTTCTTGAGGAGTTGGTCTGTAACGGATTGGTGGTTTTGGCTTGCCCGAAACCATAGATGGTGATAAACTCAAGTTAGCCTCCTAATTATGGTGGTGATGTGAGAACGGCGCTCATCTTGGCGGAAGGACGCTGTTCTCTTTTTTTATCGTAAAGTCTTTTTTAAGGCTTTCCGATAGTTTTATTATCGATGAAGATATTCTATTAGTCAAGAGGTAAATTGAAAATATTCGATGAAATATGCAGATTTTATTACTGATGTCAGAATGCGCTTTGGAGCGGAAAATAATGCAGGGTTAGAGCGTTTTTTAGGATTATCAAATGGATACTTATCAAAATTTGAAAGCGGTTTAATAAAAGACCCTAACAAATTATTATTTGCTTTAGCATTAAAAGGTTTTAAATTTGAATATAAAATTGCAGAAGGAAGTCCTGTTTTTATTTCAATACCACCAGATAATTTAGACGATAAAGCCCCAAAAGAGGCTTATAAGGATAATTTATTACATGATAAAGCCCCAAAAGAGGCTCCAAAGGTAAGATTTTATGTTTCAAAAAAAGACCCTCCCGGCATACCTCTTGTTTACGAAGGAGCCGAAGGGTTAGAAGACGGTATAGTAATCCCTCTGCTGGAAAATGCCGCTTCTGCCGGATACGGCTCCGGGGTTGATGATAACGATACCCCAGTCAGGTATATTCAAGTTCCGCATCATCTATCGAAATATCCTCATTTGGCAGGTCTGCCTGTGAAGGGTGACAGCATGGAGCCGACTCTGCATGACGGCGACCTTGTTGTCTGTGACGGCGGCGGCTGGGACGGTGACGGGATTTATGTTTTAAAGACCCATGACACTTCTTATGTCAAAAGGGTACAGATGACTTCGCAGGGGTATGAGGTTATCAGCGATAACAAGATGTACAAGAGCATTACGGAGAGCGCGGAGAGCTTGTCGATTGTCGGCAAGGTGAGGGCAATTTTGGTTATAGTGCCGGGACGGAGGGGCGGGGTTTGATGATGGCAAGAATTAAGGAGGTGAAGTTAGATTGAGGTAAATTAATATTTTTTAGAAATAAAGGACGATCTTAAAAGAACAATGTGCCGATAATTAAATTAGATGTTGTAAAATGATTTTCTTTTCGTGGACGTAAAGGAGGATTCTTTATAATGGCTGAAATAAACAATAATAATTTAGTTAATCTAATGAAACTTGCTGATATTGGCAATTCGGATGCACAGCTTGAGCTTGGCTATCATTATGTATTTAAAGAAAATTTTAAAAAAGCTGCTGAATTATTTAGAAAAGCAGCGGATCAAGATAATGGTATGGCACAATTCATGCTTGGGTTTTGTTATTTATTAGGTAGAGGCGTTCCAGAAAATCGGGAAGAAGCTGATAAATGGTTAAAAAAAGCAACTCTGTTAAATCCTTCCATTGCCGAGAACATTTTTAAAGAAAAATATTTTAATAGTAATGAATATGAAAACGGTAAGGAGCAGGTAATTGAATGGATAGCGAAATCAATAGAGATAGCTAAAAAAGATTATCAAGAAAAAGGAGAAAATAAAAAGGTGAAACAGTTTGATAAAAAAGAGTTTTTCGCAGGCATTTGGGCGTTAACTGGACGTAACGCATTTCCTGTCACGCTTCGGGAGGAATATATAGAAACTCTTTGGAAGAACCATGAGGAGAGCAAGGAGTTTTTAATAAAAAAAGAACTACTGTTATTAGATGTTTCTGAAGTATTCAAAAAAATTATTGTCTACGATAAAGAGTTAAATCTGTTTAAACAATTCGTAGAACGATTTTATTTAATGTCACCAAAAGCAATCCGCCTTCTTAAAACCCCTGCCATTTCACCGCAAGATAAGAAAAAACTTCAAGGGCTAGAAAACAAAAGTTACAAAGTAATAGATGAAGCTACCGAAGACAAAGAAGATTGGAGCATTCAAGAAGTGCAACAATTACCTGGGAAGAAAACGAAGATTATAATGAGTCGTCCATCAGCACGGCTTGTAAAAGGTAAATTAAAAGAGAAAGATATCAAAAAAGAAATATGGGATAAGCTAGAAGCAGAGGTGAAGATACACTTCAACAGGGTTGTCGATGCCCTTCAAGATATAATGGTCACTGTTACAGCACCGTATAAGTTTCAAGTAGGAATAGAATTTGACTGGGAGAATGAGACAACAGAAATGCTTTCGGATGTTTCTGAATGGAACGAAGATGAAGGTAAACCCGGCGTAAGACAAGCAGTCAGAACAGATGCGCTATCTTTTTTAGCGAAAAAACTTGATCTAAAAAACAAAGGATCTTTTTCATCAATAGACGCCGATGGCGAGATAAAGGACCCTACTCTTAGAACAAAACTAGAGAGGAAAAACACTGCTAATTATTTAGTTGTAATGCGAGGTGGTTCATACCATATCAAAGGGACAGCTACAGAAAACGAAGAGGATGTAAAAGCTCAACTTTTAGTTTTTAACGAAACAAAAATTATCAGCAATGCAAAAAATTATTTTATGGAAAATGGAACATTTTCCGGTTTCTTTAATAAATATACAAAACACGATCGAAAAAACACAAAAATACAGGGCAAAGTTCTGGCAGGAGATAACCCTCTGGGTTGCCACGGTTTATTTATTAAAATATTTGATAGTATTGAACCAACAAGTAAAAGGTTCAAGGATACATATCTTGAAAACAAGGAAATCGAAGCGGTATCATTTGAATTCCGTGACGATAGCGGGGAATGGATCATCCGTACCCCAAATTATTCAAGGAGAGTGCGCGATGCCTTCATTGCCGAACTTAATAAGTTATCTAAAAAGCAATCCGGAGGTTCCAAGCCAGCAGCTGGAAAAGCTCCATAAGGTATTTTTTCAAGCAGCCTTCTCTGGTGAAATTTCTCTTAGTGGTGTATCAGCAGCGCTTGGTCTAACTAAATACGAGACTATTAATATTGTAAAAGAGCTATTAAAGAATTCAGTTATAGAATGGTTGCCTTTTCACTGCGAAAGATGCGGTATGGAAATAAATGAACCATTATCACAATGTAACATATGCGGACAAGATATAACCGAAGGATGGGTGTTTCAGGTTGAAGGTGATATACCAGAAAATGATCAAAAAGAGTACTTAAAATTTTCAATGGGACGTTATGATGCCGAACGATTTGCTGATGTTTTAATTGCTCAAGGATATATGTATTATCTCCTGCTAGATCTTGTGGAGTCTGAAAACATCCAAGAGCAAGATGATGTGCAGTACAATGAATTTCTTGAAAAGGTACGATTTTTAATAGAACGAGATGCAATGTCTCAAGCTGAAAAACCAGTGCTGTGTTTTGGCGAAGTAGGAGACTGTCTAAAGCTGGCATTTATTTCTCCAAACGATCCTAAACTGGTGCTTTCATCATTTGCAGAAATAATTCGCACAGAGCCTTGGGGTGAATATTTTCCATTGCTAGAAGCTAGGGAAGCAAGGCACTTCCCTCGATATGATGGCATAATGGCTAAAATTATTATATCACCTCGAAGAAAAACAGATATTAAAAATATTTTTTGTATAACACTTAACGGCGCAGTTGATTTTAACGATTATGAATTAACAAAATTATTCCGTTTTGACAGCGCAATCAAAACCGACAAGAAAATATTTAATAATGATACTGTTATGTCGGTATGGGTACAAGAAAAAACGTTAAAAGATATGAATTGGGATATTACAAGCCCAATAGAAGTAGTTACTGATTCTCATAACAAAGAAAAAAAAGATATGTTTGGTTTGTTAGCATATACTGGGCTTGATGATACTCCAACTGCTGTTATAAATCCAGATGAATATAGAGTAAGAAAATAATCTTAATTTTTCTGTATCATTATTGCTCATGAATAATTTTCTAACCCTTCCCGGTACGGCTCCCATGCATTTTAGTTTTGTAAACTAATGCCATGGGAGGCAAATCATGAAAGAAAAAGAAACGCTCGAAGATCAAAACAACGATAATGACATCAATGTCAAGAAAACAGAAGTAGACAACGGCGCCGGAAAACCTTTCCGCAGCCAGCGTGATAATAAAGAAAAACCAAGTTCTGCGTGTAACGTAACATCGATGATTATTGCGCTGTGCGCCGCAGGTTACCCTGTTGATACATTCGCGCCAAAAGGCGAACAGCCCGAAGACGCGCTTATGCGCTTTATCTATTCGGACCCGGCGACATTAAAACGCTGGGAACAAATCGATCCGAAAAAGGAAACGCCACCGAATCAGTGGCATACGGTTCTCGCTTACGGGGCTGGAAGGTTTCTTAAATCTTTCGGACTCGATCCTGCCGCGGTAACATTCCGCGAAGCGGTGAGCATTGAAGAAATTGTTAACGCAATCGACAATGGCGGAGCTGCCGTTATTTCCGGTCAATTCTCGCAGAATGGGAAGCCTCTTCATCACATTGTCGCCGCGGTTGGATACGGTGAGGACAAAGACGGTTTCTATATTATTATCGACGACCCTTGGGGAAATCACAAAACGGATTATAAAAATCACAACGGCAAAGGCGTAAAAATGTATCTGCCCGACTTTATCAGAATCATGAAACCGTTAAACGCGCTAATGAAATGGGCGCATATTATAAGGAGGTTTAAAAAATGAAGAACGTATTAAGAAAACTGGGATCCGTGAAAGTCTGGATCGCTCTGTGGTCGATGATCATTGTCTCATACATTGTTTTAAAAGACATGACAGGTTTCAATAATCTGGCGATGCTGGCGATGGCGCCTATTATCACATATCTGGGCGTAAATGTATGGGGTGACAAGATACATCTTGATAAAACCACAGCTGCAAACAAACCTGAAGGACAGGGAGATGAAAAGTAGTGTTAAAGAAATTTATCTCGTTGTTGGTTCTTGTTTTATTTTATTCATTCTCGGTTTTATCGCAGGATGTTTGTTTAACGAATGCAGAAGTGACAGCGATACGCAAGGAGTTGCAGCAGATGTCGGAGGCTATGACACTGCTGCAGAGCGAGTTGAACGCGCAGCGTCAGCGATCGGCGATGCTGCTGAATATGTCAGAGAAGCTGCAGGAGAGGTTAGAATCAGCATTGATGAAGCTGGAAGTATCGGAGAAATCGCTCGCGATATCGGAAGCGGAACTGACCGCGCTCTTGACGGACTTAGCGATATTGAGGACGGAATACAGCGCGTTATGGGAATCTTGGGCATTGCAGAAAAAAGAAACGCAGAAATGGAAACAACTCGCAATAACGGGATGGATTAGCGCTGGGCTTGCTTTAATCGGCGGATATTTTTTGGGAGGGATTAATTAGTGCAAGGTGATGTTTTTAGTTTTATTACAATGGCGATGAGCGTTATCGGTTTTATTACATTATGGATTAAATTTGGTCACGACAAGGGACGGCAGGATGAAGCTTTTGATACACTCAAAAAGAAGACTGAAGAAAACAAGGCGAGCGTTACAGATATAAAAGATAAGATTCACGGACAAGAGATTCGCATAGCCGAGCATTTGGAAGCTATCGCTACGCTTAAAAATAAAACCGAAGAAAACAAGACGAACATTTCGGAAATTAAATCCAAGACACACGGGCTGGAACTTCGTATCGCCGAATTTATGGGAGAGATGAGGGTAAAGATAGACGACATCAAGGAAACCGTAAACGAACTGAAGCCCAAAGGAGGAAGACTTGCCGCAAAGAAGTAAACTGGAACTTTTAGGACTCGTTGAGACTGTCATACAGATGTATTATCAGCAGGGAAAAAGGCAGAAAGAAATTGCCGAACACCTTGCCGCAAGAGGATACTCTGTAAGCAAAGGGTCAGTGCAAAGAGTAATCAAAAGCCGCGCGAAACAACTCCGAGAGCTGAAGGAAAAACAGGACTGGGCGGAGACGTTAATTTCTGCGACAAACAAAACGCCGAGGTTAAGCATTGCGGATGCGGGCTTGCAGATTTCTGCGATGAAACTTCTCGAAGAAATATCCGAGATTGGTATGCAAGATCTTAAAGAGATGGACACAGATAAAAAAATTACGTTGCTTACAAGAGTATCACGCGCAATCGGACTTGCCGCGAATGTTGAGTTCAACTTTGAAAAGGGACGTAAGCAGGGATTCCTTGATGCAGAAGAAAAACTTGAAAAGGTTCAAAAGAAACTTGGCATCTCCGATGAAAAATTGGCTTTTATAAAAGCAGAAGTATTTGGTTTAAATAAATGAAGCTGTCCAAAGAAGAGCTGCTGCTTCCTTTCCAGAAAAAATGGTTAGAAGATGACAGTCCTCTAAAAATATGGGAAAAAAGCAGGCGTATCGGAGCTTCATGGACGGAGGCTCTTAATTCCGTCTTGCAGACGCAAGGATCCAAAGGGCAGAATACATATTATCTTTCATATAACAAAGATATGACACGGCAGTTCATTCTGGATTGCAAATTCTGGGCTGAAATTGTGAATGTCGCCGCCGGGGAGCTGGAAGAAGAAATTATCGAAGACAACGAACGTTTTTTTACTGTTTACCGCATCAAGTTTTCAAACGGCTGCGAATGTGTCGGAATGCCTGGCGTAGCTTACGCGATAAGAAGCAAAAAAGGACGTATCGTTCTTGATGAAGCCGCCTTCACTGATGAATTTGACGAGATTAAAATAGCGGCGCTCGCCCTTCTTATTTGGGCTGGCTCGTTTTCGATTATATCAACGCATAACGGAGACGACAGCCCGTTCTGCCTCTTTTTAAAAAGTATCCGCGACGGTAAAGAAAAGAAGTGGAGCGTTCACCGCACAACTTTCAACGACGCTGTCCAGCAGGGATTATACAAGCGTATTTGTTTAAAGAATGAAAAGAAATGGTCCGCGAAGGGTGAGAAAGAATTTGTTAACGACATCCGCGACATTTATAAATCAAACGCCGAGGAAGAGCTTGACGTTATACCTTCGCGCGGCGGCTCTAAATATTTCCCCTACGGAATGCTCGCCGTTTGCACAGTAGCCCCGGACAAACTGCCTATTGTGCGGTTGGATTGCGATGATAGTTTCATGTGGGTTGATCCCGCTACGCGCAAAAAAGAAATCGATGATTGGTTCAATACGGAAGTAAAACCAATTTTGAAAAAAATAAAAGGAAATTGCTTTCTCGGACAGGACTTCGCGCGAAGCGGAAATTTATCGGTAATATGGATCGGCGAAGAGCGTAATAGGCAAAGTCTGGAAAGCAGAATCATTATTGAATTGAATAATGTGCCTTACGATCAGCAGTGGCAGATACTTTGGCTTATTAACCTTAATTGCAAACTTGGTAACGCCGCGATTGACTCCAGAGGTAACGGTCAGGCTCTAGCAGAAGTCGCTGCGCAGCGGCTTCCCTGCGGCGCGGAAATGGTAATGATAACACGCGCATGGTACGCTGAGAATTTGCAAAAACTAAAAAGCAGACTGGAAGACCGCGATTTTCCGTTACCTGATGATCAATTCATTCTTTCCGACTTTGGAATAATTATATTAAAAGA
>WQSW01000072.1 GCA_009787695.1 Treponema sp.
ATAAATGACATGAAACAACGCGAATCGTATTTATTCGGCAGAATAGAAATGCTTGCGATAGAAGCATGTACTTATTATAAATTAAAAGACAAAGAAAAAGCGTTATTGTTACTCGAAGAAGCGTATGAAAATGCGTCACCTAACAATATTATCATGCCGTTTATCGAACTTGGAAAAGATATGCGCACCCTTACATCATTTGCAATGAAGAAACAAGGAAAAATTCCTAAATCATGGCTGGAAGAAATTAACAGAAAATCTGCATCTTATTCAAAAAGACTTGCCCATGTTATTACAGAATACAAACAAGCAAAAGGAATATCGGATAATATAATTATTTCTCCGAGAGAGAATGAAATTCTTACAGACCTTTCGCACGGGCTTTCCCGTTATGAAATAGCCTCAAGCCGCAATCTTTCGATTAACACAGTTAAAATGCTGATTAATAATATTTACATGAAACTGGGTGCGGAAAATCTTGCTGAAGCAATTCGTATCGCTGCGGAAAGAAAAATTATTTAACTATACTATTTTATTACATTAAAGGTGCGAAAATACGCAGTACATCTTGTATTACCTTCTGAAATACATTGCGGGCGCAATCTTTTAAAGTTATCTCCTGAGAGCCGGGCAGTATATTTAAAAAATCCTTTTTTACATCCGCAACTGTGTCACTCTCATAAATAAGTACACCGCATTCATAGTGAAGATACAAACTGCGGAAATCAAGGTTTGTTGTTCCTACCGTCGCTATTTTATCATCAGAAACAAAAGTTTTACCGTGGTTAAACCCGGATGTGTATTCATAAACTTTAACGCCTGCTTGAATTAGTCTGCGGTAATATGAGCGTGAGGTAATCGCTACCATCCATTTATCCCAGCGGTGAGGTGTAATTATGCGCACATCAACGCCGCTTTTTGCCGCAAGCGATAATGCAGAAAGAAGATTATCATCTACAATTAAATAAGGAGTGCTGATATACACATAGTCTTTTGCCTGATTAATAATTTGTATATAAACGTGTTCACCTACATTTTCCCTGTTAATCGGGCTGTCAGCATACGGCTGAACATATCCCCATGATTCAAAACCTTCTTCGACACCTTCTGCCGTATGATCAAGTATATTTTCTCTCCATGGAAAAAATGACGCATAATTATCTTTCTCTTTAAAACCTAAATTCCACATTTGCAAGAAAATTAATGTAAGTGACCACGCTGCATCGCCTTCAATCATAATAGCCGCGTCTTTCCAGTGACCGAAACGCTTTACCACATTGATATATTCATCTGCAAGATTTAATCCGCCGGTGAATGCAACCTTGCCGTCTATCGAAATAAGTTTTCTGTGATCGCGGTTGTTTTGCAGCGAAGAAACAATCGGTCTGAACCTGTTAAAAACATAACTCTTTATTCCTTTTTGCTTCAGCATTTTTTGAAAATCTGCCGGTAAAGTAAAAAAGCATCCTAAGTCATCATACATAATTCTTACATCAAGACCTTCGGCGGCTTTTTTTTCAAGAATTGCTAAAGTAAAATCGAGCATATGCCCTTCTTTAATTATAAAGAACTCAAGAAAAATATATTTTTTTGCTTTTTCCAGTTCTTCCAGCATATTATAGAAAAACGCTTCTCCTGACGAAAAATAAACTTGCCTTGTATTTCCGTAAACAGGAAACCCCGCACATTCCTGAAGATAATAAGCGTTTGTTTTATGTTCAGGATAAATATCGACTAATTCATTAAGTCTGTTTCCGGGAAGAAAAAAAGCTTCTCTGCTGTCTTTAATATTCAAGTTGAGCGATTTTCTGATTTTTCTTGGATTAGACCAAATGTTTAAAGAGATATATAGAATCCCTCCAAACAACGGAAATAATAAAATTAGAAAAATCCAGATAAGTTTATAACCTGCTTTTTCATGTTTATTAATTAGATAGATACAGACAATTACGCTTAAAACGGTAAGAACCCAATACGAATATTTTAAGTAAACGCCGGTTCCCGCAATCAATGCAAAAAACAAAAAGATTTGCGCCAAGAGGGATAATAAGACTAAAACCCTTCTTCGGAACACTAATAATAAAGTGTTTTTTACTTTCTTCAGCATTATTATTAAATATAAAGAATATTTAAGGAATTCTCAAGAATAGGTATTATATAACCGGGTGTTTCATATCACGCAGGCCATTTGCCTGCACCTTGACGAATAACTTTTATATCTTCTGCTGAGCTCAAATCAAGTATTGTAGAAAAAATGCGTTCGCGCTCTTCGCCGCCGTCCAATATTAAATCCAGACCGTCTATTTCTTCAAGTTCCCAGCCGCTTTCAAAAAGTTCTTCTTCAGGAATAGGGGGAAGTTCGTTCTCATTTTCATGTACAATTTCATCCCATTCGCTGTTACCTGTCATGCTTTTTTTTGCTGTAATCGAATATAGCGGGTGTTTTAATGTTTCCAATAAACGGATAGGTACAGAATAATCCGGGATACGCACTCCAAGCTCTTTACGGCGGATATCAAGAAATTTTTCTGTTCCCGGCAAAGTTTTTAAAATGAACACATAAGGTCCCGGACACAGACGGTTAATCAATCTAAAGCGCGTATTGTCCAAACTGCAAACTTCTACAAATTGGGAAATACCCGAACAAAGAAGGGTAAAATGCCGCTCGTCCCTTTCCCCTGAAAGTTTACGGAGTTTTTTTATTGCCGCAGGCGATTTTATTGAGCAGACTATGCTCCAGCTTGTATCTGTAGGAAGAGCGATTAATGCTCCGTTTTCCAGCATATGCGCCGCTCTGACAAGAATTCTATCATCAATATTTGAGGGTACTATGTATTCAATCATAATTATATCAAGGCACCCACATCAATTTATCCGGTGCGGATTCTTTTAAGAAAATATTTTGAAAACGCCCTGAATGGTTTACAGAAGTGTTATCGGGAAAATAATTCTGCATAAAAAACCAAATTACATCTGCCATAATATTTGATGAATCTGTCGGCGAATAACGATACCAGATTTCCTTTTCTTCAAGGATTTTCCGTGCTTTCTCATCGGTCTTACATAACTCAGGATCGGTAATACGGCGCAGCTCGCTGCGAAGTCCTCCGTAATCGGTCTTTCCGACAACGAATAACCGCAGACGGTTATTTTCGTCCATCCAATAAACTTCAAAAATCCCTGCAAGCGACGGTACTTTTGTGATAATTTCGTATCGATCTGCCTTAGAAAGCGGAGACCACTTAACAAAGTAGTAAGCATCTCCGTTTTTTTCCGTCATTGTAATTCCGTAAGCCATAAATCACTTTATCATACAATGGTGTCAGTCACCAACCCCATATATGGTGTCTATCATTGTTTTATTACGCTATATGTAGTATGGGTGACTGACATCTTTTCCACACACCTAAAAAATGAATATTGATAGTATAATAAATTATACACTTCTATTAATAATCTTTAAGTAATCAAATTATGCAAGTTGCCTAATTCCTTATATAGCAAGGACTTACACACTTTTTTGTAATTAAGGGGACACTTGGCACAGATTTTGCTATATAAATGCTGGAGGTTTAATATGCGAAAGAAAGTGTCTAAACCAAGTGATGATCTGCTTGAGACATATTTTAAGCAGATTAAAGTTTTTCCTCTTTTATCTTTTGAAGATGAATTGGAATTATCCAAACAAATTCAAAATGGGAATACAGCAGCTTTACACAAACTTGTTAACTCGAATTTAAGGCTGGTAGTTAAAATTGCAGGAATGTTCAGCATCGCTGCAATTTCTATAATGGATATAATTCAAGAAGGAAATATCGGGCTTATTCAGGCTGCGCAAAAATACGATTACCGAAAAAACGTGCGTTTTTGCACTTATGCAAGCTGGTGGATTCGCCAATACATCTGCCGGTACATTGCCAATAAGCGGCGTATCGTTCGTTTACCTCAGCGCAAAGAAGAAACCTTACGTAAAATCCAGCGCACATATCACATTTTATGCCAAACATTGATGCATCAGCCGAAGAATATTGATATTGCCAACGAAATGGGAATTCCTGTTCAAGACGTTGACGCGTACATCAACATGGCAGCAGATTCTCTGTCATTTGATCATGCCAACGACGGCGAATCGGTTAGTAATATGGAAATTCACGAAGACTACACCTACTGCCCCGAACGAAATTTGATGAAGCAAATTTCTCATGACGGCACAATGAACATTTTAAACAAGTTAAAAGAAAACGAGAGAAACATCATCAGTTACCGCTACCAGTTAAACGGCTGCGAGCGCTACACACTAAGAGAAATCGGCAACAAACTCGATCTTTCCCCCGAAACCGTCCGTCAAATTGAGTTACGCGCATTACGGAAAATACGCGTTCATGCTGACGAGCTGCGGGATTGCGTTTATGTTGAGGCGATTTAAAGAGAGTGCCTGACCGTTCTAATAAGTTAAAAAGTCAGGCACTATTTAAAAATTATTTTTTTTCTTTCTGTGATAAACGATTTTTAATTTCTTCGATTGATAACCCTTGTTCCAGTAATTCCAGCACTTGTTCGCGTCCTTCTTCCAACGCTTCTTCGCGCCAAACCTCTTTTGCATCTTCTATATTCCATTCTTCCAATAACATATTACCTCCGGGCGCGCTGCTCGGGCTAAAGCCCTCGCGCATTTTTCATTTCATGGGCTTCATTGTGCGCCACGCAATGCTGCATTTTTCATCCACACCGCTTAACGCGGTGCAGAATTGTGCGCCTCCGATCCGTGTATTTCCAAGAACTCTTTTAGTATATCATGTTTATGGCAATATTTAACAGCCTGCGTTACCGCTTCTTCTTTATTTCCAAGTGTCTTTATTAATGAATATATTTTAGAAATGAAGATACTGTAATCCGAAAGAATTTTACATTGCTTTACAATCTCTTCATTTTTACCTTCGTTGATGTTTATTACTTTAACCTCTAATTCCATATACATCACATTTTCAAGTGTGTTTATGGAAACCGGCACGTCAGGAGGAAGGTCTACTCCCCCCAGCGCGCAGTACAGCTCCCGAAGCAAGTCGGGGTCTGAGAACAGCGCAGTGAACACGCTGTCTTTTAAGTTTCTATTTATTTTCATGCATATATATGGGCGGCAAATGCGCGGCGATTGACCGAAAATGAGAATTTTTAAAAAAATTTTATTAATTTAAAGTTCTTTCATAAAAAACAGAGGGTTTGAGATTTTATATGGATAATTTATGTTTTAATATAATTACCAATATTGAGATAGCAACCGGATAATCTTTTCCTTTGCTTGCTGGCGTTCTGTGTCGCGGGTTTCAAAAAGCACTGACGGGTTAATATCCAGCGCTTTACAGATTCTTAAAATTGTATGTAAGGTAGGAATTCTTTTTCCTGTTTCAATACAATTAACTTGATTTTGAGATAAACCTGCTTTAAACGATAAATCCATCTGAGAAATTCTCTGTTTTTCGCGTTCTTCCCGTAATCTTTCGGCAAAAAATTTTACTTGTGCGGATATATCAACTTCAACCTCTTCTATGTCTTTATCAGCCATATAGAGTAATTATTACCACCTTTTTGTGTTGACAAAACACCTTTTTTAGTTGTATTCTGGCAACTAATAAGATTGTGTTTCGATAACTAAAAAAATTTAATTAAAAAGACTATCGATGTGCAAAAAATCAAGAAAAGGAAGTAATTATGAAAAAGTTCTTTTATTTCGGAATACTATGTTTAATTTTATTTGCATTAACCGCTTGTACAACTGTAACAACAACTCCGTTTATTTATACAAACAACACAAACACAGAATTTGAAATTCTCGGTGAGGTTGTATATGAAAGCGAAACTCGTCCTGGTTTTATAGAATTTCTTAAGGCGGCAAGAAAGTTATATCCTGATTGTGATTATGTGATTGATATTATGGTCGATCAGATAGAAACATCAACAGTCTTTATTATGCTACTCGCTAAAAGAAACAAATTCATAATGCGCGGCGTTGCAATTAAATATAAAATGTAAATTTTTTTACTAAATGTTGATTACATAACGGAGGCTGCAAAATGAAAAAAATGTTATTCTTTGCTTTTTTTTGGTTCATGTTTATTTCTTTAATTAATGCACAAACACTTGATGAAGCGATATTAGCTGCTGCAATAAAAATGGGCAGGGATTTACCGGCAAACACAAAAGTTTCTGTTATAAATTTCACTTCACCTTCAGAAAACCTTAATAAATACGTGATTGATGAACTTAATGGAAATATATTAAGAAATCGCAGGATATTACCTGTCATACTTGAGCAAGATCAACTGCAAAATCTTCAAAGTGATTTAAATAAAGATGATTTGTTAAATACGGAATCAATACAAAATATCGGGCAGTTATTAGGAATTGAATATATTATAACCGGTTCGTTAGAACTTGTTGATATTGAATATAAATTTCTTCTTAATGCTGTTGACACAGTGAATGCAGAAATTAAATCTCAGTATACAGCTTCAATAAATTTTCGGAATGATCAAAAACTTTCTTCTTTATTAAGAGGGGGAGCTCCTCTGCGTTTAAGTTCATCTTCCAGACAATCTTCTGGAAAGTTAGCAAATGTAAAAAATAATTGGATTTCTGCGAATTTAAATGTAATAGGTATTGGTCTGACATATGAACGTATGCTTACTCCTAAACTATCTTTAGGAGGAAATATTTATTATTTAGTTACTAATTTATTACCACAATTTTTTGCTGATGGGGAATATTCATATGATGAAGTTGGAGTTGATTTAACATTTCGCTTTTATCCTTGGGGAAAAACATTCTTTATTGGTCTAAGTCTAGGTTATCATTCTGCTTCTATTTATTATGGTTATATTGGATGGCAGGAGATTACCGAATCTTTTTTAGGAATTGCAATTTCACCGGAAATTGGTTGGAAAATTGATACAGGAAATCCAGGAGGCTTTTTTCTTGAAACATGTATCAAAATACCTATTTCAGGAAGAATAACTCCGGAGCTTTTCATCCCATTCCCATACATAGGTCTTGGTTGGGCGTTTTAATTAAATGTCTTTTTTCAATAAGAATCGGGATTTCTTTTTTTATCGTAAAAATAAAAAATTATTCCGAAAGCGCCGCCGATTAAAGAAAAAACTGTTATAAAAATAAAAGGTCCTAAAGCTAATAGTGTTGTAGAATCCATATTATTTCTCCTCTAAAATTGATACTAAAATAAGTCCAACGATTGAGCTAACAACCGAAGCAATAATCCCTCCAAACAACAAAGTTGAATGAGGTATATTTCCTCTTAAAAGTATAGCAGGAAAGATGTCCGTTACCCACCCCACCCATAGTGTATATCCCCAAAAGACAACGCTATGGGTGGCGTAGGTGACTGTCACCTTTTCCGTAACTTATCCCAAAACTCCAAATCTATGCCAACATTGAAAAAAATCAAGAAAAAAACAAAAACCCTATTGACCTTTTTGTTTATATTTGCTAATTTTAAAGTCCAGCCTTTAATTTTTCTTTTAAGGCGATGAAGGGACGTTCTAGGACTGTCCCTAGCTTGTACCCCTGCGGGGGTGCGAAGAAGGAGTTTTTGTCGAATGCCAACTATTAACCAATTGGTTCGTTTTGGACGGAAAAAAATTACCACCAAGACGAAATCCCCGGCTTTAAAGTCATGCCCGCAGAAACGCGGTGTTTGCACTCGTGTAATGACTGTAACGCCGAAAAAGCCCAATTCAGCCCTCCGCAAGGTTGCCCGTGTGCGCCTTTCTCACGGCACTGAAGTTACAGCATATATTCCCGGTATTGGGCATAATTTACAGGAGCACTCAGTTGTTTTAGTCAGGGGCGGACGTGTAAAGGACCTTCCGGGCGTGCGTTATCATATTATTCGCGGTGCAAAAGATACTTTGGGTGTTGCCGATCGCAAACGCGGACGTTCAAAATACGGTGCAAAAAGGCCAAAGGCATAAGGTTTTATCATGGGAAGAAAGAAAAAAACAATAGACAGAGGTATCCTTCCGGATCCTAAATATAACAGCATTGTTGTATCAAAATTTGTCAACAGAATGATGTGGGCAGGTAAGCGCTCGCTCGGGCTTCGTATCGTTCATCAGGCGCTTGAAATCCTTCAGCAAAAAACCGAGAAAGAACCCCTTGAAGTTTTCTTAAAAGCTTTAGATAATGTAAAGCCGATTATCGAAGTTAAGTCACGGCGCGTCGGCGGTGCGACTTATCAGGTTCCCGTTGAAATACGGGAAAGCAGGCGCGAGGCTCTCGGCATGAGATGGATAATCAGTGCGGCGCGCGCCCGTTCGGGAAAAGGCATGGGAGACCGTCTTGCAGCGGAACTCTTAGATGCATATAATAATACCGGAACCGCTTTCAAGAAGAAAGAAGATACCCACAAAATGGCAGAGGCAAATAAAGCTTTTGCCCATTATCGCTGGTAATTATAAGCGGCTTTAACCGCAGTGACATATGTCACAGGTGACTTTAGTCACAAACCAAGTATTTTTAATACTTGATGATCTTTGAAATATTACCTGACCTTTAAATCAATTTGATTTTATGGTTAGGTGCTTGCCGTGCATCATAATATTGCACCGGATAAGTCAGGAGGTTTAAAAAGGTTAAAATCTATTAATCAGATTAAAACCGGAGTTACAAAAACGCTCCTGGAAATGTCAGAGAAAAATCTGAAAGGGTTTTTCCGGAGAAAAATCCGCAGGATTTTCTCATGTTGCACGGCGGTTTGTGTGGTCGCTTCCTTAATAAGGCGGTCATGCTGGTTACTGGCGCGTTTCTTTGGAAACGCAGTAATCAGATCCAAACCGATCATTCGCTGTTTACCGGTTTACCGGCAGCGGCGGGTTGCTTTGCAACCGGCAGTTGATCTTAAGATTAACTGTTAATTGAGATAGGTGGAACGAATGTGGTTAAGAATTTGCTTGTGCGTAATGCTTGTTTACACAGCTTACGATGTCCGAATTCCCGCTGTTTATCGTTTTCCCTCTCATTAAAAATTTACACTTCGGTATAGTTTATATCTATACCTAAAAATTAATTTAGTGCCCATAAGGAGGACACAAAATGGCAAAGGAAAAATTTCAAAGAGAAAAAATCCACATGAATGTTGGAACAATTGGTCACGTAGATCACGGAAAGACAACGCTTTCTGCGGCTATTACCATGCACTGCGCCAAAAAATTCGGTGACAAGGTAATGAGTTATGATGAAATTGACAATGCGCCGGAGGAAAAAGCGCGCGGTAT
>WQSW01000073.1 GCA_009787695.1 Treponema sp.
CGACAAGCGGTTTTATAGTCCGCAGTTATCAGAAAAAGGATCAATTACCATGCGCCGTTATGCGTGGTACATCGGAAAGCACATGACAGAAGCCGCCGAAAAAATGATCCAACTGCTGCCGTTCATCATGGATTCTTCAAAAGTCTGTCAAGCTTGTAAGGATTCAAGAAAATGCGATGTTTGCGCGTTCAATGTTAAAAACTTATCAGAAGATGAACAGTACAAAATTTTAAAAGCAATTTAGAAAACAAACCCTGCCCGCATGGGTGGGGTAAAAAAAACTAAAGGAAAAAACAATGAAAATTATTAATCATTATATTTCAATTCACAGCGCAATGAAATATGCAGAGCAATTCAAACCAACAAACGATAAACAAGAAATTATTAACCTAATAACAAATTGGCGTATTAAATCAGAAGTCATCGGTCAATGGCTTTATTGTTTTACAACAGATCTGATCGGCGTTCAATTATTATCTATTGGTTTTTGGTTCAGTAAGAAACATCAGGCTTTTATTTATTCAGGAACAGACAAAGAAGGGCTTTCGGACAATGAAAGCCTTGATGAAATAAGAGTACGTTTTGGAAGCCGCAAAATTTAAATGAACATTTAAAAGAGAACAAAGAACAGTGTTAAAATCCTATCCTTTGTTCTCTTTTCTTTGTTAACTGTTCTTTGTTTTCAAAACAAGCATATTTCCATTCGGTCGTGTTACGAGAAAGCCATCACGCTTACGGAAGCGGAGAAATAATTCACCGTATTCCATACTTTCTGTTGTAGAGTCAAACTTTTTAATCTCAATACCTCTGCGGTTGCCATGCTGAATTCTTTTTGGATTGAGGAACGCCGCAAAAATTTCATTCGCCTTAATATCCGCAATCTGTGGAAGAATTGAAACTTCATGATAAGGGTAAAGATCAAGTTTACCGGGCATTGCTTCTGTCGGTCTTCGCCAAATCGGGTTTCCGTTAGCGTCTTCGATGTTGGAAACATGATTGAGAACAGTTTCATTGATAAACCATGCACAGTCCTTTCTTTCCTCGGCAGGCACTTTATAAACAGCGTCCCTGAAATCCTTCCACGTTAAATCATTGATTGTATTACCTTTGATAGTTACTTCTGTAACATCTTCGCAAGCCATAGCACCAGTGAACGGATCATCTTTAGCAAGCAAACATTGCCTGTCAAATTCCTGACCATAAACTTCGATAAATTCATCAATGAACATTTGCCCCAAATCGACGAAAACATCTTCTTCAAATTCATCAAACCACGGGATATATCCAGCGAGAGTATACGCTTTTAATTCGACACGCTCCGCACCTTTCGGCTTCGAGCCTTTAATCTGCTGACCGTAGGCTGTAAGCCAGTTTAATTCAACGCCGCCCCTATCACGAGTAGGAAGAAAGATAGAAGGACCGATCATCGGTCTATGCCGTACCAAATTCATCATTACTGATTTTTTGGCAGCGTCTTGCATAATTTCAGTTTCATAAATCGGATTGATAAGGTATTGCTCATTCGTTGCCATGTTCCCCATCGGTTCACCAAGAAGCATTCCGCTTCCAGCCGCCTTCGTTACCTGAAAACCTTTTTCAGTCCACGATACATCTTTCGGATTAGTCCAGTTATCATTTTTCAAGTTAGGTGAAAACGACAAATCCGATAATGCTTTCTGGTTTCCAGTCCAAGCTGCCGCAATTCCCATGCCCAGATTGTGCAAAAGTTTACGCCTTGAAAGTTCAACAGGAGCGGAAGCCTGACTTTTGATTTCATCACGAAGCGATTTTATAGTAGACTTCAAACCTTCGACTTCCTGTTTGTCCTGTGTCTCCTGTGTAGTAATAGTTTCAAGAGTTTTTACAATACCTTCAAGGATTAATTCTTTTTCCTGAAAGTAAACCGTTGCGGTTTCGGTGTTAGTAAAACCTGTTAATTCGATTTTCTTCATTACACCTAACTTTTTCTTGACCGCATTAAGTTCTTCATTCGCCATACATTACCCCTTATAATTTATTTATTAACCCACCCCAATATGAGAGATGATTTAATTGCTCTGATGTTTCCGAATTTACCGCTTCAATATTTTTCGCTAAAGCATTGGGCTTTGCTAGAGCCCACGGATTAGCAGGTACATTACAAATCGAAAATTCCAAAAGTTCCTGTTTACGGAAAATTAAATATGTTCCGTCTTCCTGTGTTTTTTTGTCTGGTATTTCAATTTCTAAAACACGAAACCCCACAGAACCGGCATGGATAACGCCGGCTTTAACACGCTCACCGATTGACCAGCCGAAAGGATCAAAATCCTTACTGTTAAAAAAAACAACCCCGTGAAGCCCTTTATCATCAATCGTCAGGCTTTCAATTTTGCCTATCGCCGGAATATCATAACGATGCGACCATTCAACAACAGGGTTTTCCATGTACCTTTTGAAATCCCAACCCTGCGGATCGATCCTTTCATCGTAACGGTCAAGATCAAAAGTAGATAAAGTCCAAGAATAACCCCTATCCGATTCTCCATCTTTTGATAAACAGAATGGAACAGACGCAATCAATTCCACATTTTGAGACACTTTCTGTAAGCCTTGTAATTCTTTTTTAACACCTAAAAAATCAAGTAAAGAATTATTATCCGTATTTATTTCCGTGCAAGATTTTACATTCCTTAAAATCATTTATTTTTTCTCCTGTTTATATTTAATTTGTTTTTCATGAAATATTGTGTTTCTTCAAAATTAACTTTTCCTGCAAGGACAGCAGCCCATAAAAGCTGGTTAGAATTACGAACATAAAAAATACGATATAAATTTTGTTTATGCACTTTTACAGTATTAAATGATATGTTTAAGTTATGTGCAATTTCATTAGCGTTATCACCTTCGCAGACAAGCTGTAAAACTTCATTTTCTCTTCTGGAAATTTTATCAACCTTTTCAGGCATTATTTTCATATTTTTAATGCAATTTTCTATGTTAGGTGAAATGTAATATTTGCCGTCTCTTACGAATTTTAACCCTTTATAAAATTCCTCTATCCCTTCAAATTTATTTATATATGAATTACAGCCGTTAAGAATAAACCATTTAGCGTTATCATCAGGATAATCATACAGATTAAAGACTGTGATATTTAAGTCGGGAAAGCTGTCAAGCAGTTCAATCATCATATAAGGCGTAGACCGTCTGTAAAAACAAGCTTCAATCATCAAATGGCTAGGAGAAGTTTCACATATCATCATATCCAAACCGTTTCTATCGGTATCAGTAATCATAAAATTTTCAAAACCAAATTCCTCTAATTGTGTTTTATAATAGCTGTGTAGATTTACCGCCCTTGTAACAATCAGAGTTCCGCCTGTCATTATCCGCCTGCCTTACTGTCAGGTTTACAATCAAAATCAGAATTTAAATTTTTTGGTTTATGCCAAACATCACCCCACGGCTTAGTCTCTTTTCCTCTCTCCTTTAACACATCGTTAATTGTTTTTAATCCTGCGTTGATTTCCGCTATATCACGTTTACTTTGAGCGTCTTCATTTTCCTGAAGTTCCGGTATATCCCAAAGATCAAATCTTCCGGTTTCTTTAAGACAAAAACGCATAAAAAACTGGCTTTCAAGAATCTGTTCAAATTGTTTTAATAACGGAATGAGGGTATATTGCCAAAACGCCGAGTGTTGCTCCTTAGTATCTTTTCCGCTAAGAGCCGTTGATTTATCAGAAATATTAGCTACTCTGGGCGGAATACCATACTTCGCTAAAATCGTGTATAAATTCCATCGTTTAAGTTCAAAAAACTTTACGATATCAGGATTAAAGCTTAACGCTTCAAAACTTGTCCCTTTACCCAAGACGGCAATTTTACAACTTGCTTTTGTTTGTCCGTATTTACTTTCCCATCGCCGCTCAATCTGATCAGCTTCTTCCGGTCTTAGAGTTTGATCTGTTTTTAACAAACCTTGAGGAATAGCGTTATTTTTTAATAAAGTTGAATTGCCTTTATTGGCGAAATAATCCTGTTCAATCTCCATATTGAGAGATATGAGAGGATTAATCCCGCGCAAAGGATTCCAGGGATTCCAGTCCCGAAAATGGATCAGTTCGTCAGAAAGGATCGGGATTATTTCAGTGCCGCAGTAATAGAACCAGCGAAGTTTTTTATTTAATAAATCACCCCGCAAATCCAAACCTTCACCTTCAAGTTTGAGTTTTCGGGGATTGAGAATAAAAATTTCTTTTGGAAGACCGCCTGAATAATCAGAGCCAAACCACCAAAANGCTTCGCCCTCCAAGTACCACCAAGCCGCAGTCTCTTTCCATAAATCATATCTGCTTAAATGGGAATTTGGTCTGCGGAATAAATTAAAAAGAGAGCCTTGTTTTACTTCAATCCCTTCCTTCTCAATAACAAAATCCGTACGGGCAATATTACGAGTTAAAATATTAACCGCAATATTGCACCATGCNTTGCAGAGATATGGATCATTGAAGGGTTCACTATTAAATCTAATAAAATCATCATCAGCCGACAAGTAATTTATCGTATTAGAAGTTTCAGCTAACAGCGACTTTTGTTCATACTGGGAGTTTGATTTTTTACGCTTAAAGATAATGTTAAAAATATTCATAACAGGATAACTCCCTGCTGTATATCGCTGAATATCGCATAACGTAAAGCGTCCATAAAATGATCGTTTACTTTTACAATATCGCCAGCTTCATCACGACAATAATCCCATATTTCGCTTAACACACCATTGCATTTTTCACAAACATAGAATTGCCCGCGCTCGATTTTAGCATTAATATAATCAATGCCGCTTTCAACAGAATTATTTGCTTTAGTTCCTCCTGTTATTTCTTGTATCCTCTCACCGCCAGCAGGATCGCAATAGACAGGGCAGCCAAAATTATTTTGATAATCCAGCCAGCCTCTTGCTTCCAGTTCATCGTTAAAACTTTTAGTAGTCATATTAAATGCGCCGTAATCACAAAGCACATATACAACATCGCCAAGCCAGCCGATTTTTACAAATGTGATATTTAATCCAAAATCCTGCCCTGCGGCTAACCTGTCAAACTTTTCAGGCAAATCCGAAAACTTGACAATCATTGATTCGTCAAAACGGTCGTAAATAACGCCTTCGGATTTTACCCATAATCCGTCACGGAAACGTGCCTTTTGTTTTTCAGGAAGAACGTCAAGAATGTCAGAAATATAATCATCGGGAAGGTTTTCTCTGTTATCTTCGGGGTTAAGTAACATTGATTCGTACAGTTCAGGTTTTTCTAATGCGTCACCTGTTAAGAATGTCTTTTTTAATACAAATATTTTATAAGCCCAATGCAGAGGAGAACCGGGGTTACAATCATAAAAGAAAAGGTTTTTACAATCTTTAACACGCATTGCCAGCCTTGAATAAGCTGTTGTAACGGAAATATAACTTAACTGTGAAATCTCGTTAAAATAAATCGTGTTGTATTCATGCCCAAGTATTTTATCCGCTTGTTCTCTATCGCCTAAACCGCCAATCCAAATTTCAGAACCGTTAAAAAGCGTAATCATGCTTTCATGCGCAAGAAAGGTGTAAGCGGTTTTTCCGACAGTATTATTCAGCCAGGGGATTAAAGTCTCACGCAAAACAGATGATCTTGCGTCTTTCGCCCGATAACGGCAAATCAAATGCCTTGACCCTGCGTACATCAAAGCCCGAAAAATAATCGCCATAACAAGAACAGTAGTTTTCCCCGAACGGGAACCGCCGAAAAGCAAAATATGTTTTGCGCCGTTTTTAAGAAGCGCAAGAGCTTTACGCTGAATTGCTGTTGGCTTAAAAACTACAGATGTTCCCATTTTTATAAACCTTGAAAATCCGATACAAAATTTAATTCGCCTTGTTTCGGATCTGTTTTTCCGTTAGGTGACAAACCAGAGGTTTGTATTAATCCGGCGGCTATTTGCTCTGCTTTAATCGCTGTCTGCACCCATTCAGCGACAGTCCCGTTTCCCAAATCAGCAGGACTCATTGTTTCTAATTTTTTAAGAACAACATCAAGCATTTTACCTGTAACCATTCTGTGTTTTTCGCCCTGCGCCTCGATAGTTTTTCGATGTTCGGTTTGTTTTAACTGTTCAATGTATCTGTCATAATCTGTTGCGCGTTCGCTCCACCTATATTCACAAGCCCAATTACGCCAGACATGGTAACGTTTCGCCCGAACAACTTCATTTTTTTCAACGCTTTCAATCGCCTTGATAATGCTCCTGTCGGTTTTTAGATCACGGAAAGTGCAAAAAGCGGAAAAAGCCGCCGCGCTTTCACCTTTAAGATGTTCCCAACTTTCATAAGGTAAAATTCCAGCTCTTGCTTCTTCGATTGTTTTTTCATTGTCTGTCATTGTTTGCAACCGCCTTTAGAATCAGCAAAAAGACAATCAGTATCATTTTGCAAAACAGCGTCAGCCCTTCCGCTTTCAACCCATAGTTCAATCTCTGATTTTTTGAACCGTACCNCCCTGTCAATTTTGTGGAAGGGAATTTTTTTCTGCATTGTGTACCNCCGGATAGTCTGAATCGAAAGCTGTAAATATTTCGCAACTTCCTTTACCGTCAAATAGCCGTCCAAAAAAACCTCCTTTCATGCGCCTTTAAAAATAAATATCTTTTATCCGCAGGGAGAAATAAATAATACAAAAGTACAAAATTCAAAAAAATTGACAGGGCAAAAAAAAGACCCCCGAAAAATCGGAAGCCTTTATAAATATATTTCAATGATTTTTTTAGGTTTTTATATTAAGGTTTTCTTTTGGCTCTTTTGTCTGTTCTGAACTTAAGTAAGTAACTTCAACAACTCTGCTATCATGGATTTTCAAATTTACAGATACATTGCCATATTTGACATTTTTCATATTTGCCAGTAATCGGGCAGTAATCGTTTCAAGTTTTATCTGACTCATTTCTTCTTGCCTTCGGTATGATCATCAATCCATTTTTTTAACACATCACGTTTATACATAACCCTGTGCCGTACTCTTGTCTTAGGAACATCAAGACGCCCAAGAGTTGTAAGACATATTCCCAAATACTTCGCCGCTTCTCTGCGGCTTAAAACATCAGACGTACCAAAATCATCAGCCATTCCTACCCCCATAAAAACTATTCAATTAAGAATAGGTTTGTATGTGTCAAAGAATAAATAATAAAAAAGTACAAAATAAAAGCCCCCGATAATTCGAGGGCTTTATCCGGTTCATGCTGCTTGTGTATTATATTCAAGCAATAAAACAGGTTCAGGTATCAACCCTGCAAAAGTCTCCCGCTGTTTAGCTTGAATTAGTTCCCTGTCTCCGACAGTTTCATGATCGCTATATAACTCGATCATATCATCAGTTAAATGTCCTGTTTGTGATTTTAATAATTTTCTATCCAGTTTTTTAACCATGTATGAAGTAAAGAAATGCCGCCAGCCATGAAAGTCGTATTCTTCTGCCTGTGCTTCTGTAAAGCCGATTTTTGTCAACGCTTCGCGCAGCCCATTAAGAAAGAAATATCCCTGCATAGGTTGATCAGCATGAAAATCTGACCAGAAAACAAAACTATCAGGAGAGAAACCCCACGGATTTTTTTTTGCAATTTCAATCAATTTTTGTATCACATAAGGAAACGCAATTTCTACTTTTCTTGATTGATTATTTTTTGTAGTTTTTAATTTATCAACATAATTCCAAGCGTTCTGAACATACAGACAATCTGTCCCAATATCACGCATTTTCAAAGCCATAATTTCACCGCTTCTCATTCCGGTAATGGATGCTAACAAATTAGCAATCTTCGCCCTTTCTTCGCTCCATTCAATTTTAAACAATTCCCTTGCGTCAGAAGGAGTAAAAATTAATCTTTTCTTTTCTTCCTCTGAAAAAAGCAAATGCCCCAGAGTCGGATCAAAGTCGATATATCTTTTTGCAAATGCCCACCGCAAAGGTTTCATACCAGCTTTAATAACAACGTTTTTTCGGGAAGCCGATATATCTTTTGTCGCCATATCATTAATAAAATTGCTTATATCATCATGAGTAATTTCCCCAAGATAACGATCTTTGAAGAAATCCGTCCAGTATAAATCAATAGCGTTTCCCTGCTGTTTACAATGCCTTTTATGAATACTATGGTTTTGGCGCAATTTCTCTTTTATGTAAGGCGATGTANCCCAATCCCAAAAGGTAGTTAAAAACGAGTTAAAAACTTGGGCTTTTTGGGTATTATCTAAAATATAGCTTTTTACCAGCCCTAGACGCTGCAATTCAGAAAGAATAATATCAGCGTCCTCTTTTGTATTTAATTTTCTTGCTTCATTTTTTAATGATAAATCCCGGACAGTAGTTTTATTTTCTTTTTGCGGAATACCATCACTCATCATTTTAAAAGCTGCTTGCATTGCTTCATCTTCCGTTTTCTTTCCTGTTGATACTGGCGGAAGGTATTTACCATTTTTGTCTTTAAAACACACCGAATAACAGGCTCGGTCAGCCCTTTTGAAGATAGAGAAAGGATAGGCGTTCATAACACTAACCTCATTAGACTGGCTTAAAACGGGCTATGTGCCAGTTTATGTGCCAGTCGGCATTAAATTAGAGTTTAGAACGCCATTTTTAATGGTAGTTCGTTAGCTAATTCCTTATAACATAAGGAGTTAGCAGTTGCCACCTCGGAGAATTGAACTCCAGACACGCAGATTTTCAGTCTGCTGCTCTACCAACTGAGCTAAGGTGGCTAGTTAT
>WQSW01000074.1 GCA_009787695.1 Treponema sp.
CAACATCGCGCCGTATAGNAGCGGCTGCGCCGTTNCCCTTCATGCTGTANATAAAGTCATCAGCCCGCGCCGGTGTCAGTTCAAGCGGCGATATATGCGCCCTCTCTGCGTATGCCTCCAATTTTGTCAGCGCGTTTCTATAACTGCGGTGCGTGTGCTTGCTGTCAGTGCTTCCGGCGTTATTCAAAAAGGTTTCGCGCTCTGCCTGGTATTCAATCCCGGCAAGGTTCGCGGCTGTGTGCAGTTCGTTTGTAAGCCTTTGGGTAATTACCAGCTTGGCGATTTGCTCTAATTGTTCGCTGTTCAGATCCGCCAGTGTCGGGGCTTCCTTTGCGATAATCCGCGCCATGTCGTGAAAGTTCGCGGCTGGTGTGGCGGTTACTCTTTGCGCTATGGCGTTCATGGTTTCCTCTTTGTCATTTTTGGTTTTCATGCCTTTATTATCGGCTGTTTCCCTGTCTTTGATAATATAACATTATCGAAGGTTTTGCAAGCAGGGAATGTGAAAATATACCCTTGTATCGCGCCATAGAGGGCTGTAAACAAGCGCGGTATAGCCTCTTTGTGGTTTTTTCCAGTCCGGGGCTATTTGCGCCTCTCTATGGGCTTCTATTGCGGTGTTTTTGTCGTAGCAGGTATTGTAAAAATCTTGTCATTGCGTCATTTCACAAAAAAAATTAAATAATATGTGTCATTCCAGAAAAATGAAAGTGACAAAAAGTGACATTTTTAGACGTGCGCACGCTCCCCGCAATAAAAATATTACGGAAAAATAATAAGATTATTTTTTAAAACCCTTGACAGCGTGTATGTTATAACCTACAATATAAATATGAAAGCATTACTACATAGAGACGCAGAAAAATATTTGAACCGCTTGGATACTGTTGATAAAAAGCGTATAAAGGACGCAATAAAAGATTTGGAAAAAGAACCACCTGAAGGTGATATAAGACCGTATGAAGGAAGTAAGGATATTTTAAGATTAAGAGTGAGTAACTTTAGGGCTTTATTTAAGTATGAGGATCATATTCTTGTTACACATATAGAACCTAGAGGACAAGCTTACACAAAGAAAACTAAATCAAAGAGAGGAAAAAAATGACAGCAGCAGTATTAAGAAAAGAACTACAGGGTTATATTGCTAAAATGCCGGAACGCAGACTAAAAATATTAAAACCGCTCTTATCAGAAATGTCAGAACCGCTTTACACAGTAGAAAAAGCGAGTCCTGCAGAAGCCAAGAGAGCAGAAAAACGCATTAAGGAATTTCATAACGATCCGTCCAGCTTCGTGCCTCTTAAATAAAGGTATTACATGAAAAAAAAGTCTTTTGCTAAATGGGATCCCGCCGAAGTTATCGAAACCAAAGAAGATGTTATTGCTTTTCTTGAAGAGGCTCTTGTGGAGAATGATCCTGAATATCTTTTAAAGACAATCGGTCATATAGCGCGTTCAAAGGGAATGACACAAATTGCCAGAGAACTAAACTTAAACAGGGAAGGACTCTATACTGCTTTATCACCACAAGGGAATCCGTCTTTCATAACAATTGCGCGAGTACTGGATAATCTTGGCTATCAATTAAGTGTAAGGCAAAAAAATTCAGCATAAATAAAGTATTGGCGGATCGTTATTATCTGCCTTGCATAAGATCGTACCTTTCCGTGCCGACTCATGCTCTCATCACGAAGCGGCGGGTCTGTGTAGCGTAACGAAGTGTAGCGAAATTGTTCCGCCATGCCTTGCGGTGCGGGTGATGCCTCATGTTGTTTTTCCGTTCTCTTGTGCTTCACTTTCCGGCATTGCGGCATGAAGGGGGAAAACGCCGCCGCCGTAAACCGTTGGGATCAACGTCTCACTTTTCGGCGCGGGTCTGTGTAACGCAGCAAAGCGGAGTGAAACAGCCCCGCTTGCTTCACGGTGCCGGAAAACGCTTCATTATGGGGTGTTGGGATCAACGTGCATTTTGCATAATTGCGTAGGTTGGCGGCGTTTTAATGCCGCTAACCGTCAATTATGCGAAGTGCGGATAGGGAGTAACCTTGTCATTTTTCTTTTTTCAATGAATACTGAATTTATGAAACGAGTAACACCTCAAATAATGATTGTTTTAATTTTCCTCTTGATTGCCCCGGAAGTATACGGTCAAGAATTTACTTTTCAAGGGCTTCCATGGGGTTCTACAAGAGAACAGGTAATAACCAGACTTGGGCAGCCGTCAAGAGAAGCTATGTTAAGTATCTTGTATTATGACGGTGTTACAGTGGCAGGATATACCGCTTCATTAAGTGTGCTGGTACAAGTCCGGCAGGGAATGAGAAGGGCAGATTATCACTTTCCGAATTTTCAAAACAGTCTTTTAACATTGGCCGCTTATAGCGATTTACGGCAACAATTAATAATACGGTATGGGCAACCGTCAAGAGCAAGAATATCTTTTTTTGAATATTGGAGTAAAAATAATTTTCATGTTGTTTTGGGAATGGGCGATCAAGAAGTATTTATTTCTTATTTTCCTGATACAGAATGGGAAACTTTTCTTAAAGAAAATAATATTGATTTAGAATCTTTTGGGCTTTAATCGAGATATGCGTTTATATGAATATCCCTATCGTTATCACTTAACCTATCTATACTTCTGTCTAACGATTCTAATCGTCTTAAAATGGCATCCATGGTTCTGTTAAGAGTTGCAAATTCATTTTCTCCTACTTTGTTGCCAGCCTCACTGAAAAGACCTCGTAAACCAGTTACGGCTCCATAATAAAAATCTGACAATTCCTCTAAGAGATCCATTATTTCAGTACTTGGCCTTTCTGGTAAAAATGGGAGTATTTCTCTATTAAACCTTCCAGCAGCGGCCTGTGCGCGCGGATCGTTTTGCTTAGTTTCAGCAGCGGAAAACTCCTGTATTCCTAAATGAAAATGCGCTGCGCTGCCGCCGGTCATCATACCCCTTTCTTCAACAATTTGTTCTGCACCGGTTCGCGCTAATTCTTCAACTCGTGCCTGTGTTTCCGGGGCGCGATTTCTATCATAATCAAGTTTTTGTAATATCGATTTAACGTCTTGTGCCTGTGCATGTAACATATTTAATTCAGCATCATCAAATTTGAATTTTCCAATATTCACAAGATTTGCGTTCATTTTATTTAATTCGGTCTGAAGCATTGAAGAATCAGACTGATATATTGGGTTTGTTTGATACTCTCTTATTATTTCTGCTTGTCTTTCAGGATCGAATTCTGCTTTCCAGTTTCCATGTTCATCAAACGCATTTCTTGACATAGCCCAAACCTGCGTAGCTCCGTGATAATTAAGCCCGTACATACTCTTGAATCTCTCGATTATTCCGGCGGTGTTATTACCTTCAAGGNGCTTAACTGCTTCAAACTGTCCTCTTAATAAGTTAGCTGACACTCCATGTTCAAGTAGCAGCATTTCATCAACATAAGTACCTGTATAAAGATTAGCGTCTTTACCGGCGTTGATAAAATTTCGCCGTCTCTCGACTTCACTAGCATTACCTAATAATTCACGGGCAACGCCGAAACTGATAACATCTTCCACACTCTGTAAATTGGTAGCGTTTGAAAGTGCGTTATTCATTTGGCTTAATCTGTTCGCGCCTTGCTGTCCCTGCCATAATGTGGATCCACCTGATAGTTTATATAGCATCGCCATGTTACCCGCAATTTGTTCGGAGCTTTTAACAAAACCTTTTGATATTCCTTCTTCCATGATCCGCGATAATGAATTCAAGAATTCTGAAAACTGCCCTTTACCCATGTTCTGCGCCATAAGTCCGCCGTAAGCGGATGATGTTGCGTTTAATTCGCCGCCATAACGATAAGCAGCCCCGGAATATTTTTGTATCGCGGAAAGATCGGTTCCGGTAAACCTTGACCATAGAGCCTGTGTTTGCAACATATTCATTGCTCTGGTTTCGTTCATGTTTCCGTAAACTGCAGTTTCTTTTAAAGCGGAAATAAAATCCTGTGTTGATAACCCCGTACCTGTCGCGGCATTGGCGGCGTGTCCGTACATTGAAAGTCCTTGCTGGTTATTTTCTGAAAGTGATTTATGATTTATCATTCCACCAAAAAGCTGGTTAAGATTATCAATGTATTGAAAAGCGGCTTTATATTGCTGTGAATATGCAAGATCCGCCTCAAGTTCTTTTGCGCCTATTCCACCGATGAATTTCCCGATCTCGCTGCCGATACCCATTGTTAAAGCGCCTATAAGCGGGCCGCCAAAAAATCCAAGTGCGCCTATACCTGCGCCGATTGCTTGCCCTGCAATTTCTCTTGGCGCTCTATATTCGGCAAGAGCCGCGCCTGTATAATCGCCGCTTGCCCTCTGCTTTGCGGCTGTAAGGGCAGCGTCCATTGATTTAATTATACCCTGCGTTATCTGATTTAANGAATTTTGTAATAGTATCCAGCCCGCGCCGCTAAAGAAGCTGTTTTGCATATTCTGAATAGTTTGCATATTCTGTTGTNCTAGGGGGCTTTGGGTTTGTTTGACTTGCTGCATTATTTGTCCGCGGGCAGATGTTGCGCTGTCCATTGCCTGTGTAAGCTGTGCGACTTGTTTCCAATCGCCTACTTGTGTGGCTTTTTCAATTTCATCACGCAGACCGGCAACGGTCTTTGACAGTTGATCTACCTGTCCCCTTGCATGTGAAGCATCAACACTAAACCTGATACCGATATTACTTTGTGCCATTTATATCCATCCCTGCAATTTCTTCATCGGAGTACCCCAGTTTTTTCATAATATCCGCACTTGGACCCGATGTAATTTCTTTTATCCGTTTCGTGTATCCGTTAAATACAGATTCTTCCGTGTAGGTATTTGCGAAATTAAAAATTATTTCCAAAAAGCTCGGATCAATTTCTTTTATGGGAGCTGGAAACTCCCGAAAATAAACCACTGCCCACATCGGAAGAAACAGCCTCGGATCCCTCTTCATCATCTCCGTTATCGGCATCTCCCTTAATTCCTGCAAGTCTTGCCTGAACATCTTGACGAAAGGACAGAGCCTTAGCGTATACTTCGTCTGTGAAGTTAGCATCAGGCATATTCCTCCATGAAAAGCTCGGTACACTTTTGGCTTTGTTAAACCATGCGGGACCGGAAGTAACGATTATATCCAGGGTAGCACATTTTTGAATTTCGTAATCCCCGTTAACGTCAAAATTATTAGCCTGTATACCGTTTCTCATAACAGCGGCAATTCGGGCTATGGCTAATATATCCGCCTGTTTGGGAAATTTAACAGTAAATTCACCCCTTGATGTGGTAACAGTTTCCTCAACCGTGTTACCGTTCAACATTGAAAAAAACAGATCGTCATGCTTTTGTACGGACATGATTTCTGTTTCTTCGTGATTGATCTCTTCAGTAAGTTTCATTTTGATCACCTCTCAAAAATATTTAAATCCGAATACTCGGATCATTTACGCTGTTTGTTTTGTTTGACTTTTACCCATTTTTCAAGTGCCTGTTTTGAAAAAACAAGTTTCGTTCCTGATGGCCGGGAGCAAGGGATTCTATCTAATCTTGATAGCCTGTAAATTGTCCATTTTGATAATTTCAGAAACTCCGCAGCCCCGAAAATGTCCAAAAATTCATCTTTCATTTTTCCTCCAAAAAAAAGACAGCCAAAAACACATAGATCGCCCCGCGATCAAGGTGTTCTCGGCTGCCCTTAATAAAGCATACCTAATAAATTATAATAACCATCATACAAAGGATTGCTAAACTCTGTCAAGCGGAAATTTATAAAAAATAAATATTTTTCTGCCTTAGCAAGAACAAGGTTTTTTCTTTTTGATGTGCTATACTGTTGATGTTCCCCGTATGGGGAGCCATAGAGGGTTTTTTTGTGCATGGCAGGGGTCAGAGAATGTCATGCACTCTTTTTTTATTCTGGCAGGAAATGATCCCTCCTTAGCATAATCAGTGACAAGTACCCTAGAAAAACCTAGATAAATGCGTATTTCCGGGGTAAGTAAAAACACAGCAAAAACACAGCAGAATTTTAAACTAGGGAAAACTTGGGAAAAACAAGGATTTTAGAGCTTAGGAAAACTTAGGAAAAATCGGGATTCTGGTACCTTAGTCAAACTTAGTCATAACACCGAAAATACAAGAAAAAAAGCACGTTTCCCGGCAGGCATAAAATAATATCCGTGCAAGAGAAAAACAAGCTATGGGTTAAAAAATTAGCGGGTAGCGTTAAGCGTACCCTGCTTAGAAGATTCTTTAGAAGAATCTTTACAAAACGGCTCTTAGAAAATGGCTTTTTTCAATTCTTGCAGCCTCATGGAAAGCCGAATTTAAACGGTTTCTCAATTCTCGTAACCTCATGCTTCAATTCTCACAGCCTCATGGCTCAATTCTCGCAGCCTCATGGAAAGCCGAATTTAAGCGGTTTCTCAATTCTTACAGGGGGATACATACACTTAAAACAGGGTATCTTGCTTGTTTTCTGATTGTTCAGCCTGATTGTAAGGCATCATTGGCAGATAAGGGCTTTATCAGGGCGCGTGATAAAATAAGTCAGTTCCTCTAATTTGTACTGTGAAAATAAAGTCTGCTTTTTTATACACTTTATTCTTTGTTTGTTGGTTGCTCTTGTAAATTCATCACCTGCCATTATTTCAAGCGGTACAATTTGCCCTCCGTCCATATCTGCATTGTGTGCAAGCAGTTTCAAATGACCAATGGCAAGGTTTATTTTTTCTATTGCTTCGTTATAATCTCTTGGTAATAAAATATACTCTCCATCTTTGTTTGTTCTGATAAGTCCTGGCCATATACCGTTAATAAAATCAATAAAGTCATTTATCGTTATGTACTCCCCTCTGTGGTTGTCTCTTAATAGAAGCGCCATGTAAAAACTTCTAACATCTTCCGGTAAAACAGTTTTTAATATTTTTAACGCGTTTTGTTTTTTAATTTGCATTTCCAAAACGTTACCGGCTTTTTGTCGCTTTGCATCGTTTATTTTACCGTCAATAACAGAGATATAATTTTCAAAAAGTCGCTCAATTTTTAACTGGAAATAAGGTGGCGTGAAAAAATAATTTTTCCCTGTTTCTTTTTTTGAATTTATCTCCAATAACGGCGCAAATAACGGCTTAAAAAATTCTATTGAAAATCCTACTATCCGCCCTTTGGCGTTACCTGTTTCTCTCTCGCCTGTTTTTTCTCTCTCTGTTTTTCCTATTTCTCCCTTTCCCTTACCTTTACGGCGCGGGCTTAAATTGGCAATTTTATTCATGTTGTCTTTTTCATACCATGGCGTTATTTTGATGGGTGCGTCAATAATAAAATGTTTTTTATCAATTACCAGTTTTTTCTTTTCNTCNTTTTTATATGCAAGTTTTAATAACTGGTTTCTGAATTCCGGCCATTTATCNGAATANGGTCCTGTAAATATGTCCTGTATAATATGCTCCGGGGCAAATAGCCGGTAATGCGTTTCTGTTTTATCATTTTGGCGNCCTATAAAGTCGTGCCATTCCCCGGTAGCGTCTTGCCATTTTTCATCAAATAATGAAGTGCAAGCCAATGAAAGCCCGTCAAAAATAATGGAGTGGGTAACGCTAAATGAATAGAGCGATTTTTTATATTCGTTTATTTCGGAATCAGTTTCCCTATCGTTAATAAATAATTCCAGTCGATCTATTTGCCGTCTGGTGCTTGTTTCATTTATGGCAAGCTGCCTTGAATATTTTACCCCCTGTTTACTCATGATTTTTTCCTTTTCCTTTTTGTGCCGTTATTGTCTGTATATTCTTCATATTTGCTTTCATCATTTTTGATATATTCCTTTCCTGTTCCTGCCATATAAAGATATTCAAAATTGCAATCGATTAAAGTGTATTTGTATTTTGCCCCGCCTCTACGCTGTTTCAACACATGGATATAACGCCCTTCTTTGTCTGTTGTAGTTTCAATTATGGTTTCAATGGCTAATGCGTTGTGCGCGTCCTGTTCTATGTCTCCACCCTCTTTAAAATCTTCAAGTGTCGCTTCTTTATCTGTATTATTTTTTACTTGCCGTCCAAATTGCGCCCCGGAAATAATAACCATGCCTTTTTTAAGCGCAAGTGCTAAAAGCGCGTTACTTATTTGTTTTATCTGAATATAGCGGTCATTGTATCCTTTAGGCGGCGGTACTCTTTGTAAATAATCAACCAGTATAACATCGCCATAATTTGCTGTGCTTTCAATTTCATTTATCAATGTTTCCAATGTTTCACATATACCAAAAAGAAACATTTCTTTTTCAAGTTGTCTTGTCATCTCTTGTATTGCATTATTTCTTAATAAATCAAAAGTTTCCCTGTTGTCATATTCCCTTTTGAATAAGCTGTAATATTTGCTCATGGGGTCTTTTATCTTTTTTAATTCTTCGCGCTGATGATCGTTTGCAGTCGCGTACATTAATGACAAGGTGTAATTTGTCGCAATGTCTCTGTACGGCATTTCAAGATTTACAAAATAAACCTTGCGTTTTGTTATTATCGCTTCCCTTGCCAGATTCACAAGTATCATGCTTTTGCCGCCGCCAGGTCTCGCACCAATGTAGCTTAAAGTGCTGTTTGGAAACCGCAAACCGGCAAGCATGGAAGGTGTAAAGTCTTTTGAAGGATCATAGTTCCGGCACTCGTTAAAATAATCATCGGCGGTA
>WQSW01000075.1 GCA_009787695.1 Treponema sp.
CGCTTCTTTATCTTCTTTAGATGCGTTTAAATTATTTTTTAATACTTTTGCAGCCCCCATTTCATAAACAGCATATACAAGACGTTTATCCCCTGAAGAAACAGACGGTGCAAAATCTGAAAAATATGATTTTAATTTTTCTCCGAGTAAAACATCTGCGCCGAATTTTTTATAAATGGCGTTTAACGCGTCTTTGGTATTTTCGTATGATGTTTTCTCTTCTTTTTCATTTGGATTTTCGCCGCAAAAAGGGCATTTTGTCATTGTAGCGGAATTCTTTTCGTTTACTTTCCATTCGTTTTCACAGTGAACGCATTTCATGCTTTTCTCCTTTTATTGAATTATAACATATTTTAATTTATAAATTGCAAAAAAACTTTTTATTATGTTACAGAAACTCAAGAACGCACAAGCCGGAAACCGATTATACGATTTTTGCTTGTAGGATTGAAACCGTCACGATATGCAGAACGGAGATTTTGCTTGTAGTAGTTCCAAGATCCGCCACGTACCACACGATCATCACCTGAGTCTGGTCCAATAGGATCTGTTTGCTCTTTGTTTATATAAACATTATATCGATCCCAGCACCATTCACTCACATTTCCGTGCATATCAAACAATCCCCAAGCATTCGCAGGTTTTTGACCTACGGTATGTGTTGTTTTTCCGCTGTTTTCTTCATACCATCCTGTGTTATCGCTTATCTCTGCTCCTGTGTTATACGCTACTGTTGTTCCCGCTCTGCACGCATATTCCCATTCCGCTTCGGTAGGCAAACGGTAACCGGATATTCCTAACGAACCGTTTTTATCCCTGTTCCAAATTACTATCCTATTATCTCCTGAACCATATATAGTATAAACAGGATCTATTCCTTCTCTTTGACTTAACACATTACAATATTCTATTGCATCAAGCCAGTTTATATTTTCTATAGGCAGGTTATCTTCATTAAACCAACTGGGATTTGTTCCCATCACTTCTCTGTATTCCTTCTGTGTCACTGCGAATTTACAAATATAAAACGGACTTATTGTTACCTGATGTTGTATTTCGTTATTATTCCGACCTGCTTCATTCGCAGGACTACCCATCATAAAAGTACCGCCTTCTATATACACAAAATTTGCCGGGATAGAATTTAATTGTTTCGGCGATGGACCGGAAGATGACATAATTTGCTTCTCTGCTTCTTTCGGTTTATCAATTTTCCAGCCGAGCGCGTAAATAAATTCGTATATGATATTTTCCGCCATTTCCGGTGCGATAAAAGCTTCTGTTAGGTTTCTTACCGCTATCTTTACAGCTCTTTCTTTTTCTTCCTGCGAAGAGTTTAAATTTTGTTTTAATACCTTAGAAGAGCCTTTTTTATAAACTGCATAAACTAAATCTTTTATATTAGCTGAAACAGAGGGGGCAAAATCCGGAAAATAAGCGTTTAATTTATCACCAAGTAAAACATCTGCGCCGAATTGAGTATAAATAGCTGCTAACGCATCTTTAGAGTTCTCGTAGGATTTTTGCTCTTTCTTTTCGTTTGGATTTTCTCCGCAAAAAGGGCATTTAGTGATCGGTAAAGAAAGTTTTTCGCTCGTCTTCCATTCACAATCACAGTGAACACATTTCATATTTACTCCTTTTGTTGAATTATAACATATTCAAATTTAACATTAAATATATCATCGAAGTAGATTATTTTTTTATCATCTGTTGACATGAGGGGATTTTAACATAGAGCGGATAATTTTTATAATGTAATTTGAAATAATTTTTTAGCACGAAGGTGCAGAAGGATTTATTATTTGACTCTATCCAGCGGAATAAAACTTTTCGGATTTTTCCTGTATTCTTCCATACCTTCGTCTATCATAGCGATTTCTTCCGGGTTTGCCGCTTCAACAACCGGTTTCCAATAATCATACGCTAAATGGGTTAATAAAGGTTTTATCGCAGGTAAACTTTGATCCGGTATTGCATCAATTATACTGTGTATTTCTTTTCTTAAAATTGCAGCTGTCATTTTTTCCTCTTGTTCTTTTTTTTATAAACCTGTCCTCGCGAATCAATGTTGGTAATAATAATAATATCATCTTCAATGCGGAACAATACCCGGTATCCTCCAATTCGTAACCGAAAATAACCGTTCCATCCTTTCAGTGTTTTAATATCACCTTCCGGCGGTTCTTTTGCAAGATCATTAAAAGCATTCCTAAAACGCTCTTTATCTGTTGCACTTAAACGCTCAAAATATTTTGCAGCTACAGGACGCAACAATACCGTCATTATAAATTAATTATACCTAAAATACATATACATGGCAACTTTGTTTTCAAAAACTCAAGAACGCACAACACGGAAACCGACACTGCTGATCCCGATGCCGGGAAAGCTGTCGCTACGGTTGGCTGAACGAGCGCTCTTTGCCGAATCTAACCAACTCCCGCCGCGAATCACGCGGCTAGTACCTGAGACTTCTCCTGTAGGATCAATTTGCGTTCCGCTTGGATAATTTCCATACCAATCCCAACACCATTCCCAAACATTACCGTGCATATCAAATAATCCATAATCATTTTCAGGTTTTTGCCCGACAGGATTTGTTGGATATACGCTGTTTTCTTTACACCATCCTGTGTTATCGGTAAAATCTGACCCTGTGTTATATGCTGTTGTCGTTTCTGCTCTGCATGTATATTCCCATTCCGCTTCTGTAGGAAGACGGTATCCGGATGTTTCTAACAAACCGTTTGAATTCCTGTTCCATGTTACTGTAGTACCTTTTACATTATAAACAGGAGTTAAACCTTCTCTTTGGCTTAGCTTATTACAATACTCTATCGCCTTATACCAGCTTACATTTTGTACAGGTAGGTTATCTCCTTTAGAAATAATACTTGGATTTTTTCCCATCACTTCCCTATACTCTTTCTGTGTCACTGTAAATTTACATATATAAAATGAACTTACTGTCACCTGATGCTGTGTTTCTTTATTGCTACGACCATGTTCATTCGCAGGGCTGCCCATTATGAAAGTACCGCCTTTAATATACACAAAGTTTTCAGGGTTTTTATTTGATGATGATATCTGCGGACTTGATGAAGGAGCGTTTGCCGGTGACGGACTTTGATTTGACGAAACCTTATTTGCTGCTTCTGTCGGTTCTTGTTTAGGTTTTTCTGCCTGCCAGCCGAGTGCGCTTATAAACTCAAAGATAATTTTTTCTGCAATTTCAAGCGCAACAAAATCTTCTGTAAGATTTCTTATCGCTATCTTTACAGCTCTTTCTTTATCTTCCTGCGAAGAATTTAAATTCTGTTTTAAAATTTTAGATGCACCGCTGTCATACACGGAATTAACTAATTTTTTAATACTCTTGGAAGCAGACGGCATAAAGTCAGAAAAATATGATTTTAATTTTTCTCCCAGTAAAACATCTGCTCCAAATTTCTTATAAATAGCGGCTAACGCGTCTTTGGTATTCTCGTATGATGTCTTCTCTTCTTTTTCGTTTAGATCTTCGCCGCAAAAAGGGCATTTAGTGATCGGGGAAGAAAGTTTTTCGCTCGTTTTCCATTCACAATCACAGTGAACGCATTTCATATTTACTCCTTTTAATGAATTATACCATATTTTAATATAACATTAAACAATAATTATGTCATCTACAAAGAATATATCAAACAATAACTTGGCGTTCTCTGCGTTACTTTGCGCCTTTGCGATAAAAATTAATTTCTAATTTCGTATAACGTCCCTTTTATTTCACTGATTTTAATAATTTTATTAATTATACATGGCAACTTTGTTTTCAAAAACTCAAGAACGCACAACACGGAAACCGAAAATGCCGTTCCCGGTGTCGTAGGCGTTACGGCCAGCTGAAATAGCGTTCTCTGCCGAATAGGACCAACACCCGCCACGTCCCACATGGTAATTGTCATCGTTGGAGATCGCTCCTATCGGATCAATTTGCGCTCCGCTTGAATAAGCTCCATACCAATCCCAACACCATTCAAAAACATTACCATGCATGTCAAACAATCCATAAGCGTTTGCGGGTTTTTGCCCTACAGGATGGGTTTTTCCTCCGCTGTTTTCTTTACACCATCCTGTGTTATCGGTAAAATATTTTCCTGTATTATATTCAGTTGTTGTTCCCGCTCTGCATGCATATTCCCATTCCGCTTCGGTAGGAAGACGATAACCGTTTGTTTTCCTGTTCCATGTTACTTCTTTACTATTGTCTATAGTATAAACAGGAGTTAAACCTTCTCTTTGGCTTAACTTATTACAATACTCTACCGCATCATACCAGCTTACATTTTCCACAGGCAGGTTATCTCCTTTAAATTCACTTGGATTTAATCCCATCACTTCCCTATACTCTTTCTGTGTCACTGTAAATTTACACATATAAAATGAACTTACTGTCACCTGATGCTGTGTTTCTTTATTGCTACGACCATGTTCATTCCCCATCATGAAAGTGCCGCATTTTATTTGAACAAAGTTTGCGGAAATAGAGTTTGATGACGGTGAAGGACTTGGGCTTGTCGGAATATTTTTCGCTTCTATTTTTTCTGGTTCAGGTTTTTTTATTTGCCAGCCGAGTGCGCAAACAAACTCAAGAATAATATTTTCCGCTATTTCAGGAGCGATAAAAGCATCCGTAAGGTTTCTTACAGCTATCTTTACAGCTCTTTCCTTGTCTTCCTGCGAAGAATTTAAATTTTGTTTTAAAACATTGGATGCGCCTTTTTTATAAACTGCACTAATTAATTCTTTTATATTGATAGAAACAGAAGGAGCAAAATCAGGAAAATAGGCTTTTAATTTTTCTCCGAGTAAAATATCTGCGCCGAATTTCTTATAAATAGCGGCTAAGGCATCTTTGGTATTCTCGTATGATGTATTCTCTTCTTTTTCGTTTAGATCTTCTCCGCAAAAAGGGCATTTAGTGATCGGAGAAGAAAGTTTTTCGCTCGTTTTCCATTCACAATCACAGTGAACGCATTTCATGGATTTCTCCTTTTTATTAAATTGTATTATATTGTAACATTAAAAAAATAATTATGTCATCTACAAAGATTTTATCGAACAACAACTTGGCGTCCTCTGCGTTACTTTGCGCCTTTGCGATTAAAATTAATTTTTTATTTTTAAATTATCTCACCCTATCACTCTATGACACACTGATTGTGTTATTTGTTATATATGACAATATTAAACCATTTCGAGAAAATCATAGCTCTTGCCGAAGAAAACGGCTTGGCTGAGGCGTTTTTTCAGAACGCGCAGGAACACCTTGACGCAGCAGGTGCATTGCTGCAAACTACCCCTTCTCAAACTACCCTTTTCGCTCTTTTATTGAATCATTTCGGCGAAGATTCTGTTTCTATTGATGATCTTTCCAAAACTCTAAAGTGCGGTAAAATGCAGCTTATCGAATACATGGAAGATTTTGATGTCTTAAGAAAAAAAAGATTGATACGCCCTTCCAGAAATCCGCGTTTTATGCGAAATAATTCAGGCTTTCCGTCATACGTAGTCCCGTTAGATGTCATTGAAGCTGTCCGTAAGGGTGTTGAATATCAATATCAAGCATACGAAAATCTTACACCGGAAGATTTTTTTGAATGTGCGGAAAATCTTTTAAAAGCTGTAAAGAGTGATGATTTAAGCGATCTTGCTTTTCTTGATGAGGTTGACGATCTTCTTAAACGCAATAAACATCTTAGTTTTGTTAAAAAATCCGAAGAATTCGATTTAGGCAACGGTTCTGTGATCATTCTTTTTATTTTTATTACAACATTTTTACATAAAGATGAAGAAGTAGTTGAAATGGAAACAATTACAAACATAATCAGTGATATTTTAGGGAGAACAGAAGCGCGTCATGTAAACAGCCGTTTTAAATCACGGGAGCATAAACTTTTTGCAAAAGGGCTTGTTGAGTTTGATTGCAACAACAGCATGGCAGATACCGAATACTTGCGCATAACGGACTTGGCAAGAGATGAATTTCTTTCCGATGTTAACTTAAAAGAAAAAATCAAGCAGAAAAGAAACAGTAATTTTATTCTTGCAGATAATATAAAAACAAAGAATTTATTTTTCAGTGATACTATGAAAAGCCGTATTCATGAACTAACAACTTTGTTACGCGAAGAAAACTTTACAGGGATTCAAAAACGCCTTGCAGACAGCAGTATGCGTACAGGTTTTGCATGCATTTTTTCAGGACCTCCGGGAACAGGCAAAACAGAAACCGCATATCAGATAGCGCGCGAAACAGGCAGAGATATAATGCTTGTCGATATTGCCGATACAAAAAGCATGTGGTTCGGTCAAAGCGAAAAACGCATTAAAGCTGTTTTTGACCGCTACAGAGGCGCTGTAAAAAGCACAGGCATTGCCCCTATCCTTTTGTTTAACGAAGCGGACGCTGTTCTTGGAAAGCGAAGGACTCTCTGTGAATCGCGAAGCGGTCCTGATCAAACTGAAAACGCAATTCAAAATATAATTTTGCAGGAAATGGAAAATTTAAACGGTATTCTTATTGCAACAACAAACATGACAACTAACCTTGATAAAGCGTTTGAACGCCGTTTCCTTTACAAAATTGAATTTGATAAACCCGATACAGAAGCGAAAAAAATGATGTGGCAGAATTTTATTCCTTCTCTCAGTGAAGAAGACGCTTTTTTCCTTGCGCGTAACTTTGATTTTTCAGGCGGTCAAATTGAAAACATAACACGTAAAAATCTTGTCTCTTTTATTTTGAACGGAACTGCCGCAGATATCAATATAATAGAAAAATTTTGCAAAGAAGAATTGATGGAAAAAGCCGCAGTTAGAATCGGGTTTTAATCAAATACATTTTAAATCAGGAAAAAATAAATGCTTGTTGAAGGAAAATATTTGGTGTATCATAATGATATGCAGCCGAGAAAAAAACTGCCTAAAACCGCATTACCGCGTCTTTTTTTTATTGATAAAGAAATAGGAGCCGGTAAATATCCCAACGCCCCATCTCTTGCACAGCAATACGAAACGAGTATTTCAAGCATCAACCGTGATATTGCATACATGAGGGATATGCTCGGCGCGCCTATCGCTTATGATTTTTATAAAAAAGGTTTTTATTATACGGAAAAAACCTACCGGCTTGCCGCAGCGTATGCAACAGCGGACGATCTTTTGGCGCTTGGTATGGCAAAAGATTTGTTAGAGCTATACAAAAACACTCCGATACACGAGGCTGCATTAAATTTATTGGAAAATATTTCCGCTCCGTTACGTGACGAGAAAAATACAGAATGGTTTAAAGATCGTATTGTAATTCCAAAAACAGCTTATGTTGTTGTTAACCCAGAAATATGGAATTGTATAGTAGAGAGCCTTCGCAAAAATAAGGTAATCACCTTTGAATATTTAAGTGCACAAACAGGGTTTGCATTTTTTGAAAGCGAAGAAAACGAAACAGAATTAAATTCAAAAACCAAAGCGCATGAAAAAATCAATATCCGCCGTGTCCGCCCTTACCAATTGCTTTTTGATCAAAGAGCATGGTATTTATATGCATATGATGAAGATAAAAGCGACACGCGTATTTTTTCGTTATCAAGAATTTCTTCTGTTATACTGACAGAAAAAACTTTTTCCATGCCCAAAGATTTTGATTACCGTAAAATAGAGGGGACAAGCTACTTCGGCATTTACAAAAGCGAGAAACCCTACAGTTTTAAAATAGCGATAACAGGCGACACAAGATGGGTAAGAGAGCGCATATGGGCAGAAGATCAGCAAATAAAAGAAACAAAAAACGGAATTGAATTATCATTTACAAGCAATCAATTTAACAAAGTACTCGAATGGATACTTTTTCAAACCCCCCGCGCAAAACCTCTGTCTCCAAAACTTTTAGTAAACCGGTGGACGCAATTGATTCAAGAAGCGGCAGCGATAGCACAGGGGTGATCCTTTTAATATAATATATTAATATCAGGAGATAATCAAAATGGCAAAGAAAGCAAGCAACAACGAACCCATTGAAAAACAACTCTGGAAATCAGCCGATAAACTCAGAAAAAACATCGACGCAGCCGAGTATAAGCATGTCGTTCTTGGATTGATTTTCCTTAAATATATCTCTGATGCTTT
>WQSW01000076.1 GCA_009787695.1 Treponema sp.
GAAATTATCAAGCGCGTCAACTTCAACAAGTTTCGCCCCGTGGTTGTTTGTATACGGCCTGTATTCCATAAAGTAGGGGCGCGTTACGATAACTTCATCGCAGGGATTGCAGATTGTTTTAAAAACCGCGTTAAGCCCTCCTGCGGCGCCTGAGGCCATAACAATATGAGAGCCGTCAGCGTTTACATTCTGCTCTTTGCGCACTTTCTTCGCAAGCGCCTCCCTTACATGAAGATAACCTGCGTTGGGCATATACCCGTGAGAGCCCTTTTCATCTTCATTTGCAAGTTTTACAAACAGTTCATGAAAAGCGGCTGGCGGTTCAATGTCAGGGTTTCCAAGAGAAAAGTCAAAAACCTTATCGCTGCCATGCTGTTTTTTTAACAATATCCCTTCTTCAAACATTTTGCGAATCATGGAAGAAGATTCAAGCGCGTTTTTAATATTGTCTGCTATCATACCAATGTTCTCGCTGTGCGCAGTATGTCCGCGAAAATGCCGCCTGCCGTTACCTGCGCTCCTGCGCCGGGACCTTTTATAACCATCGGAAGTTTTGAATAACGGTTAGTCGTGATAACCACAATATTGTCGCTGTCAACAAGCGAGCAAAAAGGACTTGTCGAATCTTCTTCGCAAAAGGAGAGCTTTGCTTTTCCTTCTTCGATTACCGCAATGTAGCGGAGAGCTTTTCCATTTGCGGCGGCGGCTGCGCGGCGTTTTTCAAACTGCGCGTCTGTTTTTTCCAGTTCAAGGAAGAACGTGTCGATGTCTTTTGCTTTTAGGCAGGCAGGCGGCAGAATCTGTTCTATCGTAACATTGTTAAACTCAATATTAAGACCGCATTCTCTTGCGAGGGTAAGAACTTTTCTTGCCGCGTCCATTGCGTTTAAATCGTCGCGCGGATCCGGCTCTGTGTAACCTTTTGCTTTCGCTTCACGCACCAGAGCGGAAAAAGGCATTGAACCGTCAAAGTTGTTAAAAATAAAACTCAATGTGCCTGAAAGCACAGCCTCGATTTTTAGCACCTTGTCGCCTGAAAGAAAAAGGTCTCGCAAAGTTGAAATGACAGGAAGCCCAGCTCCCACAGTACATTCATACAAATACGGAATACCTCTCTCCCTGGAAAAAGAAGTAAGGCGCTTGTAATAATCCAATGAACCTGAGTTTGCCTTCTTGTTAGGCGTAACAATCGGTATTGAAGCGTGCAGAATTTTTTCGTAAAGGGCGGCTATGTCTTCGCTTGCCGTACAGTCGCAGAAGCATGAATTGGGAAGATTTAAAGAAACCATTCTTTCAACAAAAGCAGCCCCTCCTGTTTTAACATCAATTTGTTCCGTACCCTGCGCTTTCCCCTGAGATGTAAGCATTTTTTTGATTTTAACAGGATCAAGTCCGTCATGGAAATTATCTTTGTTACAAAAAATCATCTTGTCGTAATTGGCGGCTCCAATCAGTTTTATCTTAATCATGTTATCTGCAAGTTTTTCCATGTTCTCAGCGATTTGATCCAGCAGGGTGCCGCCTATAAGTCCTGTGCCGACAAGAAAAAGATTTACAGAACGCTGATGGGTATAGAAGAACGCGTTATGAATTGCGTTAAGCGCTTTTCCTTCGTCCTGCGCAGAAATTACCGCTGATATATTTGTCTCGGAAGAACCTTGCGCTATTGCGACAATATTTACGCCGTTGCGTCCAAGCGCGTGGAAAAATTTCCCTGAAATGCCCGAAGTGCTTTTCATGGCGGAACCGACGACTGCGATTATGGAAAGGTCTTTTTCTATCAGGGGTTTTTCGATTGATCCTGAGCGTATTTCATTTAAAAATTCTTCTTTTAACGCCGCGTCTGCTTTAACGGCGTCCTCAGGCAGAACCGCGAAACAGATTGAATATTCGCTTGAACTTTGCGATATCAGCATGACGCTGATGCCTTTACGCGCAAGCGCGCTGAATACGCGGGCGGAAAAACCTGCGACGCCAACCATGCCTGTGCCTTGCACCCTGACAAGAACCGCGTTTGAAATCGAACTGATTCCCCTGATTGGATATTTATGGTCAGCAGCTTTTGCTATAATATTTGTTCCGGCGCAGGAAGGGTTATATGTATTGCGTATTATTATCGGTATTCCCTTTTCCATAGCCGGTTTCACAGATGGAGGGAAAATTACCCTTGCGCCGAAGTGGGATATTTCCATCGCTTCCACATAGGAAATTTCATCTATGCGAAACGCGTTTTTAACATGATTGGGATCGGCTGTTAACATTCCGTCCACATCCGTCCATATCTCCAGTTTTTTAGCTCCTAACGCTGAGGCGAAAACAGCGGCGCTCAGATCGGAGCCGTCCCGTCCCAGCGTGGTCGTATGCCCTTCCTGGTTTGATGCGATAAAACCTGTTACAACCTGTAAAGTTTTTTTTACATTCTTAAAATAAGCTTTAATATTTTCTTCCGTTTCCTTTTCTAATACTTCCGCCCTGCCGTAATTGGCATCGGTTTTAATAAGGTTTCGCGCGTCCAGAAAATCGGCTTTTATATCATTCGCTTTTAAAATACGGGTGATAAGACCCGCAGAAAGTCTTTCGCCGAAACTCATGATTAGATCAACGCTTCGCACAGACAATTCACCCAAGAGAGAAATCCCGTCCAGAATCTGGGATAAAAGAGCTGTCAAACTTTCAATTTCCTTTACCGCATCCTTGCGTTCGCTGCCCTTCAGAAAAATCTGAGCGCAGTCAATATGCATCTTGTTTAACGCTTGAGTCTGTTTTGCGAAATCTTTACCAGAAACGGCGGTATTCGCAAGCTCGATAAGGCTGTCCGTAACGCCTGAGAACGCGGAAACAACAACCGCGTCAACATTCCCCGAGTGTTCCTTGTCTTTTAAGATACCGATAATGTTTTCAATGCCTTTTTGGCTTCTAACAGACGAGCCGCCGAATTTAAGAACTAACATAATTATACTCCCATTGAATATTACAGATTTTTTAGATATTTTTATAGTGGTATTCAACGGAAACATGGAAAAAATCGATCCTGATAAAAAACGAATATACTTTGACTGGGCTGCCTCAGCTCCTCCTTCTCAATTGTCTTTCGCATCTGTGTTTGGAAACCCTTCATCGCAGCACAGCGAAGGCAGATTCGCAAAACAGTGTCTCGAAGACGCAAGAAAAAGGTGCGCTGCTTTTTTAAATGTTCCCCCGCAAACTCTTACCTTTACATCAGGCGGAAGTGAGTCCAACAGTATCGCTCTTTTTTCCTCTTTAATGCGTCCCGGTAAGGGGCGCGTTATCTCCTCTCTTGCGGAACACGCGTCAATCAGGGAAGGAATGGAAACGCTCGAAAAAATGGGTAAACCTTGCGGGCGAATCGCGGTTGATTCTGCCGGCAGAGTAACGCCTGTTACCTTCTCTAAAGCGTTAACACAATACCCTGACACACGCTTTGTTGCAATAATGTCTGTTAATAACGAGACAGGCGCTGTCAGTGATATTGCGTCCATTACATCCTGCGCGGACGGAAACAAAGCGCCGGTTCATTTTCATTGCGATCTTGTGCAGGCGGCAGGAAAAATATCTGTAGACATTCAAAACTGGAATATTGATTCAGCTTCAATCAGCGCGCATAAAATCGGCGGTCCGCGCGGGATCGGGCTTTTGTATCTTCGTAAGCCGTTAGAAGTTTTTTATTCAGGCGGCGGACAGGAAAACGGCATCAGGGGCGGCACCGAAAATGTGCAGGGAGCAATGGCTTTAGCGCAATGCCTCGAAGCGTTAAATGATACGCAGGCGCAAAATAAAAAAGCGAAAGCCAGATGGAACAGGTTAATAACATCATTATTAAAAATTAACAGATGTACAATCATCCCCAAAGAGCGCGCTATTGATGACGATCGATTTTCATCTTACATTTTACAGGCGGCTTTTAACAATATACCGGGAGAAGTAATGGCGCGCGCGCTTGATGATCTAGGTTTTGCAGTCTCTACAGGTTCCGCCTGCTCTTCATCGTCGCCTGAGCGCCCTGTTCTCGCTGCGATGGGTATTGATGAGAAATTAAGGATTGAAGGCATTCGCATTTCTCAAGGCTGCTCCACTACAGATGAAGAGATCGAACTTTTGATCGATGGCATTACAGAGGTATTAAAATCATTATGATCACATGGCTGTTAAAACCTTCTGAACTTACTCTAAAAGGCGAGAACCGCAAAAGTTTTGAAGGCGCTCTTAAAAGCAATATCCAAAGGCTGCTGGCTAAAGTTGATGAAAAAATAAAATATAAATTCACAGCCGGTCGTTACTACATTCAAGCGGCAGAAGAGAAATCAAAAGAGATAGAAAATATTTTATCGCATTTGATCGGAATTTCAGGATGGGCAAGAACTATCACCTGCGAAAAAACACCCGATGCGGTTTTAGCCGCTTGCGTTGAAGAAGGTAAAAAATTATACAATAACGGAGTCAGAGCATTTAAAATTGACGCGCGAAGAACCGACAAAAGTTTTCCTCTTACTTCCTACGAATTGTGCTGCGAGGGAGGAAACGCTGTAACAAACGCTTTTTGCGAACTTGAAGTAGATATTCACAAACCACAGGATATTATCAGAATTGAAATACGCGAAAAAGCTTTTGTCTACTCGGGAGGAGAAAAAGGAAACGGAGGCCTTCCTGTAGGAACCGCAGGAAGAGGAATGTTACTGCTTTCAGGCGGAATCGACTCCCCTGTCGCCGGATTTTTAATGGCATCACGCGGCATGAGCATAGACGCGATTCATTTTCACGCTTATCCATACACCTCTTTGGAAGCTAAACAAAAGGTAATAGAGCTTTCCAAATTGACAGGCGCATACTGCATGGGCATACACCTTTACATTTTGAATTTTACCAAAGTGCAATTACGGATAAAAGAGCGCGCTCCGTATCCGTGGACGACAATCCTTCTTCGCATGGCGATGATGGAAGCGGCTGAAAAAGCGGCAAAAAAAATAAAATGCAAATGCCTTATAACAGGCGAAAGCCTCTCGCAGGTTGCAAGCCAAACAATAGAAAACCTAACCTGCACGCAAAGCAGGCTGACACTCCCCGTCCTTCGCCCGTTAATCGGCTTTAACAAGGAAGAAATCATTAAAAAAGCAAGACAAATCGGCACTTTTGAAACATCGATACAGCCGTATCAGGACTGCTGCACTCTCTTTAGCCCCCCCCATCCTGTTTTGCACGGCGATGTAAATGAAGCAAACGACTTGTATGAAAAACTGGAATTGCCAGAGCTTATTGATGAAGCCTTGAGTGACTATGAGCTTATAAAATAAGTATTAGCTAAGAGCTTATAAAAACATCGCCATATAAACAGGCAGGTGAATTACATCGTCTTTAATCATTATATCCTTTGTGTATAAAATATAAGAATCTCCCAACTTTTTTGATGAAGTAAATTTGCGCCTGAACTTGTCAAGAGAAGAATGTACCTGATAACGGCTTGATTTAACCTCAACAGAACAGATTTTCTTTTTTCTTGAAATCAGAAAATCAATCTCCATCATATTTTTACGTTTGTTTTTATCAACTCTGGAATAAAAAAACAGACGATGCCCGTTAGACGCTAGCATTTGCGCCGCGGCATTTTCCAAAAGCATCCCCTCGTTTATACTAAGTTTATCAAGCAAAATAGCGCGGTACAGTTCGTTATCAGAATAGTCATTATCTCCAAAAGCATGAGTAACAAGAAGTCCCGTGTCAGCCATATATATTTTTTGCGTATTATTATCGACGCTTAAAGCAAGACCCACATTTGGATCTGTAGCATTAAAACAAGGATTGGCAATCATGCCGTCTGTAAGCCACATAAACGCATCCTCATAATTGCGCGTCCTTGCGCTCTTGCTAATTGACGACAATTTATATTTTTTTTCCTTTTTTGAAAGCTGCCCTGGCAATGAGTCAAAAATCGCAAGCACTTTATTTTTATAATTGCCTGCATACTTAGCAATATCATTTCGGTATAACGCAAGGATATGTTTTTTTATTTTATCAGTCCTTGCAAAATCTTTGTGCATAACATATTCCATAACAGCTTGAGGCATTCCGCCGACAAGCAAATACTGACGAAAATCGTTCATAACTTTTCGGTGTAATACTTGTCCAAGCGGCTTTTTTTTCTCAAAGCTCAGGCGCAAAAGCGGCACAGTCGATTCATCACCCAAAGCCAAGAGGAATTCTTCAAAATCCATTGGAAACATCCTGATTTCCTCTTCTTCGGACGGAATTACAATATCCTGCACATTTTGCTTAAGCGACAGCAAGGAGCCTGTTTCCATATAATCGTATCTGCCGTCGGCTACAAGGTATTTTAAAAGCTGACGCGCATAAGGGAACAACTGCACCTCGTCAAATATTATTAAACTTTTTCTTTTATAAAGCCGTGTATTAAAAAACGCGGATAACTTGGCAAAAAACATATTTAGATCTGCGCTGTCATATTCAAAAATATCTTTAATCTCTTTTGGAACATTTCCAAAATCAATAATGATCATGCTCTTGTATTCATTTTTTCCGAATTGTTCACACAGGAAACTTTTACCAATACGCCTTGCACCGCTGAGCAGCAGCACAGTTTTTCCATTACTCTCTTTTTTCCAATTAAGCAGTTTTTGATAGGTTTTTCGGAAAAAGACCATATTTTACCCCTGCTTTAATACTATAATTAAAAGCACGAAAAGGCAAGCTTGAAAGGGTCAAAATATACACGAAAAGGCGCTATTTGAAAGGGGTAAATATACACGAAAAGGCGCTGTTTTTAGGCATTTATAGGGGAAATTACCCATGTATGTCTGACACTATTTTATGGAGGCGTATGCTTAGATATATCGGGGGTCCTGTCAGCTGCCAAAGTGAATTTTTAAAATTGTTTGTTGCTGCCATTACATCAGCGCTTCCTTAAGTTTATAAATTATCAAGCGGGCTTTTTATTCTTAATAAATTATGTTTTGCTACATGGGTATATCGTTCAGTTGTGCGGATACTCGAATGACCAAGAAGCGATTGAATATACCGGATATCTGTGCCGTTCTCCAATAAATGAGTTGCGAAGGTATGACGCAAACTATGAATAGTTATTTTCTTTTGTATACCGCTGTGACGTATGGCTTTATCAAATATTTTTTGAGCCGAACGAACAGTTAAATGTTTTGAAGAAGGCTGACCGGGAAAAATCCAGTCCTTAATTTCTAAATATTTGTAATAATCTTTTACATATTGCGCGGCTTTTTCAGAAAGCATAGTATATCTATCTTTTCTTCCTTTTCCAAGTTTTATATAAATTGATTGACGTTCAAGATCGATATGCTCTTTTTTTAGGGATACTACTTCGCTTACTCTAAGCCCTGATGAATAAACAAGCATTAAAAGCAATCGATGTTTAGGATTAATTTCGCAATTTAAAATTCTTATTATTTCTTTTGCTGACAAAACAACCGGAAGTCTCCTGTCTTGCTGAGGTCTCTTAGATTCTCTAATAATATTATTTTTATAAACATACCTAAAAAAGAATTTAATAGCATTGATTGCGAGATTTAATGAAGCTGCAGAATAATCATGTTCTTTTTCCATAATTGCAAGAAATTGCGTTACGTATTCAGGTGTAATTTCCTCAGGCTTTTTTTGTAATCTTCGGCACAGCAAACGATTAAAATAAACATAAGCTTTTTGAGTTTTTAAGCTGTACTTTCTTGCTCTAACTTCATCAATAAGCTTTTTAACCCAATAATCGGATAACATTTCCGGTAATGTATCCTCGAAATGATGAAATTCCAAAGCTTCCTCGCCTAATAAATCAGCTTTAGCCGGTTTCTGAGAAAGTAATATTGAATTCATTAAAAATCCTTGTAAATTAACGATGTAATCTTAATTAAGGCTAGTTAGTCTATAGTTTATTAATATATTACTCTCAAATTATATATAAAAATGAAAATTTAATCAATAGGCTTTTTAACCGCTTACATAGTGAGTAATATTCCACCTTCTATGTAAACCTTCGTATTAACTCCTTTTTATTCAGGTTAAGCGAACCTTACAACGCTTTTTGTACACATAAGTGTATTAAAGCGAATACATTTTTAATGCTTGTCTCGTAATGTAAATGAAATTCGCCTACAAGTAGTTA
>WQSW01000077.1 GCA_009787695.1 Treponema sp.
TTACATACGGTTTTTATCTGCATGATTGGATTTCAATAAATACAGGTTTGCTTTTCCATACGGAAGTATATGCGGATCATAATCTGCTAACAAATACTGCCTCAATGGTAACTCCATTGTGTTTTACTATACCAATCGGCGTGCATTTTAATATTCCAAAAGTTGAATGGTTATATACAGGTGTAAATATAGCGATAAATATACCTATCGCTAATTTGAAAACACCAGAAGAAGAAAATGTTTTTTCAAAAAGGGATGTATTTATAAGCTTGCCGATTGATCTAGGTTTTGATTTTATAAAAAAAGGCAGGGGAGGATCGAGGGCATTTATTAGAGTTACACCTACTTTTCATAAAGGCGGAATAAGTTTTCCTGTAGGATTTGTTTGGCAAATTTATAATTGGAAAGTATTTTCGCCAAAAGTTGATGTTAAAGTAGAAGTTCCAAAAGTAGAAGTAAATGTTCCGCCGCCTGTAATAATTATTAATTAAAGTTTTTACAGTTGATCATATTTTTATAAATGATATAATATTTTTATTCAGGAAAAAATATGATTACAATTACAAAAGCGCAGTTGGAAGATATGGAAAAAATATTGCAGCTTCAATATGCCGCATATCAAAGTGAAGCAATGCTTCATAACGATTTTACAATTCAGCCGTTAACGCAAAAACTCGAAGAAGCGATAGAAGAATTTAAAAAATGTATTGTATTAAAAGCTTTATTTAACAATGAAATAATCGGCTCTGTAAGAGCTTATCAAAAGGAAAAAACTGTATACATCGGCAAACTTATGGTGCATCCCTCTCATCAAGGGGAAGGTTTAGGGCGCAAACTTCTCTGTGCAATTGAAAATGAGTTTCCGAATATGAGATACGAACTTTATACAGCTTGTAAAAGTGAAAGAAATTTACATTTATATGAGACATCAGGTTATACGCGCTTTCGTGAAGATACCGACAAGGCGGGGATTAGATTTGCGTATTTTGAAAAGTTATAAAAATCTGCCGCATCATTATTACTAAGCAGTTTTTATTTTCCATACTTCGCTTTAATTGCAGAGATAATTAAAAACACACCGCCTGCAATAATTACAGTCATTGCGCCGATGGGGAGATTAAAAAGCCAGCCGCTAATTAATCCTGAAACAGAAAAGAGTGCGGCAAATAAGCAGCTGGACAACATCATGCCGCTAAGGCTTTTTGAAAAAACGGATGAACAGCCTGAAGGGAGAGTAAGCATTGCGATAACCATCACGATGCCGACAAAAGTTTGAAGGAGGACAATTGCGACAGCGGTTAAGCCCAGAAGCAGCAGAAAGATTTTTTCTACGGGGACACCTCTTGTACGTGCAAATTCTTCGTCAAATGATGATGCTTCTATCTGGGCGTAAAAACGCCGCGCCAGTAATATCACAATAATATCTAAGACTGCAAGTAAAATTAAATCCATATTGGAAATGAGCAAGATGTTTCCAAACAGCCATGTTGAAGGATCGGCATAGCCCGGTGTTTTTGCCATGAATAAAAGCCCAAGACTCATTCCGATAACCCATATTGCGTTGATAACTGTATCTTCTCGCTGCTTTGCTTTTAACGATACAAGAGCGATAATAATTGCAGATAACAATGCAAAAATAAGCGCACCGGCAATCGGCGGAAAGCCGGGAATAACGGTCGCTGACAGGAAAAGCGCCATTCCGATTCCGCCGAGTACTGCATGAGACACCGCTCCTGCAAGACTGCCGATACGGCGCACTGTTACAACAGAACCGAGTATTCCGAAAAGTACAGAAGATAAAATCCCAGCAAACAGGGCGTTGCGTAAAAACGGGAAATTAATATTAATTAAGCCTTCAAAAAAACTTTGCATTTTTTTCTCTGTTAAATTTTGATTAATTTTTAACTTTTTTTCATTTTCGGTCAAGCACCGCGCATTTGCACCCCATATATAGCTGGAGGTATTTATGAAATACATTTTATTTTTCGCTCTTGTCTTTCTTCTCTTAGGGACACTTTTTATACAGGGCTGCATTATCCTTAAAAGTAATCAGCCGCATGAAGGCGGGATTAACATTTCTGACGAAATGTATGAAGGGACAGGGCAGGGGTATCGCGGACCAATTTCCGTACAGGTGCGGATGAACGGAGATGAGATTGCAGAAATCATAGTTATCGATTCTGAAGAAGACCATTTTGTCGGAGGACAGGCTATCGAAGAGCTTATCGATTTAGTAATTCTGTACAATTCAACAGACCTTGATGCAATCTCAGGAGCGACCGAAACCAGCAAGGGCTTTCTAGAAGCGGCAGAGAATGCTATAATGAAAAAATGAGTACAAACGATTGCTTGTTTTGTAAAATTATAGCAGGGGAAATCCCAAGTAAAAAACTTTATGAGGATGATGAAATGCTTGCCTTTTATGACATCAATCCGATGGCGCCTTTGCATTTTTTAATTATTCCGAAAAAACATATCGAAAACCTGATGGAGCTTGATGTATCCGATTCAGGTTTAATCGGTAAATTGTTTTATAAAGCGCAGGAACTTGCAAAAGAACAAGGGTGTGAGCAAAAAGGCGGGCGTTTTGTTATCAATACAAAAACGGACGGCGGGCAGACTGTAGATCATCTGCATATTCATTTTCTGGGAGGACGCGCTCTCGGCTGGCCTCCGGGCTGACTGGGAAAAAGGAGAGCGAAAATACAATGGCTGTTGAAAAACATATTAACTTTTTTGAACTTGATAAAGCGTCGCAAAGACCGGGATGCCCGCTTTGCACAATAGTAAGCGACAGAGCGCATCGTTATATCGATAATACTTTATTTGAGCATATAACCAACCGCGGTTTTCGTGCACTCTTTCGTGCTGCAGGAGGTTTCTGTTCTTTTCATTCAAGAGGTCTTGTTTCTTTTCGTGACGGGCTTGCAGTTGCAATTCTTAGCCGCGATATTCTTGAAGACAGAATAACTTGTTTTGAAAAGAAAACTCAATGGAAACCTAAAGGACGCTGTCCTGTTTGTGTTGAGCGTGAAAATATAGAACAAGAATATCTCGATTTTTTAGCTCAATCAGACGGTAATTCACCGGAAGAGCAGGAACTGCGTTCATATTTTACCAATTCCGACGGTTTATGCGCTCCTCATTATGCATCGCTTCTTTTTACACTTAAAGGTTCAAAAAGGAATGTACCCGTATGGATCAAAAATTTTCAAGAGCAAAAATTTAAAGACCTTAAAAAAAGATTGGATGTATTTATAGAACTTGCAGCTTACGGCAGAGAAAGTGAATTCGCGCAATTGAATGAGAAAGACCAGTTGGTGTGGAAAGAAGCAGCCGCTTGTTTGTCTGAAAATTTAGAAGTTAAATAATATTTGGTTAACGGCTCATTCTTTCTATCACAGGTATTAATGCACGCAAACGGACTACCTGTCCGCCGCCGCCGGCTCTGTGGCGGAATCGTTCTCCGTCATCTGCAAAGGGGACATCTTCTCCGGGAAACGGCGGAAAGCGTCTTTTTGTCCAGTGCAAAGACAGGTCTTTTAGCGAGACAGAAAGATTAGCAGGATCAAAATATATAAATGAGTCGTGAACTCCCCGTTCATGAGGCATACATGCATTGGTGCATTGCAGATAACGGATGATTCCTTTTTGCCGGTCTATTGATTGAATAATAGCAGAATGAATTATTGTACCGTCTACATCTCTGAAAAGCATAATATCGGCAGGGCGCAGATTGCGTATTTCATCGTTTACCGAAATTATTTGCGAATTTCTGGAGCTAAAAAAAGCTGTGCCGACATAAAGCGAAGGGTCTGTCCCGCGCGGGACACCGAGAACGGGAGAAAGCGCTCTGCCGAGATCAAGTCCGCCTTGCTTTGCAACATAAGAGAGAATATGCCAAACAAAACCCGAACAATCCAAACCGACAAGCCCTATGCAGTACAAATAATTATATACATCGCTTTCAAGAGCGCCTCTTCCCGATGTCAGCATATAAGGACGGTGCGGAAGCCCTTTGAAAGTTCCGGCTTTAATGCGTGCAATAACAAAAAGATCGGTTGATACAGACCATTTTCTTTCTATCATGTCAAAAATAAAAACTTTTTCTCTTCCGGAAGAAAGTGCGTTTATATAATCATCAAATTGATCGGAATCAAGTATTTCTTCTATTGCCTTCCAAAGTATTTCAGGATTTCCCTTGCCGTCAGCGATAATCGGCATTCTGGAATCGAGCATAAAATCGCGGTCATTGTTCATTGCAAAAGGCAGACGGATATTCATCACTCTTCCGTCGATGATCCGCGTTCTAAAACATTGTCTGTACGCTTCTTCAATATATCGTTCTACGCCGTTCCCCCAAAGATGAGATGGATTAGAAAACGATGTAAGCGGATCTGTTTGTGAAAATAATAAATAACAATGAACAAAGAACAATGCGGAAAAGAAAAGAAATTTTTTCAAATTATATTCTCTTTCTCTATATCTTTAAAATAACGGACTGTCCCTACTTTTAATTCTTCTGTAGCATCTTCATCGCAGACTATAATTGCTTTTGGGTGCATTTGCAAGCAGGATAAAGTCCACATATGGTTTACCCCTTCTTCGATAACAGCGCGCAGCGCCCGCGCTTTATTTCTGCCGTTTACAATTATCATTACTTCGCGCGCGTCCATTACAGTACCGACCCCTACAGTTAAGGCGGTATGCGGCACCTTTGCAGGATCGCCGTCAAAGAAACGGGAGTTGGCGTTGATTGTTTCCTCTGTAAGAGTTTTAATTCTTGTGCGCGATGTTAAAGAAGAGCCCGGTTCGTTAAACGCTATGTGTCCGTCACTGCCCATGCCGCCAAGAAAAAGTTCGATGCCGCCTTCTTTTGCAATTGCTTCTTCGTAAAGCAAACATTCTTTTTCACGATCTTTTGCCATGCCGTCAAGAATATGAATGTGCCGGCGATCAATATCAATATGATTAAATAAATTATCCATCATAAAATAATGATAACTTTGAGGATGATCCGCGCTAAGCCCTGCATATTCATCCATGTTAAAAGTCCGTACATTTTTAAAAGAGAGTTTTCCTTCTTTGCAGAGCCTGACCAATTCTTTGTAAATTCCAATCGGGCTTGAACCTGTGGGAAGACCGAGAACGAAAGGACCTTTTTTATAATTTTTTATTTTATCTGCGATATAACTTGCTGCCCAGCGGCTTGCTTTTTCATAATCTGCATGAATTACCAAACGCATAATTTCACCTCTTTTCCTCTAAATAAAAAGAAGTGAGGACTATACACCCTCACTTCGAATTTGAGATTATTTTGTGAACCTAGAGAAATTGCAAACCCTGTTTGCGCTGTAATAAGAAGTACTGTAAATTACCGCTTTAGAACTGATACAACTCTTTCTAAAACTTTTTTTCTGTCCAAAGGTTTTACAATGTAGCTCTTGGCTCCCATTAAAAGACATTTTTTTACGATGTCTTCTTTGCCTAATGCGCTGACCATAATTACATTGGCTTGCTTATCAAATTCGAGAATTTTTTCCAATGCGGAAACACCATCCATTACCGGCATGGTAATATCCAAAGTAACAAGATCGATAGTCCCATTTCCAGCTTTGTATTTTTCTACTCCCTGGGCACCATCGGCAGCAGTATCAGCCACTTCAAAACCTTCTGAAGTAAATATTTGACCAAGCTGTTTTGCTATAAACATCGAATCATCAACGACCAGAACCCGGTAGGGAACACCTTCCGGTTTAATTCCTTCAGCGGCTTTTTCATTGATATTAGGCATATCACTCTTTGCTATCATCCGGTACGCTCCTATGTTTATTAATATATGCTATAATCGGCAATAAGTCAATAGTGGAATTATACTTTTTAGGGGGTTTTTTATGCCAGCTTATTACCTTGCGCCTATGGCAGAACTCAGTCATAGGGCGTTAAGGGAACTAATCGAAGATTTTGGCGGCTGCGATGAGTATTTTTCCGAAATGATAAGCGCGGGCGCACTTTTAGCCGGCGGTCCTTTTGAAAAATGGTATATAGATTCTGCTCCAAAACCTGAAAAACTCGTTTTTCAGCTGGTTGGCTCTGATCCTCATACAATTGCCCGATCTGCCGCTTTTCTTGACAAACTGGAGTGTGCCGGCATCGATATAAATATGGGTTGCAGCGCTCCTTTAATCCGAAAGACTGGCGCAGGGGCCGCATGGATGGCATCGATTGACAAGGCAGGTCAGTTAATTTCCCTTGTAAGACCGGTTGTAAAACACCGCCTAAGCGTCAAACTGCGGATAGGTTTTAAAGATGATTTTGACTACTTAGTGAGTTTCTGCCGCCGTCTTGAAGAGGAAGGGGCAGAGCTGATTACACTTCATCCGCGTCTTGTCTGTGAAAAGTTCAAGGGACTGGCAAAATGGGAATATACAGGTTTGCTTAAGAAAGAACTTAAAATTAAAGTTGCCGGAAACGGCGATGTGTCATCTCCGCAAGACCTTGTGCGCCGTGCCGCCGGTTCTTGCGATGCAGTTATGGTTGGGAGGGCGGCTGTACGTTTGCCTTGGATTTTTAAGCTTGCAAGAAGCAGAGAACAATTAGCAGAGAATACTTCTGTTCCCGGCTTTGTTCCTGATATTGAGGGGACGGGCTTCAGGTTTATTGAATTGCTTGCAAAGCATCAGCCGCCTGAGTTTTTTATTTCGAGGGCAAGGCGTTTTTTTAGTTTTTTTTGCGATAATTTAAAATGGGGGACTTATTTGAAAAACTCTCTGAATCGCGAAGATTCATTGGCAGGGATTGAAAAAGTTTGGCGGGAATTTTTTAAGGAAGGGAAGGAGGGGGGATGATTAAATTTGTGATAAAATATCTGTTACAAATGTAATAATTACTTATCCCTGATCTCGGCGATAATGCCGCCCATTTCGCACGAATTCCCTATAAACTCGCCGTCTTTCCAATTGCCTTCCTGCACTCTTCCATCTGCAAAAGTAAGTTTCCCTTTGCCGTGTTCTTTATCATTGTGCATATCACCTTCATAAACTGCACCGTCTTCAAATGTTAGTTTTTCCGTAATATCAGTCCTCATCCTCTGAATCGTATTTAATCTGAGTCCTCAATTCATCGGGAATGTATTTAAACACTTCACCGCCGTCATAATGAACGCAGTCTCCGTCGATATATTCATCATGAAAATCATTATCTACGGCAAGCTGGCAGAGTTCCAATGTTTTTAATTTTTTTGGAACAAATTGAAGCGCTCTGCCGANATTTTCTACAGCCATACGGCATAGTTCCATTGTTTTTAATTTTTCGGGAACATACGCAAGCATATAAGCAAANTGCTCAACCGCAATAAAACAGATTTCGNCTGTTTTGTGTTCATCAGGAATATAAGAAAGCGCACGGATGCTTTCTTTAAGCGCGGTAAAACATAATTCCTTTGTCCATGCTTTTTGTGGAATAAACTCGATTGCGTTATTGCATTGTCTAACTGCAGTAAGACATAGCTCCTCACTTTTAAACTTGTCAGGAACCCATTTAAGAGCATAGCCGCGTACCTTCATCAATGCGAGATACAGATCATAAGTTCTAAACTTTTTTGGAACAAACTTGAGCGCAGGAACACTGTCAAAGCCGACATATCCGGAATTTATCGCCGCAAAGCACAGTTCTTTTGTTATAAAT
>WQSW01000078.1 GCA_009787695.1 Treponema sp.
TATTTAGCTGTTATCTATGATGTAGATATTATAAATGAAAGAATAATCAGAATGAGATATTTAAGATAAAAAAAGATTATAATAATTTATAAGGAAAAACAGTGTACAGTAATTTAAATTTCAAATGGAGAAGTGAATTTGAAGAAGAATTAGCGGCATATTTTGTTAATTATAGAAAAACATATTTTGAAATGATTAGTGATAATTCAGAATCTGAAAGATGTTCTGATACAGAAAGGATAAATAATTTTTTTAGAGGTGTAAGGTGAAAAAATATATTTTTCTATTCATCTTAATTGTGTGTATATTTTTTCCTTTATTTTCTCAAGTTAATATTTCAGATGACCACCAAAATATTATTACATATATTAATATTGATAATATATGTAATATTGAATCCCAAGAATATTTATTTTTTTATAATGTTGAAATTCTTAATTTTCAAAATATTATAAAAGCTGAAAATTTGGAAGAACTAGTTATTATAAGATGCACATTCGAAAATATTGAAAGTATAACAAACCTAACTAAATTAAAAAAATTGACTATTACTCATTGTTTTTTATCTTCTATTAATTTTTTAACATTGATGAATTCTATTGAAGAATTAGATATTAGTAATAATAATATAAATGATATAAATTCATTATCTGAATTAATAAACTTGAAGGTTCTAGTATTAGCAAACAACAATATAAAAGAAATTTATCCACTAAACTTGCTTAATAGATTGGTTCATTTAAATTTAAGTAGAAATGATATCTGTGATATTTCGCCACTAATTTACTTAAATAACTTAATGTTTTTAGATATTTCATGGAATAAAATCACTGATTTTTCAGTAATTAATAATTTAAATAATATTGTTTTATTTTATATATATGGAAATGAAGGTATTGACCTTTAATTTACTAGATAAACAAGGAGAATAAAATGAAGAAGAAAAACAACAATTCTCTAAGAGAAATCTTCGACAAGTACCATCATATATCTGATTGGAAATCGTATGCTCAAGTGAATTATATAAAGGCAGAGGCGCAAACTATATGTTCAAGATTCATAACATTATTCGAGTAAGGCATGGGTGGAAACCCTAGCGGGGGTATTTGGTCTGTATTGAAAAATGCCAGCCAGGAGCTGCGTGAATAAATGCCAGAGCCACGTCCAATTCAGCACGCGAAGCGTGAGGATGAATAAATTAACAGGGCGTGGCGCTTGACCATGTCAATGAGATTAAATATGTGTGAGGACTTTAGTCCGAGCAGCGCGCCTTAGCTCCCCCGTTAGGGTTTTGCACCCATGCCTTTATATTATAATAGTATTAATTTATAGGTTTGCGCCTCTGCCTTTGTAATAATCTTTTTAAGCATACGCTTTGGAAAAAAATCCGCATATTGCATAAAATGAACAAACTCATACTTGTAGTAAAAGTGTATTGTCATATATACTTACTATCAATATGCGAATATTCTCATCCCTAAAAAAAAGTATAAGTATCATTAGAGAAAGTGGGATAAAAGTTTTTTTTAGGGAAATAAAATTTTATTTAATCCGCAAATCAAATAAAAAACCCGAGCCGCATTTTGTTCAGGAATATCAAAATTATGTGAATGACTTAAAAAAAGTTTATCTGCGCGATGAAGCCATGCGTATTGCTGCGGGGAGCGGTGGCGGCTATATCGAAACAGGCAATCTTCAAAAGGAAATACTTATAAATTACGGTTTAAAACCGAATATGAGCATAATCGACTTTGGCTGCGGCAGCGGACGTTTGGCAAATGCCTTGCCTGCCGATTACAATTTGGATTATCTTGGTATCGATGTAATAGAAGAATTATTAAAATTTGCAAGATCAAAATCGCCAAAAAATTATAAATTTAACATGCATAAAAAATTGCTTTCTGTTCCCGTTAAATCCGAAAGCATGGATTTTATTTGCGCATTTGAACTGTTTCCGTTTTTATTGCATGAAGAAATTTATATTTATCTGGAAGACATGAAACGCGCATTAAAGAAAGACGGAAGAGTTATTTTTTCTTTTTTGGAGTTTGACAATCACCAGCATTGGCATGTTTTTAATAATTCTGTAAATGACAAGAAAAACAAAATGCCTTCCTGTTTGAATACATTTACAGAAAAACCCGTTTTAAAATTATGGGCGGAAAAAATAGGATTTAAAATAATCGAATTTGCGAATACACCCTACAAACAAAGTCTTGCAATATTTGAAAAACCTTGACAATAGGGTGTTATCTTAATAAAATACCCAAAAGGAGAAAAAATGTTTGTTGTTAGAAATGTCATTATATCAATATTTTCAGTATGTCTTTTTGGGCTGATTGTTATCGCCTGTACTCCCAAAAACGCTAATAATTCGGGGGTTGATAGAACAGAAAGTACGGAAATTGTAACGGATTTCACCTCTGGCAATACGCGCCAAAACAACCGTGACAATTATATTCATATTGATGATTTCGTTATCAAAGGAAGCGAACTGATAGCCTATCACGGCAATATCGGCAAATTAACGATACCCAACGAATTAAATATAACATCTATCGGCTGGGGCGCTTTTTCTCACAGTTACATTTCTTCCATAGAAATTCCAAAAGAGATTATATCCATTAATGATAACGCTTTCGAAAACTGCCATTCTTTGCAATCAGTCACTGTCAGCGAAGATAACGAATTTTATATGTCTGTTGATGGAGTGCTTTTTAACAAACAAAAAACATACATGATTTATTATCCTCATGCAAAGACAGGAAGATTTGCAATTCCTGACACTGTAACTGCATTAAATAATTATGCCTTTGCCAGTCGTTCGGGACTTACATCGATAACCATACCTGCAAGCATTTTAAATATTGGCGATAATTCTTTTAGCAACACTGTCAGGCTCGAATCAATTGTCGTAGACAGGAATAACCAAAATTATACTTCGATAGGCGGCGCACTTTATAATAAAACAGGTACTGTATTACTTCATTATCCTCAAGGAAAAACCGGTTCCTATGTTATACCAAATTCTGTCACAAGACTTGGCGATTATATCTTCAACAACCGCACAGGTTTAACTTCGATTACCATACCGAACAGCGTTACTTTAATAGGAAGACAGGCTTTTGTGGGATGTTCCGGTCTTACCACGATTGATATACCCGGTAGTGTTACAAGTATAGGAGAAGAAGCTTTTATGGGTTGCAATGCCCTTATAATGATAATGTTACATGAGGGTCTTACGAACATAGAAGACAGGGCTTTTTATGATTGTACAAATGTTGTTTCAATAAATATTCCGGCAAGTGTAAGACGTATTGGGAAGCAGGTATTTTCCGCAGGATACGGATATTGGATAGGGGAACATTACTCAATCGGCATGAAACTTGCGTCTATAAATGTGAATCAAAGAAATCAAAATTATACATCGGTAGACGGAGTTCTTTTTAACAAGGCTGTTACAGAGCTTATTCATTTTCCTCAAGGAAAATCAGGATCATATTCCATTCCTGATACTGTTACAAAAATTGAAAGTTATGCTTTCTCCAATCGCACCGGTCTTACTTCTGTTACAATACCCGAAAGCGTTAATATAATGGGAGAAGATGTTTTCTTTGGATGTTCAAATCTTGTTTCGATTACAGTTGCTCCGAATAATCAAAACTTTTCTTCCGCAGACGGAGTTCTTTTTAACAAAGCAAAGACGGAACTTATCCGGTTTCCGCGAGGCAAAACAGGTTCGTATGTTATACCAAATACCGTTACAACAATTGCTAAAAATGCGTTTGCAAAAGCAAGCGGTCTTACATCGGTTACCATTCCGTCAAGCGTAACAAGCATCGGGGAAACAGCTTTTGCCGCAACAGGTCTTAAATCGCTTGCATTGCCGAACAGTATTGTCAATATTGGAGGCGGCGCTTTTACGGACAATCACGCTCTTGAAGTTGTCGGCTTGCCTGATAATTATTACTCCGGCGAAGATGAGGGAAAAGGCGGCGCGTACTTTTTTTACGGATGTTTAAACCTAAAGCGATTTATTGTAAGCCGCAATAACAGATATTATTCCACTGCAGACGGCGTGCTTTTCAGCAAAGACGGAAGGGAGCTGATTCGTTTTCCGCAGGGCAGGCACGGATCGTATGCAATTCCAAATACTGTAACAAGCATAAGATACAAAGCTTTCTATAAAACCGAGGGGCTTACTTCTGTGACAATACCGCGCAGTGTTACAACCATTGGAGATTTTGCATTTGACGGCAGCGGTATTACATCGCTTGACATTCCAAACAGCGTAAGCAATATTGGGAAATACGCTTTTACCCGCTGTTTAAGACTTGCTTCTGTCAGCATTCCGGCAGGCGTTGAAAACATGGGCGATTTTGTTTTTTATAATTGTATCTCGCTTGTGCAAATTAATGCCGAGCCGTACAATAATAATTTTTTCCTGGCTGTAAATGAACGATAAAATGGAAAAAATAAAAAAAATATTTCGCGGCAGAATTCGTTTCTTGATAATTCCGGCCGTATTGCTGTTATTGTTTATTTTTATCTTTTATGGACCGATCGAGCATTTTAGATATTTCTGGATTAACATAACAATGCATACCAGCCGATTTCAATTTCTTTCAAAAATGCTGTATACGCAAAATTATATAAATGAGGTAATCGGCAGAATAGAACCGGAAAAAAATCCAAGAACCGACAACTCCGAGCTGGATCACAATTGGGATGACGGGATAACTTTTGCAGAAATAAAAGGCAATAATTACAAAGGCTACATCATAAAAATAAACGATCCGCGCCGTCTTTTTTTTCCTCAGGCAACAAGGCTGGATGGAAACCTCCTGGAAGAATATGTAGTAAAAAATGAAGCGTTAGGGGGAATAAACGCCTCCGGTTACACAGTTGTAGAGCAGAAAGGAATCGTATGGGGTACAACCGTTGTAAACGGAGAAATTATCGCTCGCTGCAAACAGGGAGATTATCATGTGATGGGAGGTTTTACAAAAGATTACAAATTGACAGTCGGCGGTTTTACGGAAGAGGAGATAAGAGCCAAAGAATACATGTGGGCTTTTGAATTTTTTCCGCTCTTGATTGTCAATGGGGAAAAAACCCAATTTCAGCCTTTTTCAGGCGGATACGCTCCGCGCACCGCAATAGGGCAAACCGCTCAAGGTCATGTGCTGCTCCTTGTCGTAGACGGCAGGCAGATAGAAAGTCTTGGCGCCACATTTGAAGAATTGCAGACAATCTTATACGCCAATGGAGCGGTAAACGCAATCAATCTTGACGGCGGTTCTTCTTCCTGTATGGTTTTTAACGGCAGATTGGCAAACTCTCCCTCCAGCACAGAAAAAGAACGCTTATTGCCCAATGCCATACTTTTTCGCTAAAATGTCAGTATGGACGAATCATTAAAAAAAGTATTAATCAATCGTATTAAAAAATATGAATCTCCAAAAAGAATTGCCTTTACAAGCAAGTTTCCAATTTTTAAAACTCCTGTTATTTTTCTTCGTTGTTCCATAAGATCTATTCAAAATATTTTGGATGCAAAAATGTCAAATAAAAAGAAAATTGATTTCTTTGAACATGTTATTGCAAATTATAAAACCGCATTAAGAAAAGACTTAAAAGATGCTGATAGCGAGGCCCTAACATTGCAGGAAAATAAAATAATCAATATGAAAATCGCCGCAGAAAAAATAAACGGAATAGAAATAGAACCCGGTAAAATATTTTCGTTTTGGAACACTGTGGGAAATCCTTCATATAAAAACGGATATGCAGACGGAAGGGTATATTCGAATGTTAATGTGATAAAAGGCGTTGGGGGCGGGTTATGCCAATTGTCAACGTTTCTTTATTGGATGTTTTTGCATGCGCCTGTAGAAATACTGGAAAGACATCCCCATACAATAGACGTTAATCCGTCATCCAAAGAAAACGTGTCTTCCAGAAGCGGCGCAACCGTGCTTTATAATTTTATCGATTTAAAAATGAAGAATGATTTTAATTATCCCATTCAGATAAAATTATGGTTTGCGGAAAATCACATGGAAGGGCAGGTATTGTCGGCTGAAAAGACGGCAAAAACTTTTCGTATTGTGGAAAAAAATCATTGTTACATTAAAAAAGACGGCAAAATATATCAATATAACGAAATATTCAAAGAAGTGTCGGAAAATGGCAGTTTAATTAAAACGGAAATGGTTATTGAAAATTTTTATCAGGTTTTGTATGATTTGCCAAGCGAATATATTAAAGAGAATGATTATAATGTTTATGACTATAGTGAGTTAATCGGGGAAACATGAAAAACAAACCGCAAATTATCGTAATGCTTACACAAAACGACGTTACGGTAAAAAACGCCCGCGATTGTTTTTTATCGGCCTGCGATTTGGATATAAAAAATTGGGGATTTAAAAACACAGGAATCGGCAAGGACGAAATGTTTTCGCTTGTTAAAACAATAAAAGAAAAAGGTAAAACAGCCATTCTGGAAATTGTAAGTTATGACGAACCAACTTGTCTTGACATTGTTAAAAATGCGGCAGAATGCGGTATCGATCAAATTATGGGAACAGTTTATTCCGCGTCCATTCATGATTTTCTTGACAAAAAGAATATTCCATACAAGCCGTTTATTGGAAAAGTAAGCGGAAACCCAAGCATTCTGGAAGGCAGTTTGCAGGAAATTATAAACGATGCAAAAACACTTTTGGACAGGGGAGTTAGCGGCTTTGATCTTCTGGCGTACCGCCGCAGTGAAAAAGCGGAAGAACTTGCGCGGATGTTTTTAAATGAAATAGACAGCCAAAAAGCAAAAACAAGCATATCGGGCGGCATTTGCTCTTTTGAACAAATTGATTTTTTGCTGGGCATTGGGTCTTGGGCGTTTACAATAGGCACCGCCTTGTTTGAAAATAAATTCGCACACGCTGCATCTGCTGCGCCCAATTCGAATTTCAGGGAAAATCTTTCGGCGGTTTTGGAGTATTATAATAAAAAAAAAGCCCCGCATTAAGCAGGGCTTGTTAAAATTGCGGTATCCTAACCGAGCAATCCCTTCGCCTTCTTCACGAAACTTCCGACATCAAGACCAAAGCGATCTACAAGATAATCCTGCGTGCCCACTTCGCCGAACTCGTCATTGATACCGATACGCGCGAACTTGCAGCAACCCTTTCCGCCGCAATTTTCCGCAAGAATTTCCGCGACCGCGCTGCCAAGACCGCTCATCATTTGGGCATTCTCCGCGCTGATTATCGCGCGCACTTTGCCGGCTTGTTCTAAAATTGCGTCTTTATCAATCGGTTTTAATGTTAGCACATCAAGCACGCCCGCGCTGATTCCGTCTTTGGCAAGTTCTTCACATGCTTTTAATGACTGGTTTACCATAAGGCTTCCAAGCGCGACAAAGCAAACGTCCTTGCCTTCTTTTAATACTTTCGCCTTGCCGAATTTAAAAGTTTCATTCTCCTGATAAAGATGCGGCACTGCCTTGCGCGGTATACGCAGGTAGTGACAGCCGTATTCTTCCGCCATTAAGCGCACAAATGCGGCGCACGAAAT
>WQSW01000079.1 GCA_009787695.1 Treponema sp.
TGGTGAGAAATTACCGCTTGAAGAAGCAGTGACTTCCGCTGTAAAATATTGTGTAGACCATGATATATTAAAAGATTTTCTTGAAGAATATGGATCGGAGGTTATTAATATGTTGTTTGAAGATATAAGCATTGAAGAAATCGCAGCAATTCGTTATGCCGAAGGACATGAGGAAGGTTGGGAGAAAGGTAAGGAAGAAGGGTGCACAGAAGGTCAGGAGAAGGGATGGGAAGAAGAAAAAATTATTATCGCGCGAAACTTACTTGCAAAAGGATCAACTCATGAATTTATACAAGAAATAACAGGGCTTGATTTGAAAACTTTACAAGAACTTTCTTAGTTTTACCATTTCCATCATCTTGCTTCTTAATAAATCTTTTTGTCCCATCGGTAATCTCCCTGCCATTTTTCCCTCTGGGATTATTATAACAAGGGGACATTTTCGCTGATTTTCAACAACCTCGACCGAGCTTTATAAACCGAAGATTCCCATCTCGATCTCTTTTTATTTGTTAGGTGCAACTTTGGGGTTTTTCGCCAACTTCGTTATATGCCGTTTGTCCGTACGCTTTTTTTAATTAAATCCAGCTCTTTCTGCAACTCTTAAAACTTCTTCATCAGAAGGTTCCCAATTTTCAGGAGGTTGTTTGCCATAATCACCTAAATACTCTGCATGACAAATTCCCATAATAGTTTCATCATTCCTAGCTCTTTCAATTAAAGATTTTTTATCCATATTTTTCTCCTTATATTTAATTCATTATTGTTCTAAACCATCTAGAAAATTTATCTCTTTCACTAGATATTGATGAATAAGTATTGATAATGCCTCTTTCGTATGAATTAGTAAAAATAAGTGTGTTTACATTATCTCTACTTATACACATTACTAAAACAACAGAACCTTGTCCATTATTTGATCTTAATGCAAATACTGTCAATTCATTAATTCCATAAAGCCATTCCCAATCTTCAAAACCATAATCAAACATTTCAATGAATCTATCTTTACTAAAACCAGAATAATCTAGATAATATCTATATTGCTCATAAAATTCAAGAACTTCTCTTGTAACATTATTAATAGGAACATATCTTAACTCATTATTTCTCACTGTTGACCATAAAAATTGCTGTCCATATGCTGAGAAAGTTATAATCGTAAAAATCACAAAAAATAAAATCCTTTTCATATAAATCTCCATTAAATACTAACATATAACATTTTTTTATTTTTTATGTCAAGCACTTTTTATTCAATATTATAAACCAATTTAGGCACAATTGCACATAACTCCCTGTATATGAATTTCATTTAAGTTACTGCATTCATCATTTATGCGTATTCATTTAAAAATACACCTTTTCAAAAAAAATCCGCGAAAATTAATAAATTATGCTAAGCCCAATTTAAAAGCTACTCTTCCTTCTTTTCCTTCGGCATTAAAATTTTTAAAAGAAGCATGGAAAGGAGCATGATAAACCCGCAGACTATAAAAATTCCTGCCATGCCTTTCCACATTATATCTAAGGATGCAAATAAAGCGTTTACGTCGTAATTCATATATACCCCCGCTATCCTAAATGACTTAATATAAGACTTAATACAAGCCCGCTTGCCGCAACAGACGAAACTTGCCCTGAAACATTCGCGCTTACCGCGTGCATTAAAAGAATATTTTGCGGGTCTTCTTTAAGCGCCATTCTTTGAACAACACGCGCTGACATCGGAAAGGCGGAAATTCCTGTCGCGCCTATCATCGGGTTTATTTTTTTCTTTAAGAAAATATTTATAAATTTTGCGAATAACACCCCGCCTGCTGTGTCAAGTATAAACGCTACAAGCCCTAAAAGCATTACAAGTATAGTATCAATTTTTACAAAGTCTTCTGCTTTCATTGTAAAGGCGACTGTTATTCCCAATAAAAGTGTAATGATGTTTGTAAGAGCTTTCTGCGCTGTATCGGAAAGCGAATCCAACACCGTACATTCCCTGATAAGATTGCCGAACATTAAAAAACCGATTAGCGAAACAGCGGCAGGTGAAACAAATCCGACAATAACTGTTACCATAATCGGAAAAACTATTCTGATGCTTTTCGGGATTTTTTTATCGTCTTCCATCGGCATGCGGATCATTCTTTCTTTTTTTGTTGTTAAAAGCCTGATAGTCGCAGGCTGTATAATCGGGACAAGCGCCATATAGGAATAAGCCGCCACCATTATCGGTCCTAAATATTTTGAGCCTAACACTTGCGAAATTAAAATCGTGGTAGGTCCGTCAGCAGCGCCGATTATGCCGATAGCGGCTGCATCGCGTAAATCAAAACCTAAAAGGACTGCAAGAGTGATGGTTGCAAAAATACCGAAGGTTGCAGCAGCGCCGAAAAGAAAATAAACAGGGCGCGAAAGAAGGGGGGAAAAATCGATCATCGCCCCTATTCCGACAAAAAGCAGTAAGGGCATAATTTCCGCAGCTTCAATACCTGTTTCAAAAAGCCATTGGATCGGCCCTTGAACCTCTCCAATTCCGGGCATCATCTGGTTTAAAACACCGCTTAAAGGCAGATTGACAAGAATTGCGCCGAAACCCATCGGTAAAAGAAGTGAGGGCTCGTATTCCTTGCTGATTGCCAGATAGATAAGAACAATACCGATAACATACATTATCAGATGTTTCCAAGTTAAGTTAGCAAAATTTTCAAAAATAAATTCCATTTTTTTTCCTTAGATTATTATAAACATATTTTTAAGAAAGTGTCAAAACCCCTTAAAGCTTGACGATAATATAGTAATTATATGAAAAAAGTATATCTATCATTATTTCTTTTAATTATTACAGGCTTTTTTCTGCCGGCGCAGGATTTAAGCATCAACCCTGAAGATTTATTGCTTGAGCTAAGAGCGGACGGCGGCTACCATTTATTTATCAGAAAAAAAGCTGATATTTCTTCTGTGCTTTTAACAGAGACTACAAGAGACCCGGCAAGGCAAGCTGATAATTACGCATACCGCGCAGGTGAATGGAATGCAATTAATGGTGATGAAATCCGTTATCTTAACGGACAGCCTCTTTCAAGAGAAAGCAGAATTTATTCTCTTGTTTCATCGACTGTTGTAAATCACAGCGTGTTAGGTGCATCTTTTCATATTTACATTCCTTACATTCTTTATTATGGATACCCTGAGACACGGCACGGGGAAGTTTATTTAACAGACGGAACTTTTTTAAACATACGCGCATTTTCACTTCCTTATGCTGATTACCGCGGCTCTTTCAAAGACAATCCTTTCAGGCTTGAAGCAAGGCAAGAGCCTCCGCCGGGACCGCCTGAAGGCATTTACATAAGAGAAACATTGGAAGCATTTACAAATATAGTCGAATCAAATTCAGGGGAGTTGATTTTTTCAAAGGGACCTGAAGATGTAATTGAATTAATTCGGTTTATTTTAGAAAGAGAAAAAGGAAAAACTCTTGATATAGTAATCTGCCTTGATACTACAAACAGCATGAAAAAATATATTGATAAAGTTAGAGAAGCTCTTATTCCGATGTTACGCGAAATGCTGAACGGTTTCCCGTCATTCAGGATAGGCATGGTTTTATTTAAAGATTATTATGACGTATATCTTACAAGGGTAATCCCTTTTACAAACAACTTTACAAGATTTCAAACCGATTTAAATAATATCCGCGTTGGCGGCGGGTTGGATATTCCCGAAGCTGTTTATGAAGCGCTCCATGAAGGAGCAACAAAATTCACATGGGAAGCGGAATCAAGGCTTATGCTTTTAATAGGAGACGCGCCTCCGCATCCAAGACCGAGAGGAAGAATCACAAAAGCGATAGTAGACAAAGCAGTGGAAGAAAGAGGGATCACCGTGCATGCGATGATATTACCTCAGTAAAAAAATAAAATATAAGGAAAATTTTCATGAGTATTTTTGAATCTGTTATTTTAGGAATAGTACAGGGATTAACCGAATTTCTTCCTGTCAGCAGTTCGGGGCATCTTGTGCTGTTACAAAAAATTTTTAATATAAACGAGCCGGGTTTATTTTTTGATACCATGCTGCATACAGGAACGTTAGTTGCAGTTTTTATTGTGTTATGGAAAGATATTTGGGGACTGATACGCAAACCTATTCAAAAACTTACACTTTTTTTAATTATTGCGACTATCCCCGCTGTGATTGCCGCTCTTCTTTTTAATGACAAAATAGAAGAAATATTTAAATCTGCAAATCTTTTAGGCTTTTGTTTTTTAATCACAACTTGTTTTTTAATCACAGCAGAGTTTATTTCAAGACGAAGAAATAATAAACAGGACATTTCTGATGAGCAAAACAATAATTTAAAAACAGAAGATAAGATGAATTGGATTGACGCGCTGCTTATCGGTATCATGCAGGCAATCGCCATACTTCCTGGTATTTCCAGATCGGGAGCGACTATTTCAGGAGCGCTGTTACGCAAACTTGACCGCGATTTTGCCGCGCGTTTTTCTTTTTTACTTTCTATCCCTGCAATATTGGGGGCTTTAGTCCTTCAAACAAAAGATTTAGTATCAGGCAGCGCGGCAGCAAACGGAGAAAGTATTAACATAATTGCGATAATCGCAGGAACTGTAAGCGCGGCAATAGTCGGTTTTTTTGCAGTAAAGTTTATGCTAAAAATAATCAGAGAAAAATCTCTTTTTGGATTTGCAATATATACAGGCGTTCTGGGCGCACTTGTGTTACTTGATCAATTTGTAACAAGAATTGTGTTTTAATAAATTCGGCAGAAAATATTTTTACGCTTCCCCGCCGCCCTCTATCGTTTGAATACTGCCGTCTGCATTATATTTTAACTCTGTCACTTTCATGCTGCGAAGCCATGTGCGTCCGCCTGAAGGCACGCAATCATGATGGAATAAATACCATTTGCCTTTGTATTCTGTAATTGCATGATGGGTAGTCCATCCAACCACAGGTGTTAAAATCACTCCCTGATATGTGAAAGGGCCGTAGGGGTTATCTCCTGTCGCATAACATAAAAAGTGAGTGTCGCCTGTTGAGTAGGAGAAATAATATTTACCGTTATATTTGTGCATCCATGACGCTTCAAAAAAGCGGCGTGATGCGTCGCCTTGCGTTATCGGTTTGCCGTTTTTATTTAGTATAACAACAGGGCGCGGCTCTTCTGCAAACTGAAGCATATCGTCTCTTAACTTTGCAACACGCGCTGTGATTGCAGGCTCATCATCTGCAGGATAGGTACCGCCTGTTTCAAGCGCTTTATTGTCTTTATAACGCTGAAGCTGCCCTCCCCAGATGCCGCCGAAATAAATATAGTATTCGCCTTTTTCTTCGAACACGCACGGATCGATACTGTAACTTCCGCGAATAGGATCGCTTTGCGGAATGAAAGGCCCTTCAGGACGATTTGCAATTGCTACACCAAGCCTGAAAATATCATTTTGATCTTTTAACGAAAAATAAATATAGTATTTGCCGTTTTTATGCGCAACATCGCTGTCCCAAAGCTGTCTGCCTGCCCAAGGGATATCTTTTACATCAAGGACTACACCGTGATCTGTAACTTGCCCGTTTTCAACATCATCAAGCGAAAAGACATGATAATCTTTCATGTTAAAATGATCGCCGTTGTCATTTTCTTCAACACCGCTTTCCCAATCGTGGGAAGGATAAATAAACAATTTGCCGTTAAAAACATGGACGGCAGGATCTGCCATGTACCGTAAATCGGGACTGTAGTCGTTTGGTATTAAATATCTCATAAAATTAAAATAACAAGGAATGAATAATATTTCAAGAGATAAATATAATTATTACCTTTTAGGGATTTTTTCTCCTTAATTACGGCATATCAAACGAAGTAACTGTTATAGAGGTACGGCTATTCAGCGGTTCATAAAAGAAGACATATCCTATATCATTAGAGGCTCCTATGTACAGAAATCCTTCTTCGAAGAACATATGAATGTGGCCGCCTCTTGCAACTTCTTGCAGCAGGGAACCGTCAGCATTGTATAATTCAAGTACGAGATTCTTGTTATCCTCTGTATAGTTATCAGCCTCTGCTAGCTGAAAATATGCGCCTTCAGTATTTATAACCGCGTTTGTTAATGTCCTTCTATTTATATCACTAAGCGGAATTGAAAAATTCCTCAATGTCATAGACTGCCCATTAGCCGGATATGCCGGACTGCGTTGACAGTCTCTCACCTGCGTGACAGAGAATTTTTCATAAGCCTTGTGACTGGAGATAGGATCAAGTGCTTCCATTGTTTCTGTTTCAATTTCTGTTTCAATTTCTGTTTCAATTTCTGTTTCAATTTCTGTTTCTATTTCTGTTTCTATTTCTGTTTCTATTTCTGTTTCTACTTCTATTTCTGCTTCTGTTTCTTCTGGGGTGGAAACGACTGCGTTTTCTGATTTAACAGGAGTGTTGTCATAACCGCATGTACCGCAAATGCCGTCTGCCGGCGCGTGATTGGCAAGTTCTGTTTTTTCTTTGCAATCTGCACCGGTACACTCTTTCCAATGCTGCGTTGTGCTGCTTAACCATTCTTCACTGTATGAATGTTTGTGAGCGGGCGTTGTATCATCCGGTTTAGTGTCAATTTGAACATTTCCTTTAAAACGATATCCTGCCGTAACGCCTATGCCAAACAAAAACGGATAGCCAAATCGAGCGTAAGGCTCGATATAAAAATTACCCGGCAGTTTAAAACGCACACCGGCGCTTGCTCCGCCCAGAAACTTGACAGCTTCGCTGTGGATGTCGTTTCCTGCCCACAGACCTAAGTCTGCCTGTGCAAAGATGTTCCTTAAAAAACCAGCCGCCTTAGGCATACCTCTTAAAAAATACCAGCGAAAAAAACCTGCGGCTTCAAAGGCAAAAAAATCTGAAAAACTAAAATTCAAATTGAGACCTGCCGCAAACATATCATTAATGTTGTATTCGCCGCCTGTATGTATTCCAAAGGCGAGGGCTGCGATATTGTGTAAATCGTAATGATTTCCCGAATTCATGTTCATTTCCACGCCGGCGTTTACGCCCCATTTATACCCTTCTTCATCCTGAGCGACGGCATGAGTAACAAACGCTGTAATCATCAGCAGCGAAATAAGAATTTTTCTCGACATGTATATTATCCTATGTTTGCGAACTTTAGTGTCAGGCACATGATGAAAATGCACCTGACACCCTTTGCGTTACTATTACTGTACTTGTGTAAAACGAACAACAAAATCCCTGCTTTCTCCGGGTTCAAGATCTATATTCTGATACGAGAAAGCCATCCCGGAATCAGTATTCGAGACATTAACCCGCCCATCGTTGTACAAATTATTTTCTCTGCTGTTATAGTGTCCTACCCATAAAGTACTGACATCGCTTACGCTTTCAAGACCTTGGCAAACCAGACGAAACCTCATTGTAGCATCGGCAGCTTTATCTTCCATACGAGCGCCGTATTGTGACATGTAGGTAATCGGAGCACTGTCATTGCCATAAATCATAACATCTGCATGAACTCCGAATCTCTGATTGGTTA
>WQSW01000080.1 GCA_009787695.1 Treponema sp.
CATAATTCCAGGATAACCAAAGATTTCTTGCAATCTCTTCGAGAGGCTTCAAAACCGGGGGCAGTTTTGGCTTCACGGTATATGTAGATATGTTCATATTTTAATTTTATGAGAGATATTGCTGTATGTCAACGACTCTTTCCGCTTATATGGTTAAAAAATACCAATAAAATGGAAAAAATTGTGAAAAAACCAAAAAATTTCCGCAAAAAATTTGATTTAATGCTATCTTAACACCGGCAAAGTACCCGAAACCTCAAAACGCAATGGTTCCCTGCCAAAAATCGGCATACCCAAATCGCATGTAAGGATAAGAAGGCTTGGAACTTCGAATAAATTTCGCAATGCGGTAAAACTGCGAAGCAAATCTGCATAATTTACCGTAAGTTGAAAGGTAACAGGCGTGGTGGCAGATGCCGCAAGAGGCGCGGTATTTTCCAGTTCGCCCCTGATAAACGAGGTTCTGTTTAATTGGTAATCGTATGTTATTCTTGGCGTCGGTATCGGGAAAGGATTTGGATTCTGCACATTAACAGTAACGCTCAGAAGCGCTCTTGTAGTATTGGCATTTTCCATCCTCACGGTCGGACGGCTCACAGTCGGAGGCTGCGGTATGGGAAGCGATCCCTCATGTTCAAAGTTCCACACTTTGGTTCCAAGAACAGGAAGGGTAAATTTGAGATCCAGCGCAACCTTGTAGGCAACCTGACGGCTTCCGAGCAAAGACGCAAAACTGTTGATAAGCTCAAGATAGTTAAGGTTGACAGGCACTTCCACAATTGTAGTTTCGTTTGCCCGAAGCCTGTTGTTGTTTCTTACAGTCCCGCTAACAAAGGAATTGGTGTTAATGAAAAGGTTCCAGTCGGTTTCCGGGAATGGGATTTCGAAAGGATTGGGATTTTGCACATTTACCTTGCAAAGCAGCTGAACGCCGTTCAGGGTGATATTTCCAATATCTACAGAATGGAGAGAAACAACCGGCTCTTGCAATGCTCTCATTAAAGTCTCGCAGGTTGTTAAGGAAAAAACGGCAATAATTGCAACCGCTGTAATTAATAACTTTTTCATGTTTAATTTTATGGCGTTAATTGGGTTTTGGTCAAGGTCACAATAAAAAAAATGGCCACCCGACAGGATAGCCTTTTTGTACATTCTGAAAAATTAAATTATTGTTTTTGCATCTGTACCTGATACTCGGGAAGCCCGTCTCTTTGAATTGTCATGGTCATTACATTATTGGTGATGTTAATTACAAAGGTATATGATCTGCCGGTTGCTTCACAGGCAAAACTGATGCCTGCCTGAGTGCCGCTTCTTGCCGGTCTAAGGTTCTGGATATTCCTTGTTGTAAAGGTAAAAATATCCCCGTCTGCAGCTGTCGAAAGCTTGATTCCGGCTGCCGAAAATTCCCAAATAGCGTTAAAATTGTGGTCAAGCCAGCGGCCCGACGGCAATGCGCTAAAATCCTGCGCAAAAAGCGCTGTTGCCGCAAAGAGCAACACTAAAACAATAATTAACTTCTTCATTTTCATCTCCTTAAAATTATTGTATTTATATTAACATAAAAAACCAATTGTTTCAATATCAAGCTTGAATAATAAAAAAAAGGCAGAGTCGCAAACCCTGCCTTTGATGAAACGCCTACGCAACGTATGCTTCCAGCTTATCCGCCCTAATCGGGTTTCTAAGCCTGGAAAGCGCCTTTTCCTCTATCTGGCGGATTCGCTCCTTGCTCAAATTGTATTGAACGCCGATTTCCTTCAGCGACATGGGCTGTCTGCTGCCAAGGCCGTAATGGAGACGGATAATGTCGGCTTCGTCCTTGTCAAGCGTATCAAGAACATGCTCAATGTCGATCTTCATCAAATTGAATTCCACGATTTGATCCGGCGCGGCATATTGGTTGTCTTCGATAAAATCGCGTAACGGCAAATCGCCTTCCTTGCCCGCAGGATTATCCAATGAAAGCATCTCCCTTGAAATGTTTATCAAGTCCGAAACTCGAGCTTTTGGCATGTTCAAAAGATCCGCAATCTCGCCGATTTCGTCATCTGCGGAATGCTGCTTTTGGATAATCCTTCCGGCTTTTTCGATTCTTACAAGATCTGCGGCGCGGTTGACAGGAAGCCTGATTGCCCTTGCCTTTTCGCATAACGCCGCCATGATTGCCTGACGAACCCACCACACAGCGTAAGAAATAAAATGATACCCCTTTAAAACGTCAAAACGGTCGACCGCATTCAGCAAGCCGATATTGCCTTCGCTTATAAGATCATCAAGCGGGAGGCCAAGACCCTGATATTTTTTTGCAACAGTTACAACAAAACGCAGATTTGCGCTGACAATCCTTTCTCTGGCGGCTTTGTCGCCGGCAGCTGCCGCATGAGCAGCCTCTTCCTCTTCTTCCCTGCTTAGCATCGGGATGTTGTTAATCTCTCTGAGATAAACAGCGAGGTTGTCCTCATAAACTTTTTTCTTTCCTTCGTTTTTCATATCGTCCTCCTTTTTTAATTCCCTTCCCCCAAAACCCTGCCTTTTTAAGTTAGCAAGAACCGTGCCAAGTCGAAATTCCTGTTTTTTGGGCAATTTATCCACGAAAAGGAGGATTTCAGGCAATTTATTCTCTTCTTTCAATCGGGAAATGGGGAAAATGACCCAATGTTCAAAATGTGCCCAAATACTGTGTCGTTTTGACACAGTTGATATTTGGCTATAACGAATTTATATTGAAGATATATTGAAAATGCCGATAATTATTAATATGATTATCTTAATTACGAAAAAATGGGAGATTATTTTATTATGAATTCCGCCCCGGAACTTGTTGTTGACGAAGGAAAAATCAAGAAAGCCATTCAATCAGGGCTTCCATTAACCATCACTACATACACGCTTCCGAAGGAAATCGAAATTTACATCGAGCAGGTTATCGATGCGTTTTTGCGTCAGATGGATCAAATCAAATTAAAAGATTATATCGTCTATTGCGTACAGGAACTTGTTGTCAACGCAAAAAAAGCGAACACTAAGCGCGTGTTTTTTATGGAACGCGGTTTGGACATTAACAACGACAAAGATTACGCAAAAGGTATGGAAACTTTCAAAGAGGACTCTCTTGGCAACATTGCGCATTATTTGAAACTGCAAAAAGAAAAGGGTCTTTACATAAAAGTTGTTTTGCAGGTAAAAAGAGACACAATCAACATCGAGATACGCAACAACTCGACAGCTAATAAAATCGAACAGCTTCGCATTCAGGACAAGCTGGCAAGATCAAGACAGTACAATAATCTTGAGGAAGCTCTGTCGCAGGTTCTGGACGATTCCGAAGGCGCGGGTCTCGGTCTTGTAATCCTTGTTTTAATGTTAAAAAAGATGGGGCTTGACGACGATGCCTTTGCGCTAAAAACCTTCGAAAAATACACAGTCGCAAGCATAGCGATTCCGCTTGACGAAGCCAGGGTTGCGAACATGTCCGTGCTGTCCGAAGAAATTGTGGAGAACATAAACAGCCTGCCCCAATTCCCGGAAAACGTTCTTGCGATCCAAAGATTGATAAACGACCCGACATCGGACATGCCGACAATAGCGCGTCAAATCTCGATAGACCCGGCGCTTACCGCAGACCTCTTAAAGATTGTAAACTCCGCACAGTACATGTTGTCAAAAAAGGTGGACAACATTTCGGAAGCGGTAAAAATGATTGGTATCAAGGGTATCAAAAACCTGCTCTATTCATACGGCACGCAAAAAGTTCTTGGCGACGAAACTGTCGACAAAAAAAGACTTTGGGAACACTCATACAAGACCGCCTTCTACGCATACAACCTTGTCAAAAATTTCAAGAACGACACAGCTCTTCTGGAAGACGTTTATGTCGGCGGCATTCTCCACGACATGGGAAAAATCATTTTCTCCAACGTGCATCCCGATCTTCTCAATAAAATCAAGGGATTCTGCTCCGACAAAAACGTTCCGTCATCAACCTTTGAAGATCTTTCTGCCGGCATGAACCATGCAGAGCTGGGCGCACTCATCGCCGAAAAATGGAATTTCCCAGACAGGCTTGTCGCTTCGATACGTTTCCACCACGACCCCGAAACCGCGCCGCTTGACTGCAAAGACCTTGTCGACACAGTTTACCTTGCCAACATGTTCTGCGAATACGAAAACGGCAACGTCAGTTTTGATCAGCTGGATCAAGGCGCAATGGACAACTATAAATTCAAGAATAAAGCGCAGATCGATTCTCTTCTGGATAGATTCTCCAAGGGATTCATAAAAGAAGGCCAGTTGTAGTTTAACAATAATTAATATAAGCGTGAGGGTAAAAAGTTCTGTACTATTTTCTTTACGCAAAATGATGTTAATAAAGACAATCCAAAAGTCACAAGAATTGTTACTAATAAAAATAACGGTAAAGGATAATTTATTGGAGTCCAATCCAAAAATAAATACAATGCATAAATAAAAAAAGGGTGTACAAGGAATATTCCAAAGCAAAAAGGCGCTAAATTGTCAAAATAATGGAAATTAATACCTATTGTGCGAATTGTAAAAAAAACAGCAATAGCTGTTATTACAATAATCGGCGAATCTTTATCTGATGTCTTAAGCATATAATCCATTGATGGATTTATATTATTATTACTAAAAACACCCAATGCAGTAAAAATGATAAAGCAAAAAACAATCATCAATGATACTTTTAACGATATAGAAATATTATAATGATGAAAGTAAAAACCAAGTAAGAAATATAGCACATATACCGAATTAATTGGGATATTTATACCTGAATCTATATTCAAAAATTTTTTTACAGTTGCAATAACGCTGGTAAAAATAAAAAGTAATACAAGAAAATATCCATATTCTTTTCTTGTTGTGTAACGCGTAAAAGTCCGTAACAGAGGAGTGATAAGGTAAAGCCCAATAATAAGATAAAGAAACCAAAGATGTGTTTGCGTTTTACCTTGTGCGATATTAATAATAGATGTCTTGACCTGTTGAAGATTAAATTGATACCTTTCAGCAGTAACTTGCAAAGCAATCTCTGCGGGAATCCCAAGAAGAACAAGCGCCAAAACCATCTTAAAAATATATTTGGAAAAAATTTTAGGAATAGTAATATTTCTTTCAGGATTAAGGAACAGAACCCCAGAAATCATAACAAGAACCGGAACGCACCAATGCCATAAATTACGCAAAACAATGCAGAAGTACAGTTCGCTTTCATTAAAAACCGGCGCCCAATAAGCAACAGTTGTCATAAAGACATGCGTTATCAAGACGCCGGTTATACCGATTACGCGTAAGATGTTTAGGTAATGAATTTGATTTGGTTTCACTCCTATATCAATGGTGTGAAGTCTCCTCTCTTAAGCAACAAGTGCATGCCGTCTCTTCTTCACAACACGAGCCGCCATTTTCGCAATCATTATCAGAGATTTTCACGACAATATTAACAATTATAACTGTCAATAATATTAATAGTGCAGTGCCCAAAATAAGCCATTTGTATTTCTTCATTTTAACACCTACGGACAATTACAACGAACTATTGTTCCAGGAGTTGTATCGCCTCCCTCGTTATGAGTTTGAACCCTGCAACTACTTCGTGAGCATTTATCATGTCGAAATTGCCCTTGGGAATTAACAACCCATACACAGGTGTTTGCTTGAGGACAGCGATTTGATGAGCTGCTGGAGCTACTGCTTGTGCTACTTGGACTACTTCCCATACTTCCCAAAGCTAGCGCAGCAAAACCTACGAGCAGTATAATGGCTGCTACATGTTTAAAACTTTTCTTCATCATTTTGAATTCTCCTTTTGATAAAAAAACTAAATATTATTCCTTCTGTTAAAGCAACGCTTAACATAGTAAGAAGGTCAAATAAATCAAATGTGCCGGGAACAATACCGTAAAATTGTCCTATGTTGTATCCCGCAGCAATTATGTAAAAAACCAAAATATACAACGCTTGTGTTTTTAATTCAAAAAACCATAAACAACGAAGCGAAAATATTCCCGATAAAAGCCACAAGCAATCAGGAAGAAAACCCAGCAAAACAGATAATCCGCCCTTTGTATTAACCGGGATTTTCCATATATCCCAAAATTTTTGTTTTGGAAAAATCGACCAAACCAGTAATTCAGAATCTCTAAAAAAAATATAAATTCCTATTCCACAAACCAGAGATACGATGGCAAGAACGAAGTATGACCTTCTTAAAGGAGAAAATGTACCTTTTAGTGTCTTATGTCTCGTTTGGCTTATAAGCATACTGATGAATCATATTCCATAAAAAGCAGACTGTCAATAGCAAATTATGCTTTTTGACCTATTCTTTAAATATGGGTTTTAGAGAAAATTTAAAGGCAGAATTGTCTTATTCCGGGATGTTGGTAAAAGAACTTGCCGCTCAAACCGGGCTAAAAAAACACACTATAGATAATTACTTAAGTGTACGAGGAAGAATGCCTGCAGCTGACGTAGCTGTACGTATTGCCGGAGTATTAGGGGTATCTGTCGAATACCTTATCACGGGTCATGAAACAACAGAGCGTAATACATCTGTACATTTTGCGCCAGAAATCTGCCGTATGGCTCGTGTAATAGAAAAGCTTGATCCGGATCATAGGAAAATAGCTCTTTCCTTTATTGAAACATTAAAGAAGCACGAAGATTCAAAGCAATCTTCTTGACAATATGAACTGTATGGCATATTATAATTATTGTGAAAACATGGCACATTATTACAAGTGAAGCATACGATTCTTGGTTCAAAGAGCAGTCTGATGAAGAAAAAGCACAGATTCGTTCTAAGGCATTTTTATTAGAAGAATATGGACCAAACTTGGGACGCCCTCATGCAGACACACTCAAGGGCAGTAAGAAACTGAAGAATCTTAAAGAATTGCGTCCGCTTACAGAAAACCATGTCTTTCGTATTGCTTACATTTTTGATCCAAAAAGAAATGGATTACTTCTTATTGGCGGAGATAAAAAAGGCAAGAATGAAAAAGCGTTCTATAAGGATCTGATAAAAGAAGCAGAGCAAATTTATTTTGAATATCTGGAAAAAATGTATAAAGAGTAAGGAGTAATAAAATGGAATTTCATCCACTAAGTGAACTTGACACAAAAACAAGCCCGGAGGTTCTGGCAAAGGCTCGGAAATTATATGAGCAGGACAGCTTGAATATTAAACTTAAAGCGCTGCGAGGTAAATACGGTATAAAGCAGGAAGATGTATCACAGTTCAGCCAGACTGCTGTGTCCAAACTGGAGCGTAGAAAAGATATAAAAATCTCCACTCTCATTGACTACTTGGAAAGTTTGGGATTTGGGTTGGAAATCACCGCTCTTCCAAAAGGAAAAAATGCCTCAAAAGAGGTTTTGCTCAGAATATAGACCCTCACCGTCAATTTATGTTATATTAAGGAACTTATGTTTCTTAAGCGTCTCACCATTCACGGTTTTAAGTCATTTGCTGACCGTACAGAAATAGA
>WQSW01000081.1 GCA_009787695.1 Treponema sp.
ATGGTTTACAGTGGTTTGTAGAAAACCATAAGGGTTTATTGAGTTTGCCTTCAGGGGTCTTTTAAGGCGGTGGTCGGAGGTTCGAATCCTGCGCGGCTCAAAGATATGTGTTTATCCTGTATTAAATTACAGTTATTAATAAACATAAAAGATTAAATATCATACTCTGATAACAATATTTATAAAATTATGTCTTTGCAAAGCATTTATGAACAGCTTGAATTTCCATAAAAATTTGTTACTATTAATAATTGGAGGATAATATGGCTGAATTTCTGACTGAAAAACAAAAAGCAGATTTAGAGTTTTTCTACAGCAAATTCGAAGAGTTATTTGCAGACCCTTTACATAAACATAAATATGTTTTAGTACATAATAAAAATATTGAGGGTGTTTTTGATACATTCGAAAATGCTTTAACTGACGCTGTCTCTAAATTTCAACCAGGTGAATATATAATACAACAAATAATCTCAAAAACAGAAATGACAGGGTTTCTTTACTCTGCATATGCACCAGCATAAGAGGTAATCTATGGGATCGATAAGATCGCATTATATTAATTTTCAAACTATTCCGCCTTTACCGCAAGGTTCAGTCGTCAATTTTAATGTTTCTAATATCCCTCTTTTATTTAATGGATTAAATATTCAAGTAATTGTTTCTACTGCAACAGCGTTTCATAATCCTAATAATCCGCAATCAATAAAGTCATCACAAATATTAGCGCATTTTGATACCGGCGCAAGTAAAACATCTATTGATATTGAATTAGCAAAACATTTAAGCCTTATACCTACAGAAGAGTCTCCCAGTAATACAGCTGCTGGATTAAGACAAGCAACTGATTTTGTTATTGATCTAAGTTTTCCGGGAGCAAGTTTGCAATCATTTAGAAATTTGCAAATCAGCTCTTGTGAGTTATCAAACCCTGTTATGTCTCTTCCTTTCAAAATGCTTATAGGCAGAGACATAATGTCTCGTTGGAATATTGTCTGGGATGGACCGACATCTACTGTTATTATTAGTGATTAAAAACATCAAGCATTATAAGACTCTATAAAAACAGGTAAACCCATGAACCAAATAACAATAAAAATAAAAAATATGCACTGCGCTTCATGTGCTCAGAGAGTAGAAAAAATAATAAAAAATCTTGATGGTGTACAAAGCGCATCTGTAAATTTAGCCGCAGAAAAAGCGTCTGTTGAATATGATCCTGAAAAATTGCGCTTGTCCGTAATCCGCGAAGCGATTGAAAAAGCCGGTTTCCCTACTTTGGAAAGTGAAAAAATAAATAATACAGATAACGAGAGCAAACAAAAGCAAAAAGAAATTAAAACTTTATGGAAAAAATTTATTATTTCCGCTTGTTTTTCCCTTCCCCTCCTTTATATTGCAATGACTCCGATGATAAGTATTGTAAATCTTCCTTTTTCTGGCGAACTGCATCACATGATGAAAAATAATCCTCTTATATACGCTCTTATCAGTCTATTTCTTACAATTCCTGTTATCATCGCGGGAAATAATTTTTATACGATTGGTTTTAAATCTCTTTGGCAAAGAAGCCCTAATATGGATTCTTTGATAGCCTTAGGCACAAGCGCCGCTGTGCTGTACAGTGTTTACAATACATGGCAAATTGCGATTAACAATTTTGAAGCGGCAGAAGGTCTTTATTTTGAAACAGCAGGGGTTATTATCACTTTGGTTTTGCTTGGAAAATCTTTGGAAGCTGTAACAAAAAGAAAAACAAATGAAGCGGTTACTAAACTGATGGAACTTGCACCTAACAACGCTTTAATTATACGTAACGGCAAAGAAAAAGAAATTCCCATTGACGAAGTGGAAATCGATGATATTGTCATTGTAAAACCGGGAGAAAAAATTCCTGCAGACGGTATTGTGATAGACGGCAGCACTTCTATTAACGAATCGATGCTGACAGGTGAAAGTATGCCCTCAGATAAAAAAGAAGGCGATCTTGTTTATGCCGCAACTTTAAATACAACTGGCAGTATCAAATTTAAAGTAAACAAAACAGGAAGCGGTACTGCATTGGCGCAAATTATTAAAATGGTGGAAAACGCGCAGAACAGTAAGGCGCCAATCGCTAGAATGGCTGACATAGTATCGGGTTATTTTGTCCCTGTTGTGTGCATCATCGCGTTACTGGCAGGGAGCGCGTGGTTTATAAGCGGAGCGGATATAAAGTTTTCATTAATGATTTTTATTTCCGTTCTTGTTATCGCTTGCCCTTGCGCTTTGGGGCTTGCCACACCTACGGCAATTATGGTTGGAACGGGAATCGGTGCGGCTAAAGGAATTTTATTTAAAAACGGTGAAGCGCTGGAAAACGCACATAAAATCAACTTGGTAGTATTTGATAAAACAGGTACAATCACAGAAGGAAACCAAAGCGTTACAGATATATTTGTCGCCGGCAATACGGATCAAAATATACTTTTGCAAACAGCAGCGTCTGCTGAAAAAAAATCAGAGCATCCTTTGGGAAAAGCGATAGTAAAAAAAGCGGAAGAAAACGGTTTACAGCTTTTTGATACGCAAAAATTTATTTCTATTACAGGAAAAGGTATAAAAGCTGAAATCAATGATCAATCTATTGTTATAGGAAANATCAAACTAATGGAAGAAAATAATATCCGCTTAAACGANGAACTTACAAAAACAGATTCTGATAAAATTTCAAGCNAAGNAAAAACATCAATGTATGTTGCGGTTAACGGTAATCTTGAAGGCATTATCGCCGTCGCTGATATAATTAAATCTTCCGGTAAAGATGCGGTTGAAAGTTTGCAAAAATCAGGCATCGAAGTAATTATGATAACAGGTGATAACCAAAAAACTTCTGATGCTATCGCAAAACAGGTTGGGATAAAAAATGTACTGTCAGAAGTTTTGCCTAACGATAAAGCAAACGAAATAAAAAAACTGCAATCCAAAGGATTCAAAGTTGCAATGGTAGGCGACGGCATCAATGACGCGCCCGCATTGGCGCAGGCAGACATCGGTATTGCAATAGGTTCGGGAACAGACATCGCACTAGAATCTGCCGGCATCGTTTTAATGCATCATGATTTAATTAATGTTTCAAATGCAATTTCTTTAAGCAGAAAAACAATCCGTAATATCAAACAAAATTTATTTTGGGCATTCGGATATAATGTTATCGGAATCCCAATCGCTGCAGGGTTACTATATCTTTTCGGCGGACCTTTACTAAACCCTATGCTTGCAGCGGCGGCAATGTCGCTAAGCTCGGTATCAGTCTTATTAAATGCTTTAAGATTAAAATACTGCAAAATATTGTAATATTATCTGGTAAAATGCCATAAATCAATATAAATTTATTGACTTCTAACGATTTTCGGTTATAATATTCATATGAACCTCAAGACAGTAATTAGCACAGAAACTATAGACCTTCATTTGAAAGGGACGACAAAAAAAGAAATAATCAATGAGTTGCTTGATATTCTTATTCGGTCGGGAAAAATAACAGATAGAGAATCAGCTTTAAAGGCTGTATTGGACAGAGAAGAAAAAATGTCCACCGGAATGAAGCATGGGATTGCAATCCCTCACGGAAAAACAAACACAGAAGATTTAGTTGCATGCATCGGAGTTTCAGAAAAACCTGTTGATTTTGATTCGTTAGATAAACAACCGTGCAGAATTTTTATAATGACGCTCTCCCCTGTTGAAAAAACGGGGCCGCATTTGCAATTTTTAGCGGAAGTAAGCCTTTTATTTAAAAGCTCAGAAAAACGCGAAGAAATTTTAAAAGCGCAAACGGCAGAAAGAATTTTGGAAGTTCTGACAGAGTAAAACATTGTTACAAAAAATTAACAATTTAATACTTGATAATGAAAACAGAACATTAATTCTTCGCGGTGTAAATCTTGGCGGCGATTCAAAAATTCCGTTTGATACTCCCGGAAGCGAAATTTCTCTTGATTTTTTAGATACTCAAAAAAATGTTTCGTTTATCGGAAGACCATTCCCTCTTGAAGAAGCGCAAACACATTTTAAACGCTTAAAAAAAGCGGGGATGACATTTCTCCGCTTTCTTATTACATGGGAAGCGATTGAACACGAAGGTCCCGGTATTTATGACGAAGCGTATTTGGCATATCTGCGTAAAATTTTATTAGCGGCGGAAAAAGAAGGGATTAATGTTTTTATCGATCCGCATCAGGATGTGTGGAGCAGATGGACGGGAGGTGACGGTGCGCCTTCTTGGACTATGGAAAAACTCGGAATGAATCTTGACAATTGTGATTTGTGCGATGCCGCAATTACAAGACAACGCTATCAAGTTTTGCATAACAAACCATATCCTAAAATGATTTGGCCCGGTAATTACAACCGTTATGCTGCTGCAACCATGTTTAGTTTATTTTTTGCAGGAAATACATATGCCCCGAACTTGCAAATTGACGGAGAAAATATTCAAGATTATTTACAAAACCGATACATCAGCGCATTCCGTCATGTGCAGCGCAGATTAAAAAATTGCGCCGCCATTGCAGGCTGGGGTTCGATGAACGAACCGCATTACGGTTTTATAGGACACCAAAACTTAATGCAAGCAGAAGACCCGATGCTTCCAATAGGATTGCGTGTAAGCCCCTGGCAGGCGATTTGCGCCGCTTCAGGCTATACAGTAAAAGTCCCTGTATACAGTATGCTGTCTTTCGGAAAAATAATTTCCAAATACGAAACATTTAACCGGCAAAAAGTTTCTCTTTTTAAAGAGGGATTTTCCTGCCCGTGGAAACAAGCGGGAATATGGCAAGAAGAAAACGGTACACCGTCTTTATTACGCGAAAATCACTTCAGTCAATATCAAAACCGCCCTGCAAATTTCGCTGATGATTTTTTAAAACCCTTTATAATAAAATACATCAATGCAATGAAAGAGGCAGATGAAAAATTACTTTTCTTTATAGAAGGATTGCCGAAAAGTACAAGAGAAAATTCTCACCCGTCATGGAGCAAGAATGATCCTGATAATGTTGTAAATGCCTTTCACTGGTATGACGGCTTTTCATTATACACAAAAAGTTTCCGTTCATGGTTCAATGTAGACCCGGACACTTCAAAAATAATGTTAGGCAAAAGAAAGATAGCGGAATATTTTACAGAATGTCTTGCAAAAGGAATCGGCTGGACAAATAAAAAAATGGAAAATATGCCGAGCCTGTTAGGTGAATTCGGTCTTGCATTTGACATGAACAGCAGAAAAGCGTTTAAAAGCGCAAATTATAGCCTGCACGAAGAAGCTATATCAATGTATTACGATGCAGTAGACGCTAACCTGCTGCATTCCACGATATGGAATTATACAGCGAGCAATACAAACAAATACGGTGACGGCTGGAACGACGAAGACCTCTCAATTTTTTCAGAAGGCAAAGAAAGAGCGGCGGCAGGCTGGAAACGCCCCTACCCAATGGCAACAGCAGGCGAACTGATTTTCTTTAACTGGAACAAAAAGAAAAAACTTTTTTCCTTTGTATTTATTGCAGATGACAAAATAAACGCGCCTACTGTTATTTATCTGCCGCATGAAACTTTCGGCTCTTCGCCAAAGATTGAAATAAGCACTGCAACAGGGGATGTCATTAAACAAGAATATGACTGCGAAGAACAGCGACTACTTGTTTATAATGACGGGTATAGCGGGGAAGTTATTATTACGGTTGCTGTATAAAATATATCAAGAATTATAATGAGTAAATTAGGCTCGTTTTGGCGGCTGCTACCGTTGCGTCACCTAAAATTATCACAAAAATGTATGGGCAGTTTTTATTTCCATCTTTCTATTTCCTTAAATTAGAATATTTTAATCTATATAATTTATTTTTAATTGCAATCCATTAATATAAAATCTTATTTCTTTGTTAATATACAATTCAAATATTTCATTATTGTATTCATTCTTAATATTTTCAGAAGTATCTACTATTTCATAAAATTTAATTTTATAATCACTTTCAATTATTGCATTATATACAATTGTTCCAATGTAAGGAACTCCTGAACCATTTATTTTCCTATAAATATAATAATCACCATTTTCTATAACAAATGTAAAACTTTGACCAGCCCAATTATCATTTATTAATATAATTTTATTAATTAAATCATATATATTATTAAATGAATATTCTCTTTCTGTAATTTCATTTTCTATATTTTCTTGATATATTAAGTGATTTTCATTATTTATTTTAATTGGCTGTCCTTTTAATCCACAACTAGTAATAAACATTAGAATTAATCCAAACATTTTTATATTAATAATATGTTTCATAATTATTTCTCATTTAATACTTTATATAAAATATTTAAATTGAATATATTAATTCCTTTCATTTATTATTTTATCATATTTTTTACCTTCTTCTTCCAACAATCTTATTTGACTGTTTTGCTTTTGTATTTCTAATTCTAATATTTCCTTCTGCATTTTCATTTTTGTTACGTCTTGTTGCCCTTTAACCATTTTACCCACAAAAGTAAATACAAATCCCATAAGCCCCAAAGCTCCTGCTACTGCGATTAAAGCGATTGATATTACACTACTCATCAAAATCTCCAATAATTTTATATATTATTCTATTAAATTTACTATTTATTAAATATTTAGTCAATATATAAAAATGTTCTAGGTAACCAAAAATACTCGAACAGGGTATTTTAAAGTTACATTTTGTTAGGTGATGGAACGGCGTACACCATTATTTATAAATCCATTTTGTATAAACTTCCAGAAAAGCCATTTTCTATTCCTAAAAATTCCAAATATAATGAAATCATTCCTCTATGATGAGCTTGATGATTAAATACATGGATTATTAATGGTTCCATTTTCT
>WQSW01000082.1 GCA_009787695.1 Treponema sp.
GTCTTCGCAAGCCACAAGATCGGCGGTTTTTAATATTTCAACAGCGCGGAAAGTAATATCACCTAAATTCCCTATCGGCGTGCCGATAATATAGAGTATTGCCATTAATATAAGTATAATAGATTAAAAGGTGCCGGGCACTATTTTTCGGCAGTGTTATTATATTTAAAGTATGCAAGCGTCAAACATCTTAAGGGGTTGAATATGGGAATGTATATACAAATTCTGGGCTTGGTGATCACAGGGATTGTTTTACTTTGGTTAGGTTATACGATTTTCTTGAGTCCTGTTTCGCCTTTTTATCCGGGATTTTTTCCGTTTTTTAATTGGAAAAAACCAAAAGAAGAAAGAGGCGAACCCGGTGATCCGCAAGTTTGCCCTGTTTGTTCTCTTAAAATGTATAAAGGCGAGTTGGTAAAATCTCTGGCGTTTCCTTCTATCAGCGGAGGCAGAGATCGGTTAGTATACATTAAAGGTTGCTTTAGCTGTCTTGAAAAAGACAGTAACCGCAGATGCCCTGTGTGCGGCTCTCTTTTATCTGTCAGTGATTTTCTTGTATCGCGTATGTTTGAACGCCCCGGACGGAAAAATCATGTGCATGTGCTTGGTTGTAATAAGTGCAAGCTGTAATGGAAAACTTAATCCTTCCGCGTTTTTTAAAATATGTTTGTTATGATACACAGAGCGACAGCTCTGTCGATAAAACACCGACAACAGCCGGGCAATGGGATTTAGCGGAAACACTGCGCGATGAACTTCTTGCACTTGGATTAAAAGATGTAAAGCTTAACGATAACTGTTATTTGATTGCGCGTTTGCCTGCATCAGAGGGGAAAGAGAGCGAGCCTTGCATCGGGTTTTTAGCTCATCTTGATACGGCAAGTGATGTGTCAGGGAAGAACGTTAAACCTCAGCTTGTAAAAAATTATAACGGAGAAAAAATCAGTCTTGCGAACGGGCTTTTTCTTGATCCTGCTAAGGAGCAGGGTTTAACCGATCAAAAAGGTAAAACTATTGTTCACAGTGATGGGACAACTTTGTTAGGTGCAGATAATAAAGCCGGTATTGCAGAAATTATGGGAGCCGTTGAATATCTTATTACTAACCCGCAAATAAAGCACGGACAGGTTGAAATTATTTTTACCCCTGATGAAGAAACAGGAAAAGGTTTGCCGGAATTCCCGTTAGACGAAATTAAATCCGTCTATTGCTACACAGTAGACGGCGGACCGATGGGTGAAATCGAATGTGAATGTTTTAACGCATATAAAGCGAATATCGAATTTTCAGGCAAGGTGATACATATCGGTCATGCAAGAGGCATACTCGCAAACGCCGCACTCATGGCATCAACCTTTGCCGCTTTGCTGCCGCGCAGTGAAAGCCCTGAAGCGACAGACGGCTATTACGGATACTTCTGCCCGATGGCAATTTCAGGCGATTTGGAAAACGCTTCTTTGGAAGTTTTTCTCCGTGATTTTGATACGGACGGTATGAAACGGAGAATCGCCGCGCTTGATGCTTTTGCAAAGACGGTGGAAGCGCAATTTCCAAACGGGAAGGTAACGGTAAATACTCAGGCGCAATATTTTAATATGAAAGCAAAAATTGATGAAAAGCCCGATGCGCTTACAAGGCTGATAAAAGCGTCGCATAACGCAGGGGTTGAATATCAGCTTAAACCGATAAGGGGCGGAACGGACGGCTCGCGTTTAACAGAACTTGGAATTCCAACACCGAACATATTTACAGGCGGACGCAATTTTCACAGCCGCATGGAATGGATCAGCGTAACTGAAATGTGCGCTGCTTGCAAAGTGATTATCCAAATAATTTGTTCTTGATTAAAACGCTGAAAATTTTTATCATATAAAAAATACAGAAACCAAAACGGTTAGGAGAATAATATGGCTGATACATTAACAAGTAAATTCAGTGATCAGATAAGAAGAGTTGTAAAAGGATCAACAGCACCTACTTTCATAACAGAGGAAAATGTGTATCAGGAAGGAAATCCAAACACTCTTTCGGTACTCGATGAAATGGTGGAAGAACTGCTCCTTGCGAAAAGCGGATTGGACGGTTTGGAAAATCTTGAAGAACTTTTAGAGAAAGCAAAATCCGGCAAATCATGCCTGCTGCTTGTTGAACATTACAGCAATATGGATCTTTCAATTGTTTCACTGTTAGCGCGGAAAGAAGGAAAAAGCGGACAAGAAATAAGCGACTCAATTATCGCAATTGCCGGAATGAAATTAAACGAAGACAATCCTATTGTCGCAGCTTTTGCAGGCGCATACTCCAGAATTATAATTTGTCCGAGCCGTTCGCTTCTTGACCTTGATCCCGAAAAAGATAAAGAAGAAATTCATCGCGGCATTGCGATAAACCGCGCCGCAATGAAAGCAATCATCAGGCATAAATATAAAGGCAAGCTGATTCTTGTCTTCCCATCAGGAACACGTTACCGTTCATGGGATCCGGATTCTAAAAAAGGTGTGCGTGATATCGATTCATATATTCGCTCATTTGATTACTTATGCTTCGTTGCACTTAACGGGGAAGTCCTTCATGTTCAGCAGACAGATATGATGAACGACATTGTCAGTAAGGATGTAGTTCGCGTAACAGTAAGCCCTGTTATCTCCTGCGAAGAATTCCGAAATAAAGCAATCGAGAACTTATCAGAAAACGATGATAAAAAACAGGAAGTTGCAAACGAGATCATGAAAGTGCTGGAAAAAATGCATAATGATGCTGAAGAAAAAAGATTAAAGTTATTAAATTAAATTTGAAAAAACAATAACAAGCGGCATATTTTCAAACACATAAAGTTTGAGAATACACCGCTTTTAAAAACTGGAAACTATATATTATATTACCAGTTACCGCCTGAGCGTTCACGGCGTGGTTTATCCATCGCTTCGTTTACGCGCAGTTGGCGTCCATCAAATTCGCGGCCGTTAGTGCCGGCGATTGCTGTTGCTGCTTCTTCATCGCTGCTCATTTCGATGAATCCGAATCCTTTAGAATTTTGTGTATCACGATCATAAATGATCTTTGCTGAAGTTACACTGCCAAACCCTGAAAAAAGAGTTCGCAGACTATCCTCGGTAGTGCTGTAAGAAAGATTACCGACATACAGTTTCTTCGCCATTGAGAAAAATCCTTATCCTGGAACAAACAAGTTTTACAAAAGTTAAACTGCTTGCGCTTGCTTTTGCCTTGCAGCTTTACATCAGACGATGCTAAGGCTGCTTAAGTCCAGATACGCTAATATTCACGCCCGCACAAGCGAACGACTCAAATTTCCTGTGACAGACAAACTGTCCGGCACTGGGAAAATAGATGCAAATAATTTTGATTCGATGATCCTGCAAACAGAGTTAATACAAACTTTGTTTGTGCAAACATTGGCACGTGCGTGTGTGAAGCACAATGTAAGAAAAGAAATATTCTCTAAATCTACCGGCACCGAGTTTTTAAAAAACCCGAAAAAATCATCTCTACTCAAACTAAAAATTACCCAATTAAAAATAACATAGACTAATATTGAAAATTTGTCAATAGATATAATAAAATTAAACAAAATTGTAAGTCCTAATTTCATCATTTATAGACCATAAACCGCCTTAATTGCGGTTTTTATATCTTTTGCTGCTAATAAACCAGACACAGGCTGCTCATCGCTCGCAGTTTCAGCTGCGAAAGGTCCCAGAAAGGAGGAGAACCCAAGATTAGCGGCAGTTTTAACACGGCTTGAAAAACGGCGGACAGGGCGAATCTCGCCGGTTAGGGAAAGTTCGCCGGCTATCGCTAAATCTGCAGGAAGGGGGAGACCTGTACGCGCCGAATAAAGAGCGCAAGCCAAAGCAAGTTCGCTTCCAACTTCTGTTATGCGAATACCTCCTGCAGCGTTTACGTATAAATCCTGATCGGAAAGACGAAGCCCAAGATGTTTTTCCAGCGCGGCGGAAACACGCGAGACTCTTCCCGAATCAATCTTATCGGAAAAAACGCGGCTCATCGTTCCTTTTGCTGGAATTGTTAGCGCTTGAATTTCTACAAGGATAGTCCGAGTTCCTTCGAGAACCGCAGCTGTTGCAACACCCGGAGGCAAAACCCCTTCTCTTCGCACAAGAAACATCCGTCCTGTATCTTCGATAGATGAAAGACCTTTTTCTCCCATCGTGAAAATTCCGATTTCGTCAACAGAACCAAAACGATTTTTTGCCGCGCGTAAAAAACGGCAATCATCTGTTTCGCTTAAACCTGATGTTTTATCGTTCTGTTCAAAATAGAGAACAGTATCTACCATGTGTTCCAAAGTTTTAGGTCCTGAGATAACACCTTCTTTTGTAACATGCGCTGTTAAAAATAAAGCCGCATCATGTTCTTTTACCCAAGAAATTAATTCATAGGAACAAAATTTCATTTGATTAACAGTACCTGATACAGAACCTGCATCTTCAGAAAAAAGCGTTTGTGCAGAATCGACAAGTACCAAAACAGGCTTAACAGAATTAAGAACTGTTTCGATCTCGTTAAGATTTCCTGAACAGAGAATTTCGATGCGTTCCATTTTATCTTTGCTGATGCCGAGCCTGTCTGCTCTTAATCTTAATTGACCTGCCGACTCTTCGCCTGATACATACAAGATGCGTCCTTTTGTAAAAGCAGAAGCAGCAGTTTGCAAAAGTAAAGTTGATTTACCAATGCCGGGCTCTCCGCCGATAAGGACAGCAGAATTTTTCATGATACCGCACGCTTCATTTGATCCTCCAAGCACGCGATCAAGCTCGCCGATACCGCTGCTGATGCGGCTGCCCTGCATCGGATCGACAGAATGAAGCGGTACAGTTTGAGGCAGACCGCTTTTTGTTTTATCTTGCCGTTTTCTTGCGTTTAACATTTCACTGCTGACAGCCGTTTCAATAAAAGTGTTCCATTCTTCACATTCGGGACAGCGTCCAAGCCATTTTGCTTCTTCGCGTCCGCAAGATGAACATTTGTAAATTGATACTTTTTGTTTTTTCATATTGAATTTCTTACCGTTATGCGTAAATTTGCACCAAATCGCCAGCCGTCAATAGCCGGAGTATTATCGTTTGTCCATAATTTATATACGGGAAACCAAGTCCTTAAATCGAACCCAAGCAAAAACTTTTCGTTTATAGGAAAATCAAATCCAAAACCTGCAACAGGCATAAACCATCGCGCTTCGCTCCAAAAGAAATTCCGTATAGCGTCAGTTTGTTTTTGTGCGTCTCTGTCATCGCCTTGAAAATCAGACGGGTGATTTAAACCTACAGCAAGGGTGACAATCCGCAAATCCGCAGCAGGTCCGCCGAAAACGCGAAAAACCGCACCATTTGATCCTATCGGAAAAAAACCTGTTGCTTGAAAAGCTGTTATAAAACCAATTACAAGCGCAGAACGTTCTTCCTGATTACAAGCCATTGGATAACCGAGAGTTGTATTAAGCTGGTAATTTGTAAAGTAGATATCTTCTGTAAATTCAATTTTAAAATGTTTCATTAATTGCAATGCTAAGGAAAAACCTCCTGAAGGAATAATAGGAGCGGGATCAGAATCAACTCCGTTATCGGCTGCAAAATAAAAAATATTGCCATGCAGAGCCCAGCTAAAAATATTTGCAGAAACAGTTTCAAGAGGAATTAAAGCGAAAAAAAATAAAAAACTTACAAACAAGAGTTTAGAAATTTTTGTTAAACTTTTTTTTTGCATAACAAACATATTGATATTATAACATATTTATTAAGAGGCTGTCACCTTGACAAGAATCTGCGTTTTTAAACAGATTTTTATCAAGGATTAACTGCTTAAATAATTATTGAATTAATAAACGGTCTCTTAAGAATGCATCAACTGTCATTCGATTTACACCGTAAATTCTTCCGATTGCACTTTTAGAAAAACGTCTGTCAAGAAGCGCTTTAATTTCATGTTCACAACCGGAAAGTTTAACATAAGATGATTTTTTTCCGCTCGGTCTGCCAAGCACAATTCCTTCAGAACGTTTCCGCGCAAGCGCTTCTTTAGTTCTTTGGGATATTAATTCTCTTTCAATCTCCGCAGAAAGACCAAAAGCAAAAGCTAATACTTTTGATTGGATATTATCACCTAACCTGTAATTATCTTTAATAGTCCAAATTCTGACTTCATTCATCATTAAATGATTAAGAATCGACATAATCATAAAAAGACTTCTGCCAAGCCTTGACAACTCAGAACAAATAATTAAATCATCTTTTCTGACTTCCGCGAGAAGCGAACCCAAAAGCCTTTTCTCCGGTGACTTAGTTCCGCTGATTGTTTCTTCGATCCAATGATCAATTTTAAGATTATTTTGTGAACAAAACCGCTCGATTTCAAACCGTTGATTATCAACAGTCTGCCTATCTGTACTAACCCTGATATAACCGTATACCATATTTCCTCCAATTAATGAACTGTAATTACTTATCGTCTTTTTAATTGATCGCATAACACTTTTTTTTAATTTGCTTAAAAGAATCCCCCCTTTAAATTAAGCACCCGAATGGGTGCGGATATAACTTGGAGGAAAGAGATATGTTAAAGAGGCTTATTGCAGTTATGGCGGTTTTGGCA
>WQSW01000083.1 GCA_009787695.1 Treponema sp.
TTACATCAAAATAAGAGGGAAAGCATGAAAAAAAGATTATCAATTCTTTTAAACGGGATAATCAAAGAAAACCCCGTTTTAGTTTTAATATTGGGCATTTGTCCTGCGCTTGCCGTATCCACGCAGACGATTAATGCGATAGGGATGGGCTTGGCGACAACCTTTGTTCTTATAGGTTCTAATATCGCCATTTCTCTTTTGCGTAAAAGCATTCCCAATAAAATCCGTATACCTTGTTACATCGTTCTTATCGCGGGATTTACCACTATTGTGCAAATGGTAGTTGAAGCTTATGCATACAGCCTTTATCTTGCGCTCGGCATTTTTCTTCCGCTTATCGCTGTAAATTGTATCGTTTTTGCGCGTGCGGAAATGTTCGCTAATAAAAACGGTGTGTTAGATTCTGCGATTGATGCAATCGGAATGGGAGCGGGTTTTACCGTCGCTCTTTTTTTAATTTCTTCGATACGTGAAATTTTCGGTTCCGGGACTTGGTTCGGATTAAAGTTACCGGTACTAAATAACAATACGATTGAAGCGTTCACATTAGCGCCGGGCGGTTTTATCGCCTTCGGTATTTTAATTGCGATAATCAATAAAGTTTCAAAAGGAAGGGCTATAAAAAAAGATGATTTCGGCTGCGATGCGTGCCCGTCAAAAGCGGTTTGCGGTAAAATAAAAGCGCAAACAGAGCTTGCAAAGGAGGGAACCAACTAATGGACTTTAAAATTCTTGTTGCAATACTAATCGGTACTGTTTTAATCAACAATTATATTTTGCGTCAGTTTCTCGGTGTTTGTCCTTTTCTTGGAGTTTCAAAAGATTTAAAAGGCGCGATCGGAATGAGCGTTGCGATTATCTTTGTTATGATACTTGCAACCGCTGTCACTTGGCCAATACAAAAATATCTTTTGAGTCCAAACGGTTTAAGTTTCTTGCAAACTATTGTTTTTATTTTGGTTATTTCAACGCTTGTCCAGCTTGTTGAAATCGCGCTGAAAAAATACATACCGTCTTTGTATAAAACTTTGGGTATTTATTTACCTCTTATGACAACAAACTGCGCTATTTTTGCAGTTACAATCGTAAATATAAAAAACGAATATTCCTATATCGAAGCTCTTGTGAACGCCTTCGGTTCGGGTTTTGGGTTTTTTCTTGGTATGGTGATTTTTTCCGGTATCCGCGAATACACTGAAAACACGGATCCGCCGCAGGCTTTTAAAGGTTTACCGCTGACGCTTTTTTCTGCGGCGATACTTTCATTTTCGTTTTTCGGTTTTAACGGCGTAATAGAAAACTTGTTCCGTTAATAAGGGGTTTGTTATGAATGTGATTATCATTGCTGTTGTTTCTGTAACCGCTATCGGTACTATCTGCGCTGTTATACTCAGCGTCGCTTCTAAGATCATGTATGTTAAAATTGATGAGCGTATCGCTCTTTTAACAAACGCTATGCCCGGTGCAAATTGCGGCGCTTGCGGTTTTCCGGGATGTTCCGCTTATGCTGCCGCTATTGTTTCAGGAGATACGAAACCAAATCTCTGCACACCCGGCGGCGCGCAATTGCTGGCAAAGATAAGCGAGATTTTGGGAATAGAAGCGGGAAGCATCGATGCAAAAACCGCTTTTGTACATTGCAGCAGCGACAATAAAACTCATCAGCAAAAAATGTATTATAAGGGAGTACAATCCTGTATTGCCGCAAAACAGCTTTACGGCGGGCAGAGCGCGTGTGCCTTCGGCTGTATCGGTTACGGTGATTGCTACGCTGTTTGCCCAAGCAACGCTATCTGTATGGAAGACTACGGGCTTGCGCGGGTTATTACAAGTCTTTGTACAGGCTGCGGTTTGTGCGTTAAAGCTTGCCCTAATGAATTAATTTCGATAGAAAGCGCCGGTTTACCTGTTCTTATCGCTTGTAATAATATTGAAAAAGGCGCGGTTGCAAGAAAAAAATGCATCACTGCATGCATCGCCTGCGGAAAATGCGTCCGCGAATGTCCCGACAAAGCAATTGTAATAGAAGAAAACCTTGCAAAGATTGATTACAGTAAGTGTACGGGCTGCGGGCATTGCGTTGAAGTATGCGTTACAAAGTGTATAAAAAAAGTGACCACCCCGCATATAGCGTAATTTAGAAAATCCCACGCTATATATAGCGGCGGTGTCAGGCATCAAATTTGATTTCCACTACTTATCCACAAGCAGAAAAAATTATAACTTTTATTCAATTTAATAAAATGCCGGATTGCTCTGATAATTAACTGCGTAAGTCCTTATAGGATAAGGACTTAGCTCTGTTTGTTATGTGAAATTCTTAAAAAGTAACTTAGATTGTATAAAAATTGATACACCTGTAAAATTATTCAAGCACTGTACACAAGTTTTCCACAGGCAGAGGTAAAAATACCTTATTTCTCCGGTAAAGCCTTCATTTTTTCTTTTAGTTCCAAAAGCAACGCGTCTGCGGTTGTGTCTGATTTTTCCAGTTCTTTAAACTTTCTTTCCAGATTAGAATCATTGCTGAGATCCTGAAGTTCCTTCGTTGCGTCAGCCATTGCTTCCATTTCGTCAACTTTTGCCGCCATGCGGTCGAATGCGTCAAATGCGCTGCGGTTTCCTGAAACTGAAGAGATGGTGTCTTGTATTTTCTGCTGTGCTTCGGCGCGTTTGGCTCTTGCGATGAGCAGGTTTTTCTTGCGCTGAGCTTCCTCAATCTTATTTTGCAGTTCTCTAAGGCTTTCTTTTAATTGGTCTACAGAAGTTTTCTGAGCTTCCCATTGTTTTTGATATTCGGCGGCGGCGTTGTCGTATTCCTGTTTGCGAAGAAGAGCTTCTTTTGCAAGATCGTCCTTTCCGCTTGTAACAGCGAGCATCGCTTTGCGTTCCCATTCTTTTGCTTGCGCTGCTTGATTATCTTTTTCGCGTTCCAATTTTTTCTCGTCCGCGATAGCCATAGCGACCGCTTTTTTGGATTCGATCAACTGCTCATTCATTTCGATGATGAGTTGATTTAACATTTTTTCAGGCTTTTCAGCCTTGCCGATCAGCGCATTTACATTCGCTGCAATTAATGTCCTAAGTCTTGAAAAGATACCCATATCAGGCTCCTATGCTTTTTCTCTATATTTTGAAAGAATCGGATAATGTTCTGTCAATGCTAAACTAAACGCTTCTAATGCCGTTCTAAAATCTTCGTAATCCATAGAATTATAATTCAATGTATTAATCAATATAATTTTATTACTATCGCTGTCAAGCGCAAAAGCGCCGTGTATTACATCGTTAGCGTTGATTTCAAGTAGTTTAGTGTACAGCTCTAAAAGATTATTTTGCGGGACATTAAAAATTTCCGCTCTGATTGTCACCAAAGGTTCAGTGAGCATTATTGCAATACCTTGCAAGGTGCGTTCTTCATCGTCTAACAGCCATAATTTTTCATTTACTTGCTGATACGATAATCTCATATCGATTAAATATTGTTCAATTTTATTATCTGCCATAGCTTCTTCCTTTTATTTATTATTAGCCAAGTAAAACTTGACCGGCTTCGTCAATCGCTAAAATGCTTTTACATTCTGAACAACGGAAACGCCCCGCTTTTAAAGATTTTAATTTTTTGTAACAGATTGGGCAGGCTACAACTTTTGGGAAAATCGAAGGTTTCTCTTCTGTTATTTTATCCGCATTAAAGAATTGAACTGAATCGTTAAGATTATCTTTAATATTAAAGAATTGAGAAAAACCGAGCAATTGGAATACTTCATAAACTTTCGGTTGAATGTCCATAAGGACAAGATCGCCGCCTTGCGGCTTAACCGCTTTTAAAAAAGTAGTAAATGAACCGATGCCGGTAGATGAAACATAGTTTAAACTACCGCATTGAAAAATTAACCTGACATATCCGGATTCAATTGCTTTTTGAATACGTTTTTGAAAAAAATTAGAATTATATGTATCTATATATCCTGTCAAAGTCAAAACTAAACATCTGGGCGCTTCGGTGATTTTTTCAAGCCTTATTTTGAGGCTGTCATCTTTTTCATCGTCGAACCCTGGAACTATATCATTATTAAGCATGCCACTTCCTTATCTATCTAAGTATTCTCACCGTGAACGGTTAGAAAAGCATTGAGAATACTTCAAATTATATCATAGTATCATTCAAGATGGTTGTCAACCATGAAAAACGAGACATGTCGGCTGCTATATATGGTGTCTGTTTTGCTGATTTTCCACTATTACTGGCGTGGGCATCTATCACTATGTTATAATTTTACATGTTTTTAAATGATGTAAAGATAGTTTTAAGCAGGGTGTCAGAAGCGGGAAATGCAGGTGCGGTTTGCCGCGCTATGAAAAATATGGGGCTTTCCCAATTGCGATTGGCGTCGCCTCAGTCTCTTGTGCTTGAAAAAATTTTTACAAGAGCGGTTAATGCGCGGGATATCTGGGAAAACGCCCGCATTTTTGACAGTCTTGCAGAAGCGGCAGCCGATTGCTCCATCGTAGTGGGTACCACCCGCCGCCGAGGTCATAACCGTAAAAGCATTTCGATGCCTCCCCGCGTTCTTGCTGAATATCTTGCCTCTCATCCGGGACCTGCAGCCATCGTGTTTGGAAATGAACGCACAGGTCTTGAAGAAAAGGAGCTGGATATGTGCAATTTCGCATCACACATTCCTGTTTCTGACGAGTGTCCCTCTTTAAATCTGTCTCATGCAGTGCAGCTTTATGCTTATGAATTTTTTCTTGCAATGGAACAGCAGCCGAACTTCAAAAGCGGCGAATGTCCCCTTCTTGAACAGCACAAACAGGGTTTACATTCTGTTAAAGGCGAATGGACGGCAATGAATCAAACAGAGATTTCCGTTCTTGTTGATCAAATTACAGACGATCTTGCAAGCATCGGTTTTTATAAAAAACCAAACAGAGAGTATCAATCCCGCTTTTTGCGCGATCTTATTGCGCGTGCAGGTCTTGCACAGGGAGAGGGACAGTATTTTGCAAATATATTTAAAAAAGCGTGTATGTTAGGTGACATGGATTGAGAGTGGTAAAAATAACCGCGAAGTTTTGTATATTTTCTTCGCGGTTAATTATTTTATTACTGCATTAAAAGTTTTTTAATTTCTTCAAGAGAAAGACCTGTTATTTCACTGACATAATCAGGTGTCGATCCTTTTGAAAGCAAGTTACGAGCGATAATAAATTTTTCTTCAATTCTCCCTTTGTTACGTCCTTCAACACGCCCTTCATCCCGTCCGTCTTCTCTGCCTTCTTCGCGGGCTACGGCAATCGCGTCTTTTAAATTCCATTTTGCATATAACATTTTCAAAACCTCCTTGCCATATTTTTCCAAGTACTCCTTAAGTATACCATTCTTCTTGCAATATTCGATAGCCTCTTCCGCCGCTTTTTTTAGGTCTTTTGTCTCATTTAATATGCTTTCCACCTTGCCTATCAGTTTGCTGTACTCCGACAATTTGGAACATCGTTTTACAATTTCCTCATTTCTTCCCTCGTTGATGTTTAACACTCTTACTTCAAGTTCAAGCAAAGGATGCGTTTTTCCGGGAAGCCCCAAGCTCTGAGGATTTTCAAACAGGTCTGACAGTTTCACAATTTTTTCATCAGGGTATTGAGCTGATCCGTTGTAAAGAACAAAGAACTCAGGATACGGGAGCGGTACAGCTCTCCCCGAATAGATGTCCTTTCCCTTAATCATCTCTTCGAATATTTCATTAACATACTGAAACATTCTCAGAGCGATATTCGGGTTGATGGTGCTCTGGTGTTCGATGAGCACAACCAGTTTCCCTCCTATCTCA
>WQSW01000084.1 GCA_009787695.1 Treponema sp.
GAAGTTTCCCGCGCAATAGACAACGGCGCTGAAGTAATTGTTCATGACAACGATCAAATAATAAAAAAAAACGGTGTTGTTTATTTAAAAGTTAAAAACGCTCGTTTTGCAATGTCTCCGATATCAGCTGCATTTTATAATTTTCCGTCAAAAAATTTATTTATAACAGGCGTTACAGGAGCGGAAGGAAAGAGCACAACTGTTTATCTTATCTGGCAGTTATTATCAATGATGGGGAAAAAAGCGGGATTTATTTCTACAGGACATATTTGTCTTGGAAATGAAGTAATAAAAAATAACGAATTTCACACAACACCTGAAGCGCCTGTAATACAAAGACTTCTTTGTGAAATGGCAGATAACGGCTGTGAATATGCAATTTTAGAAGCAAGCACTCACGGGCTTTCAATAAAAACAAACCGTCTTGGAGATGTGGATTTTTGTTCAGGTGTGCTGACCAATTTAGCGCATGAATATGAAAATTGGGAACAGTACAGAGATGATAAAGCAAATTTATTCCGCGCCGTTAACCGTTATACACCTCCTTTAAACTCATCTTTTATAGGACCTTTCGGTGTAGTAAATGCTGATGATAAAAACTCAAGATATTTTATTAAATTGATGAAACATAAAACATTTACTTACAGCCCTGCAGGAAGAGACGGGGACATCATTTTAGAAGCAATTGAAAGTACTGCCTTAGGAAATTGGTATATGGTAATGATCCCTGCATTAAAAGAACGCATAGAATTAAGAGATAAACTTCCTGGTGCTTTTAATTCTGCAAATGTGCTTGCATCGCTTCTTGCTGTATCAGGTCTTTTAAAACTTCCGTTATGCGAAATCGCATCATATGTAAAAAAATTAAAACCTTTAAGTATTCGTGATTAATAAAAAAAAACTTGCAGAGCATTTACCCTGCAAGTTTTTTAACAGATTACTTACTGCTTAGAATTATTCATTACCCCAGCTTGTAAGACCGTTTTGTAAAATAACTCTCGCCATTTCGATTGTGATGTCGTAGAGTGCAGAATCGGATGCGACAGATGTTTCAAGAGCTCTTGCTACTTGTCTGTTTAATTCCGCTTTAGGAATTGTGTAAAGCACATAAGCTGTATACTCATCTGAATAAGCTTCGCTATTATCAGGATCATAGCGTCTTCTTAAACTCCACCAGTCAGCATCTCTTTGAGCGCCTGAGTAACTCACATTAATAATTGAGTTAATGACACTGTCAATTTCCTGCCTATAGATTCCTTCCGCCACTGATGTTGTTGCAGAACCTGATGTTTCTGCCGCTCCCTGTACTCTTGCCTGATATTCACTGACAATGGTAGTGCGGAGCATTGCGCCTATTCTCTGCTGAGCGCTGAAATTATCTGCCCATGCAAGAACAAATTGCTTGTTGACACCGGACTCTTCACCGATTATGCAGTACTTGTCTTTGTACTGGGATTGTTCCTGTACTTTGGCAATTCCTTGTGCGGTATAGAGTTTAATCCAGTCAGGGGTGGAAACACCAATTCCTGTACCTTTATTTTCCAGCTCTACAACCCTTACTTTCGGTCCCGATGTTGATGCGCAGCCTATCAAGGCAATGATTGCTATGATAAAAATTGCTGCCGTTAAAAACTTTGAAATCTTCATTCTTCTCTCCTTAATTAAAGTAGCTCCCTGCAACGCAGGATTTTATATTTTAGTGACCACAATCAATATATCACTAGTATAATAATATATCATTATTTAAATTAATCTATTGACAAAAAGCTCATAAATATGGATATTTGTTGCGTTTCTCAAGCGAATTTGTATTATATTAATGTTTTTAACCAATTAGTATAATATAATACAAAAATATTCCGGTAAACAGAAACAAAAACTTTATACTAAATTTATGATGATATTAATCCCTCTTTAAATAAAACCTGCTTCCGGGCGGAACAGATTTTGTTATCCACACGCTTCCCCCGATAATACTGCCCTTCCCTATTACAGTCTGTCCGCCAAGAATTGTCGCGTTAGCGTAAATTGTTACATCATCTTCGATAGTCGGGTGGCGTTTTTGACCGCTCTCATCTTTTTTTACAGAAAGTGCGCCTAACGTAACGCCCTGATATATTTTTACATTCTTTCCGATGATCGTTGTCTCTCCGATAACAACGCCTGTCCCGTGATCAATAAAAAAAGATTCTCCTATTACAGCTCCCGGGTGAATATCAATTCCCGTTCTTCTGTGAAGAAGCTCGCTCATCATGCGCGGAATAAGGGGCACTTGCCTTGTCCAAAAAAAATGCGCGATTCTCTGAATTGTAATCGCTTGAAAACCAGGATACGAAAGAATCACTTCATCGGCGCTCATTGCGGCAGGGTCGCCTTTGACAGCGGCTTCCAAATCTTTAGCAAGAATGATTCTGATGTTTGACAATTCTTCAAAGAACTCTTCCACAATAAATGCCGCTGCCGCCCTGCATCCTTTGTTCCCGCAATTTAAAACGCCAAGGCGCGCAGAAAAAGCCAAACTTTTTTCCACTTCGCAGTTTAGCTCCTTTGCAAGATTTATTACTTTTTCATTTGTGATTATATGAAGCGATTCTTTATCCGTGCTTACAATTTCCAAAAAACCCGGAAAGAGCAGCTCTTCCAATCCTCTTACAATGCTGTCAATACTTTCACGCCCCGGAAGATTACCTTCTCCTGAATGGTTCACCATGCCGTAAGTTTCGTAATTATCCAAAAGAGATGCAATGCTTTTTTCTAATCTGTTCATAATATTTTATTTCCCGGCTTTATCAACTAAGGTTGATAGATCGCTTCCCCCTTTGAAGCGCAGAACGTTAACCATAAAGATATTCAGTTTATTAACGATATTCGGAGGCAGAAGGTTTCCGTCAACTTCTACTGACAGTATCGGGTAATTGCGTTCCCTTGCCCAAGGAGTGAAAAGCCCTTCAATCACGCGCCCGATTAAACATGCAAAGGGGCTGATGTTTACGATGCCTGAATAGCCTTCGTCCATTGCGGCTGCCGCCGATCCTGAGGAAACTGCGATTTCAGAATTTAATTCCAGATTTACAAAGTGCTCAACTGTGTACTTCATGATGTGGCGCATATCGTGAGGTGTTTTCGGAATTAATTTTGTCGGCTCTAAAATTGAAAGCGTCTTTTTTTCTATGTGATGTTTCCACCATTCTTCGATCTGCAATTTTTTTAAATCCTTCCATGGTTTTGAAAAAAGACGTTTTCCCGGTTTTTGCAGTTTGATTAATTTATTAAGCGCGTATTCGCGGACAAAATCAAGATAGTGTATCCACTCTGAAATGCCGGCGACTTTTACAACTATTCCTCTCTCGCTCATAAGTTCAATTAATTCGCCGACTGCAAAATCATCGCGGCGCACATAAATTTCACCTACTACAAGAACACGGGGGCAATCTTCTACTTTTCGCTTTAACGGTATTTTTTTAACTTCCGAAGCGACATTTTTTAATTCTTTCCATAAATTTTTTGGATTTTTCTCGACTGCGTTCATAACACGCCGCCATGAATGTTCAAAATCTTTTTCCGCTTTTTCAGGATCAACTGCTGTCGCTAAAAGAGAACATTGTATATCTTTTAAATAGTCAGATAACACAAGCCCTGTCCACATTTGTTTTGCAAAACTTGATCCTAACTCAGTGTATGAATTATCAGCGGATAAAATAAACACAACAACATTTTCCAAACGCAAATCACGGAAAAGATTTTCGTAGTAGATATAATACTGACCTGTCCTGCAAGGGCCTGTTGTAATCGGCACAAAAAGAAGGTATATCTCATCCTTGCGGTATTGATCGCTGAAGAAAAACTCTAATGCGCTTCCTAAAACCAAATGGCTAGGGACACATTCTTTTCCCGACGCATGAGCGCGCGCTATTTGAATTGTTTTGTTAGTTGCAACGGGAAGCGCCTGAGCGTTAATATTTAAACTCCGCACTGCAGCTCCCATATACTCTGTAGAAATATTTCCCATATTGGAAAGAAGCACTTTCACTCTTTTGTTACCCGCAATAGGAATTTTTTCCCCTGTTTTTATATTGTCTATACGCAAATCAAAATCACCGGATTCTTTTTTCTCGCTGACAAAACGCAATCCGTTATCAAAACGATCCGCTTCAAGTTCATTTTTCTTCGCACGGTAACCGTCGATGATATCAAGGAATGCCTCAACCCGTGTGTCAACGCCTGCATCCGCTGAATGAGAGTCCAATTCCAAAACAAGGAAGGGTTTTTGCCCCATCATCCATTTAACATAATGAAGAATAAAAGAATCGGGGGCGCATGAAAAGTTGGAAATAAAAGTTAAATAAATATTTTCTTCGTCTTTAAGAAGTTTTGCCGCCTTTAAATCCTGCTGACCGTAAAACCAATACATATTGGGGAAAATTTCTTTATCGCGGAAAGGCAGAATATCAAAAGGAATTATTGAATAACCCCTTGTTGTAAACTTTCGCGGGATACCCATGTTCGCTTCAGGCGTGAATGCATTGTAAGGTCTTCCCAATAAAGCGATAACAGGACGATTTGCTTTTCGCGCATCTTCCAAAGCGTCTTTGCCCATTTTTTCCGCCGCCGCAAAATATTCATTTTGTTTTGCCCATGCAGTATCAAAAGCGGTTTTTGTTTCAGCCTCGCTTATCCCTAAAAGTTTTGTCATTTCGCAAAACAATTCAAGTGCTTTAACTTCGCCGAATTTAAAACTTACAACCAAAGGCAGCCAGCGTTTTTTATCAATATCGGGAAAAGCTTTTTCCATATAATAAGGAAGAGCTTGCGTTATCGGGCAAAAGTTTGCATGAACTTTTTCTTCGTAACTGGGCATATCGCGGAAATGCGGCAGCAAAACAAAGTCTGTTTTTTTATCAAGACAATCTTGAATCGCGCCGTGCGCAATCTCCGCAGGAAAACAATATTGCGCCTCTGCACGCGCAACACCTGCGTGTGCAACCTCTGTAGAAAGATAGGTTTTGATTCCAAGTTCATGAAAAAACCACGAATAGAGCGGATAGAGCGTATGCACAGAAAAAGCGCGCGGAATACCGATTACATAACTTCTTCTGTTTTTTTCCTGCAAAGAAGGAGCGGCAAATTCTTCAAAGAGCATCTTCTGCCGTTTTTCCACATAATCAAAAACAGGAATGTCTTTAACCTGCTTTCGCATATTTGTGTATTTATTGCACCGCCCGCCGAACATATACTTGTGATTGTTTACGTTTAACACCTGAATAGGGCACAAGTTTTCGCAAGCCTGACA
>WQSW01000085.1 GCA_009787695.1 Treponema sp.
TCCCTGCCGTCAAGAGCGTTAGGTTCATAGACCGCCCATGCCCCTACAAAATCCGGATTTTTCACCATCAGGCTTCTAAGCATAAAGTTGATTTGATCACGCCTATTCTCAGCAGTTGTAATATCGTCAATATAAATCATCAGATTTACTAAAGACCTCATTTCATCTAAAGGAACTTCCAGAAATGTCTTAACCTCTTTTGACGTTATATCTGTGATATTTCCGGCGTTTTCATCTGCCAGCGCTCTAATCTGGCTTGACGAAAACAAAGTGGCGGCTATAGTCAAACCGCCGATACCGACCAGATTAACTATGGAGATAATAAGAATTAGCTTTACTCCGATTTTCATAACAACCTCTCTATAATTAGCTTTCAAAAAAAGCGCTCGCCAGAGAGCAGGGGACCATCGCTTAATCGTTAAATTTTATAGGTTAATCCTGTTATCTGGCGAACGCCTTTGTTCTTATTAAATTATAATATATATGGGAAAATTTGGCAAATTAGTTTATTAAAATTTTTATTTTTTTAAATTACCTCTATAATGATACAAAATGATACAACCCTTGTTTTCGCGTAAAAAGAGAAAACTGGGGGCAGTTTTTTATCTACACATTTTCTTAATTATATGCTACTCTCAATTTATCAGGCATAACCTGGGAGCAAAAATATGGTAATAGTTTTAAAACAAAAATACGAGCAGCGGCAGTTTGATAATCTGCTTAAATGGCTGGACGGCTTAAACTTAAAAACGACTCTTGTAAACGGCGAGCAGTCTGCAATTTTGGGTTTAATAGGAGACACGTCGGTAGTAGATATCGACATGATCAAAGCAATCGACATTGTAGAAAGCGTCAGGCGGATTCAAGAACCGTTTAAAGCGGCGAACCGCAAGTTTCATCCCGATGACACCGTTATTGATGTGGCGGGACGAAAAATCGGCGGCGGAGATTTTACGCTTATCGCAGGACCCTGCTCTATCGAGTCGCGCGAGCAGATTTTAAATATTGCCGCAAAGGTGAAGGATGCAGGCTCTGCAATGCTGCGCGGCGGCGCTTTTAAACCGAGAACATCACCCTACGCCTTTCAGGGATTACGCGCGGAAGGGCTTGAGCTTTTATATGAAGCGAAAAAAGAAACAGGGCTGCCGATAGTAACAGAGATAATGAATGTCAATCATATCGATATGTTTAAAGATGTAGATGTGATTCAAGTGGGTGCACGCAACATGCAGAACTTTGAGCTTCTTAAAGAACTCGGACGTCTTGACAAGCCGATTTTGCTAAAACGCGGGCTAGCCAACACTATCGAAGAATTACTGATGAGCGCGGAATATATAATGTCAGGCGGAAATAAAAATATAATTTTGTGCGAGCGCGGTATACGGACTTTTGAAACATACACAAGAAATACTTTAGACCTTTCAGCGATCCCTCTGCTAAAAGAACATACTCACCTGCCGGTTGTGGTAGACCCAAGCCACGCCACAGGAATTTCAAGATTGGTAAAACCGATGTCTTTAGCGGCTGCCGCCGCAGGCGCGGACGGTTTGATCATCGAAGTACACAACGATCCCGCTCATGCTTTATGCGACGGGGCGCAATCTTTAACACCGGAGGCTTTCGCAGAGCTTGTCGGCAGTTTAAATAATATTTTACAGGCATTAGGAAAAAATCCTGTAAAGTAAATGGAATTAATATGATTGATATAAAAAATTGCAGAAAACCGCAATTACAGGAAACTGCAAACATCGCCTGTCAGGGAGTTGAAGGCGCGTACTCGCAGATTGCAGCTAACGCTCTTTTTAAACAGCCTGACGTAATGTATATGCGCACATTTGACGGAGTTTTCCGCGCAGTGAACAACGGGCTTTGCAAATACGGAATTTTACCGCTTGAAAATTCAAACGCAGGTTCAGTAACAGATGTTTATGATTTAATGAAAACGCATAAATTTTTTATTGTGCGAAGCGTAAAGGTTTCTATCTCTCATATGCTGCTTCAAAAGAAAAAAACGGGCATTGATAAAATAAAAGAGATATACACTCACGAACAGGCTGCAAGGCAGTGCAGCAGATTTTTAGAGCAGAACAATCATATAAAAATTAATTTAAGCGCAAATACGGCAGCGGCGGCTCAATTTGTCGCGGAAAGCGAAAGAACTGACATTGCGGCAATCGCGTCAGAGAATTGCATCCAACTCTATAATCTAACCGCATCATCAAAAAATATTCAAAACAACAATAACAATTACACAAGATTTATCTGCATCTCCAAAGAATGTGAAATTTTTGACAATGCGGATAAAATCAGCCTTATGCTTTCGCTGGAAAATAAAGCCGGAGCGTTATACGAAATAATAAAACAATTTGCAGAGCGTCAGCTCAATCTTATAAAACTTGAATCGCGCCCGATTGCCGACACGGATTTTGAATTTATGTTTTATTTTGATGTTCAGGCAAATATCGAAAACGAAGATGTGTATAATTTGATTTTACAGTTAAAAGACAGCACAAAGCAGCTTGCGTTTTTGGGGAATTACAGCGAGATAAGTGCGTAATAATTTTTATTCAAATTACATAATTGTCAATTTGCAGTTCCTGATTTTTATTTAAAATATCCTGCAAAGTAACACTGTCAAGATAATCGGCGATAACTTTATTGAGCTCTTTCCACATATACAGAGTTTTACAAGTATCTGCCATCTGGCAAAGATTAACATCGCTTTCAAGACACGCTATAGACGAAAGATTTCCTTCTGTAACCCGCAGAATATGACCGACAGTAATTTCCGACGGCTCTTTTGCCAGCATATAGCCGCCTAATTTCCCGCGGTTTGCACGAAGAATTTTAGAGTTATTGATTATTGTAATAATTTGTTCCAGATATTGCTTTGATATATTTTGCCTGTCAGCGATTTCTTTAAGTGCTATAAACCCGTCGTCTCTATGCTCTGCAAGGTCAAGCAACATTCGCAGGGCATATCTACCTTTTGTCGATATTTTCAATGATTCTGCCTCTTCAACAATTCTATATCTTAGTTTTAACATAGGTTTACTAGGTTTTGCAAGTAATTAAAACGGCTTGGTTTGTAAAAAAAGTCATTTTCTCCTATTGACAATATTCCCGTTTTATCATAAAACATAGTAAACACATAAGTTATATGAGTTATTAAATATTTAAGGAGAATATTATGAGAGCAGAAAAAATCACAGACCTTATTGGGAATACACCGATTGTAAAACTCAATAAAATTAACAAGGGAGAAGCAACTGTTTATATCAAACTGGAAAGCTTTAACCCAATGTCAAGCGTAAAAGACCGCATCGCGCTTGCCATGATTGAAGCGGCGGAAAAAGACGGAAAATTGAAACAGGGGACTGTTATCATCGAACCGACAAGCGGCAACACAGGCATAGGGCTTGCCTTCATCGCGGCGGAAAAGGGATATAAAGTAATCTTTACCATGCCCGAAACGATGAGCGTAGAAAGACGCAAACTTCTTAAAGCGTTCGGCGCGGAATTAGTATTAACCGAAGGCGCAAAAGGAATGAAGGGAGCAATTGCAAAAGCTGAGGAGCTTCTTGCATCAACACCGAATTCATTTATGCCTCAGCAATTTAATAACCCGGCAAACCCTGCGGTACATGAAAAAACCACAGGACCGGAAATCTGGAATGATACCGAAGGAAAGATCGACATACTTATCGGCGGAGTCGGGACAGGCGGAACGGTAAGCGGAGCGGGAAAATATCTCAAATCAAAAAAATCATCGGTTAAAGTAATCGCCGTTGAACCTTCCGCATCTCCTGTCCTTTCAGGCGGGCAGCCGGGTCCTCACAAGATACAGGGCATAGGCGCGGGTTTTGTCCCGCAGGTTTACAATGCATCAATTGTTGACGAAATTTATCAGACCGATGATGTAAAAGCCGGAGCCGCCGCACGCTCTCTTGCAAAAGAAGAGGGAGTATTAGTCGGCATTTCTTCAGGAGCGATTCTTGATGCGACGCTTGAAATTTCTAAAAGAGCGGAGAACAAGGGTAAAACCATAGTAGCAGTTCTTCCCGATACCGGAGAGCGTTATCTGTCAACGTGGTTGTGGGAGGATTGAGGTTTAAACAGTAAAGGCGCAGAAAGGTTGGGATTTTTTTTCTGCGCTTTCGAGTTATTTATTTTTGGTTGTAAAAAGTTTTTTATTTTGCAGCAGTAATTTTTTAGTTGTTTGATATTATTTGATTGATATCTTCAACAGGAAGCTCCGTCGCTTTGGCTATTTGCTCAATTGATAAACCCATTTTTTTTAAGTTTTTTGCAATAGACATTTGTTTGTTTTTTTCAATTTCCCTGCGAGCGGCATCTATCTTGTCTTGGATTTCCCACTCGTATTTTATTTGATCCATTTCTTCAAAGTACTTAATAAGATTGCGTTTTATTTTTTTCGCTTCTTTTTCTGCCCGCATTATACCTTCCTCCTTCTCGCATAATTCACTTATCAATTGCTTCGCTTGTTTTTCATGGTGGTATTTAAAAAAGATACACCATTTTTCTTCATTTGACAATGATTCCAATTCCAGCTTCCCGGTGAAATATTCTTCCGCTTTCTTTTCCAGCTTCGGCAGTTCGTAGTAAATCACCTCCATTGTGCCAGTAAGCAGATCGTGTTCTGTTTCCTCCCTTAAACCGTATCGGCGCGGCAGCTTGGCGCTTTTCGGGAAGAGGATATCGTTTATAAAGAATATTTGGTAAACGGATTTTATGTCCCCGTATTTTTTCCCTTTCTTCCCTTGAGCCGCTTGCAGCATGGACATATACAGCGAAGACCTGTTTTTCAGACTATCCGATGAAAGGCTGATCTGCATTTCCAGATTGGCTATATCACCTTCGTTAAACATTACTTTTATATCTAATCTAGGCGATTTCCCTTCAAGGTGTACCGGTAAAAGCTCGCTGTTAAGAACCTCTACATTCATCACTTTACGTCTTGTGCAGGCGGACAAAAGACTCTTCAGCGCTTCGCGCGAATCTTCCGTTTCCGAAGCGAGCATGAGTTTGAAAACCCTGTCATTCATCA
>WQSW01000086.1 GCA_009787695.1 Treponema sp.
GGCAAGGCAAGCGAGATACAGATGGCAGCCTACCTTGCGTCAATGTCAGTAAAAGGCGAAACAATCGATGAAATCACCGCCTCCGCCACCGGAATGCGCAAGCATTGCACTCGAATCCTGCACGACATGGATGTGCTGGAAATCGTCGGCACCGGCGGCGACCATTCCAACTCGTTTAACATCTCCACTACTTCCGCGCTTGTAATTTCCGCGGCAGGAATTCCCGTTGCCAAACACGGCAACCGCGCATCAACAAGCAGAACCGGTTCTGCGGACGTGCTTGAAGCGCTCGGCATTGACATCACCATTTCACCGGAACACAGCCTGCATCTTTTAAAAACAATTAACATTTGCTTTTTGTTTGCGCAGAACTATCATATATCGATGAAGTATGTCGCGCCGGTTCGCCGCGAGCTTGGCATCCGCACAATTTTTAATATACTTGGTCCGTTGGTAAATCCGGCAGGCGCAAACATGGAACTTTTGGGCGTTTACGAACCCGAACTTATCGAGCCTATGGCAAAAGTGCTTTGCAATCTTGGCGTTAGAAGCGGCATGGTTGTTTACGGTCAGGACGGGTTGGACGAAATCTCAATGGGCGCGCCGACAACAGTCTGCGAACTGCGCAACGGTTTTATCAAAACCTACGAAATCACGCCCGAACAATTCGGATTCGAGCGCTGCACAAGAGACGATCTTCGCGGCGGCACCCCTGCCGAAAACGCGGAAATTACCAAAAGCATTCTTGGCGGCGAAAAGACTCCCAGACGCAGCGCGGTACTTTTAAATTCAGCCGCGGCGATACACATCGCCAAACCGGAAATCGAAATTAAAGAGGCGATTAAAATGGCAGCCGACGCAATTGATTCAGGCAAAGCGAAAAAACAACTTGAACAGTTTGTAGAGTTGTCGCAGAAAAAGAATTTTTAAGGGAAGAGATCGCACGGAGGTTGGCTACTTGGTGAGTAATATTGACTTTATATTAAATATCTAATACAATTTTCGTATTATGCATGAGAAAATGGATAAATCTTCTATCGTAATTGCAAAAAGAGAAGAACTTTACAAGAAGGACGATGAATATTGGCGTTCTGCACCGATTGAAGAAAAACTGCAAACAATAACTTATTTAAGGGAATGTTTCTATGGCGAAGAGGCAACTACCGGAAGAATTCAAAGAGTTCATACAATGTTTAAACTCAAATAATGTACGTTACTTGCTTGTCGGCGGTTGGGCGGTCGGTATATATGGGCATCCGAGAGCAACTAAAGATATTGATTTTTTATTTTCAATAGACCAGCAAAATTTAGATAAACTTCGCAATGCGTTACTTGCATTTGGATCACCTCCTATTGATTTGGAAAATTTTAAAGAAAAAGGTTATGTAATAAGAATAGGGAGCTCTCCAATTCAAATTGATATAATAAACGATGCTGATGGAATTGATATGGATGATTGTTATAATAGAAAACAAACTATTAATGTTGATGGAATAGCTATTAATATAATTTCGAAAGAGGATTTAATTAAAAACAAAAAAGCCAGCGGAAGAAATTCTGATATAGCTGATGTAGAAAAATTGGAAAAAAGATAAAAAATTTTACCACAAACCAGACCCGCTAACTTTCAGTTTTACAGTTCTAACAAAAAAAGGAGGGTCCACGAATTAGCACGAATTTTCACGAAGGAAATATTTTTTAACCACGGACCTCACGAATACGCTCACAAGTTCGCGTTCACGAACCTGCTGTCCGCATTCCTTTCCTTGGCTTTCTCTGCGCAACTGGAAAAAGAAGGTCCACGAATTTACACGGATTTTCACGAAGAAGAAAAATCTCTCGAACATGGTTCGTGATAATCCGTGTAAATCCGTGGACAGAAAATCTTAAAGCAAAAAGCACGGCGCAATTACTCATCACGCCGCACCCTCTGCTATCCGCTCATCTCACGCGCTAAAAAGCCCGGATGGCTCGAACATTGTTGTTGTCGGAAATCTTGTGGCAGTTGTCCCAAACGCCGCTACCGTTTAAAAACTGACCCCACGCGTATAAACCACTACCCTGCGACGAAGACCAGAACCGTCCTGAAGTTATGCCAACATGGCTTCTTTGTATGGTCATTTGATTTAGTTCTTCTCTGCTTGGAAGAAACCAATCGTCTTTTCCACCGTTTGAATATGCTGCGGCTGCTTTTGCGGCATTGTTGGCGACTGTATCAAAAGTACGTGCGGCAATGATAATCGCTGTGTTCATCCTGCCTCTGCCGATTGCCCAGTCAGTTGTATCACTAGAATTTTGCGACAGATTAGGTAAAAGTGAAGTTGCACTTGCCCAACGCATAGCTGATCCTGATGCATTCGCAGGGGCGGCTTCCAGGTAGTAAGCAATATATGTTGCAAAGTAGCCGTTATCGCCAGAACTGCCGTATCCTTGTATGGTAATGCCGCTTGGAGCAACATAGAAAATTATTCCGCCTGCGGGTCCTGTGTCGCCTATTGCGTATTGATGATCACAATTTTCTCTTTTGCAGATCAAGCTTCCTGTTCCCGATGTGCCATGATCATGTCCAAGCGCGGCAAAGCCTTCTGTACGTGTTGATATAGTGCCGCAGTCATTGGAACATTCTCTTTGGCTGTTTCCTGCAGTAGTACAAGTGGGCACTGTCCAGTCATGGTAATGATGATTCAATTGAGGAATTACTTCACCCGTTAATTCAATTGAACAGCGAATACAAGTACCTGTTCCTGTAAAACCGTCATCAAAGCACGTTGCCTCTATCGCTCCGCTTGCTTCCCCTGCGGAATGTCCGAGCGCATGATGCCCTACATCCGTTTCTTCGCCGAATGTGCCGCAAACAGAACATTTTTCAGTGTTGATTGCCGCATCCAAACAGGTGGCAGGAGTTGTTTCCTGCCATTCGGTGAATAAGTGACCGAGCGCAGGGATAACGCCATTTTCGGTATAGTCGCAGCCTTCACGAGCGCAAACCATATTCCCTAAACCAGTTTCCGTACAGGTAGGCTCAATTTCTACCTCACCGTCAACCGCCTGCAGGTTGTGATTGTCAGGGTCAATGTCGATATCCTGCGTTTCCGTTTCGCCGCAGCCTGAGCAAGTACGTGTTTCAACACCTTTTGCTAAACAGGTGGCGGCGATTGTTTCTGTCCATCCGCTCCAGTCGTGGGTGTGGGTTGCGTTACCGTTCGGGTCTGTGCAGGACACCACAGCAAGCCCGATTATTGCGGTTATGGCAATAATTCTCCAAATTTTTACTTGTTTTTTCATAGAGATCTCCTTTTGATTAACTATCTGTTATTATATTTAAAATAACATAAAGTTATATTTTATACCATAATATAACTATATAATCATTGTGTCAATAGCGAATTGTTTAATAAATTAAAAAAATGGAACGTAAAGTTAGGGTATGACAAGATTACGAACAATTTTAGCCGAAAATTTAAAGGCATACCGGAAGGAAATGAATATTTCCCAGATAAAATTGGCAGATTTAGTGGATACTGCTCCCAATTATATAGCTATGATCGAAGCCGAAAAACGGTTTCCCACAGATACCATGCTTGAAAAACTGGCAATAGCCCTAGAAAAAGACCCCTATGAGCTTTTTAGTATCACTCCGATAAAAAAAGAATGGCAAAAATCGGTATTGGTAGAGCTTTCTAACGTTATTACCCAAAAATTAAACGAAACTTAAATATCGAACAGGTAGTAAGTGAAGCTGTAAAAAAAGCGATCTCTGAAACCAGCGGAAAATAAATAATGGAATAGTCAAAGACCAGACTTTACTATTCAATATCTATCTGCAATACTTTTAGTCGAGGTGTATATGAATTTTGAAATTGAGTTTGAACAGGAAGAAGACGGTCGCTGGATAGCAGAAATTCTTGAAATTCCTGGTGTACTTGCATATGGCGTGACACCTCTACAGGCAGGTGAAAGAGCCAAAGCATTGGCTTTAAGGGTTTTAGCGGAACGAATGTAGCCAAGCATACAGAACTAAAGCAAAATAATTTATAGTTAAAAAGCAATCATACAACAAACCACACTAACACGCTCGCATAGAAGAGAACGGACAGGAGGTTCGGTTTTGTTCGTGATGGTTAGTGGTTAAATTCTTAAAATTTTTAACAATGCGAATTAATCCATTTAAGTAGATCAGATTCGGTAATAGAACTGTACGCAAGTCACTTTGCTAATGCCTCAAAGGCAGAGATATGCTTGTTAAGGATTTCATTTCCAATAGCAACTACTTCTTCTCTTGAGGCATCTTTGAATTCAACTGCATTTGATTCTGTCATTGGCGTAAAGGTAAGAATCACCTTTCCTGCGGGTACTTCAAGGGGAACATCAATTGTCCTTCGGCCTTCAGCCGGAATTTCTACGGTTTGCGTAATGGTCATAGTTTAATTATAACATGTAAACTCTACTTTCTCCACCCTTCCTTGACGCCAAAAAATATTCTATAATAAATTCACCATGAAAAATCCGCCTGCAATACTCGGTAAAATCGCAGAAAGCACTCTAAAACGCGTGGAAGAAGCGAAAAGAAAACTTTCATCCGAGGCTTTTATTACCTCCAAGCTGTCCGAAGGACAGCAGTCCTCTGTGGTTAATAATAATTTACCATTTATAAAAGCCCTTTCCGCGCCGGGTTTGTCATTCATCTGCGAGGTAAAAAAAGCGTCGCCGTCAAAAGGAGTAATATCCAAAAATTTTCCGTGGATGCAGATTGCAAAAGATTACGAAGAAGGCGGCGCGTCCGCAATTTCTGTTTTAACAGAGCCTGAGTTTTTTCTGGGGAGCGATCAATATTTGCGCGAAATATCCGCCGCCGTAAAAATACCGACGCTGCGAAAAGATTTTATTATAGACCCGTATCAAATATACGAAGCAAAATTATGGGGAGCGGGCGCAGTGCTTTTAATCTGCGCTCTTTTGGAGCCAAAAACAATTACGCAATTTATCGCTCT
>WQSW01000087.1 GCA_009787695.1 Treponema sp.
CAAAGGAGAGCGAAGATCGAGATATGTTAATGAAGTCTTAAACATAAGTAAAATAGTAGCATTTTATAAAAATTCAACAAAGAGCTTAAAATTTCTAATTGACATGCTGCTGATTGTCACATAAACTTATACTATGGCTGATTCTGATTTTCTAAATGATGCTAATTTTGAACTTTACCGGGCGCTTATCTACGCGGAAAGCGGTATAACATTCACGCCGACAAATCGTTCAATATTGGAAAGCCGTTTGAAGGAACGACTCCGTGAACGAGGCGTCTCTTCTGTTACAGTGTACCTTGATAAAATCAAGAGTGATAAAGAAGAGCTNAAAGGATTCCTTGATTCCATTACNACNAACCTGACCCGTTTTTTCAGGAATCAGCCGCAGTTTGATGCGCTGGANAAATATGTTATACCGGAATTGATTACNAAAATTAANAAGAGTCCCGGTACAATTAAAATCTGGAGCGCAGGATGCTCTACCGGAGAAGAACCCTATACCATCGCGATGTTATTGAATGAGATNCTTCCAAAGTCATGGAATTATGAAATAACGGCCAGCGATATTTCACTTAAATGTTTGATGACGGCTAAAGAAGGTTTTTATGCCGAAAGCCGCATTGTCGGGATTCCCGATAATTATCTTGTAAAATATTTTGACAAAGTGGACGGCGGCTATAAGATTCATGCCGATATCCATTCAAGAATTAAATTCGACTATCATAATTTAAAAAACGACTCCGGTCAGAGAAATTTCGACATTGTTTTCTGCCGGAACGTTATTATTTATTTTGACGAGATTGCCCAAACTGCCGTTATTAACCGTTTCTGGGACGCTATGGCTTCTAAATCATTTCTTTTTATCGGTCATTCAGAATCGTTATTCGGCATGAACACAAAATTCGAATTCCTTAAAACTGAATGGGCAACTTTGTACAATAAAAATACATAGGAGTAAATCTGTGGCAGATGAAATATCGGTTTTAATTGTTGATGATTCCGCTTTAATGCGAAATCTTATTGGTCATATGATCGAGGACACGCCTGGTTTNGTTGTCGCTGAAAAAGCGATGAATGGTTTGTTTGCCCTGCAGAAAATCCCCCGCTGTAATCCTGATGTAATTGTNCTTGATCTTGAAATGCCTGAAATGAACGGGATTGAGTTTTTAAGAGAACGTAAAAATAGAAACATCGATATTCCTGTTGTGATACTTTCTTCCATCGCGGCNAAAGGCGCCGAAGTNACCATGGAAGCGCTTTCGCTTGGCGCGAGCGATTTTATTCAAAAACCGTCCGGTTCAATTTCTGAAGATATCCATGTTGTAAAGGAAACCCTTGTTACCAAGCTTCTCGGTTACGGCGGCTCATANCGGAGGAAGTTGGGTAGAAAAGTTCTAACTCCNTCAGAATATAAGCCTAAAACGCCTTCCGATAAAGTTTCTGATATTGCTGTTCACTTTAAACTTGCCGCCGCCGCTCCAAGCTCTCCCGGCACGCCGCCGCCGAGATCGCGCAATCCCGCCAGCACGGAAATTATCGCCATCGGCATCAGCACAGGCGGTCCGGACGCGCTGCGCGTAGTGTTCGCTCAGCTTGACGCTGATTTAAAAGTGCCGATTGTTGTTGTGCAGCATATGCCGGCCGGCTTTACAAATGAATTCGCGAAAAGCCTTGACCGTATCTGCCCGCTTGATGTTAAAGAAGCGGCGGACGGCGATGAAGTAAGACCCGGAAGAATATTAATTGCCCAGGGCAATAAGCATCTTGAAGTGGAAAAAAAGGTTTCAGGCTCGGTTGTCCGCCTTTCGGATTCTCCGCAGGTTTCGGGACACCGTCCTTCCGCCGACGTGCTTTTCGCTTCAGTCGCCATGTCATATTCCAACCACGCTCTCGGCGTTATCATGACAGGCATGGGACGTGACGGAGCCCAGCACCTTGGCACAATGTACAAAGAAGGCGCAATTACGATCGGTCAGGATGAAGCAAGCGCTGTTGTATACGGAATGCCCCGTGTCGCGTACGAACTTGGCCACGTTATGGAACAGGTATCCCTAAACAACATGGCGCGCCGNATTTGTGATGTTGCAAAAACGAAACGGTAAGCGGAAGAATTTAAGTTATAGTTTCCGCAAGCCGTTCTTTTAATGCGTCCTGAAGAACCCCTGAAAAATTAATATGCTCTTTTTCTGCGGCGGCGTTTAACCAATATGGTATAGACAATGTTTTCTTTACATATCTGGTTTGGCTCTTTATATTCTCTACATCAGCTACTATCAGCATGACTTTATCGCCTTTTATAATATCAATATTTGAAGGAACAGGAAGTTTTTCATCTTTTTCCAATGCTATTTCAATCCGGCTTTCCAGAACATCTTTTGCCATAATAACAGCTTCTTCCAAAGTTGAACCTTCTGTATAACAGGGCTGAATATCAGGAAAATTGACAAAATAACCGTTTCCTTCCTTATTGAACACTGCCGGATATGTGTATTTCGTTTTCATATAACCTTCTTTATTTTAATCCCGCATCATTTAATATTTGATGATACAAACCTTTTCCAAGTTCTTTATGATGATGCGGCACTATGGTATATTTTGTATCTTTAATCATGTGGTAATGACTTTCCTTGCTTATTTTTATAACAGTAAATCCGTTCTTTTTAAGCATTTTAATCATTTCAACGCCTGTCATTATTAAAACCTATTATAATTATAACACGTAACTTACGTATTGGCGAGATGTAAATTTAGTAATTATTACCGTCCAGTGAATTCATGATATTTGTTTTTATTTGCGTAAAAAGCCTGGATTGCAGTTCTTTTTTTACATTAATGGGCATTTTTTGCAAATAATCCCTGGTATTGTCTTTCTTCTCTTTTGTATCTTTATTTTCCGGTTCGGCAAATAACATACTTGGAGATATTTTTAATGCCGCCGCGAATTGTTCGATTTTTTCAAAGGACGGAATACGCCTGCCCATTTCTATCTGACCAATATAGTTCGACGTAGAATCGCATTTATTGGCAAGTTTCATTTGCGATAAACCCTGTTGTTTCCGGAATTTTTTGAGATTTGCAATAAAAATTTGTTGTAAACGCATTTTCTTTATAAGTCTAATTGACATAAATTTTTTATTATATACACCTGTCTTATTGACATATTTTGCTTTTTTATGTTATATTGTCTTTAAGCGACATATTTTTTTGATACATATTGTCAGAAATGTTGCTTAGCAATGTGGGCTTGTGCCTGTATATAGATTTTTAAAGAAAGGAGTTTTTATGAAGAAGGTTTGTTTTTTTGTAGTTTTGGCAATGGTGGTTGTAGCTGGGGTTTTTGCATTAACTGATGAGCAAATTAACAGTGCCGCCAGAATGGGTTACTTAGCAGGATATACAGCGAGTGCTCCTAATGCAAGGGATAGTCAACAATCATATGCGGGAACTGGTGCTGCAAACAATTATGCTGATCGTGTTAATTCTAACAGAAGTTCATTAGATTGGAAGCAAGCATATGATGCCTATTATGGTGGTTTCATTCAAGGATGGAATGATAAGAAGGAAGGAAAGCCTAACCGCTTCTTTTAATTAGTTCCATGTTTCTAGAAAAAGTGACAGTCACTTATTACATGTTATACAGTGGCTGTCATTTATACTAACAAAATATATTAGTAATATTTATGAATGATACAATCATAAAATTAATAGAAATCGGTATTCAGATATTAATTCCTATAGTAATAGTTATTATGGGGCTTTTACTCAGCAGAAAACTAGATAAAGAAAAAAATAATTTTGAACTGGAAAAAGAATGGCGTATAAAATGGGCAGATGCTTTTTATGATGTAGCGTATAGCTATAATAATATTATCACAGATTGCGTAATGGAAATTTTTAAAACAGATCAAGTATTAAACAGCAATGATTCGAATAAAGATATAGAAATTAAAAAACACGATATGTCTTTACTTTCATTATTTAGAGATTTGGAAAAACTAAATTATAAAATAGATGTATTTATGTGCTTCAATACTAAAAATAGTATTGAAATAAAAAAATTAACTAATGAGATTCTTACTTCTTTTCAAAAATATTGTTCTGAAAGAAAGTTTAATTTTGATACATTTAAAAAAGAGCAGTCTGATCTCAATTATTCATTTAGAAATGCACATAACGAATTATTAAATTCAAAAATTGATTACAAATGATAAATAATCATTTATATTTTGTTTAACTTTAATGGTCAGGGCTCGTAAGCGGGTTCTTGCAAAGGTTTTGGCAGCCCGAGCGCGTGCAGCCTGTTGTGTATTTATTAAAAGAATTTTATATATTTATGCTTTGTATTTATAACTCGGTTAATCATTCTGTATAACTAATTATATTTTTATTACTTTTCCCTATAATATTCATCAACTATAAACTCTGCGCTTTCCGCCCAATAGAGATTATCTATTCTTTTTAAGATATTATAAGTGTTAGACGAAACAAAATTTTCATATGCGTCATCAAATAATATAACACGAGGTCATAGGCATTTAATTATAATGACATATCTTTATATACAGGCGGGAGCAGGTTGCGGGTAGGTAAAACCATTTTTGCTGTTCACTGCCGGAGAGATCTGACCATAAAATTATCATTATTAATAATATTTGAATACTATTAATATACTAATATCCAAAAAAAATATTTTTATTTTAGTAGTCAGGGCTCGAAGGCAGGTTCTTAGCAAAGGTTTTGCATACACGCAGACTGTCCCGCTTGTATATAATATTTATGATCATACATATTAATCATTAAAAAAACCTCTTGAACCTTGCACTTAGTCGGTTTAAAATAAAACAATGAGAGTCATAGGAACCAGAGCCTTCGGTCTTAGAACGCCGATTATCCGCGAATCTG
>WQSW01000088.1 GCA_009787695.1 Treponema sp.
GCATCAATTGAATATTGCAATAAAGCTATGGAAACACTTGAATTGATAGACGCAGAATCTTATGAAAGAGCTATGGCAATTGCGTATAACGATCTTGCCCTTACCTATATGGCAAAAAATGACAAAGAACAAGCTGTGGTTTTCTTTAAACAATCCGCCGATAACGGCGGAGAAGAAGCCTTAGAAAAATTAAAAGAATTAGGTATAGAATATAAACCTAAATGTTTTATACGTCAGCAAAGGTATGATGCATCATTAGTGAATGTTCCTGATTTCTAGTATCGCAAAAATATTTAAAATAATATTAAAAGGAGAAAAAATGGAATTTAAAATATCGGAAATAACATGCAGTAAATGCGAAGGTAAAGAACAATTTATATGCCCCAGATGTAAAAATGAAAGAAAATTTGATCATTTACCTATAGAATTAAGACTTTTGATCGAACCTTGTTATGAATGTTACGGTACTGGTTTTATTAACTGCGATGCATGCAGCGGTGCGGGATTCTTTTTCAGAATTACTGAAGACGGAGAAAATGATGACTCAAAAGAAGTTATTAAATTTGCCGGAAGAAAATATCAAGGCGATTTACAAAACGGCAAGCCGCACGGCAGAGGAAAGTTGTTCAATGACGAAAGAATTATTTATGCAGGTGATTTTAAAAACGGTTTATATCACGGCAAAGGTTTTTTTGACAGCGGAGAAAAAATTTACGAAGGTGATTTTTTAGAAGGCAAGATGACTGGAAAGGGCAAATATACCGATAGATTCGGAGGCTATTTAGAAGGTGATTTTGTTGACGGAAAATTACACGGCAAGGGAAAAGATGTAGGAATGTATATAGACGGACTCTATTTAAAATATGAAGGGGATTATGTAGAAGGAAAGAGAGAAGGCAAGGGGAAATGCTACTGGAAGCCGGGCGCTGTTTACGAAGGTGATTTTGTAAACGACAACCGTCACGGCAAAGGAAAATATACATGGGATGACGGCTCTTTTTACGAAGGAGATTTTGCTTTCATAAAATATTGCAGCGAATTTCACGGCAAAGGAAAATTAACTCATAGAGACGGCACAGTCCAAGAAGGTGAATGGGCAAATGGAAAGTTTGTCGGGTGAAAAATATTAATACTTATATTTTTCTTTCATTCGTTTTGTAAGTTCTGCCATCAAAGAAAAAACTTTTTCCGCATCTTCTGCTGCAAGAGAGCCTGTACCGCATGACGGGGTGATGATCGCCCGTTCTGTAATAAGGGTTTTATCTACACCTTTGGACGCAAGATTATCCATCACTTTTTCAAGCTGGTTTTCTAAAGTTTCTACAGTTTGCACTCTGATTTTTTCTGATGTGGGAACTACACCCCATGCAAGCGTGCCGCCTTTTTCAAGATGTTGTTTAACGTGCCCGGCATACATGGCTATTGTTTCACCGTATTCAAATGCGTCAAAGTTTACGATGTCAACTCCCGCATCAATAAGAATGCTCCATTCTGTGTTTCCGCAGCAATGAATACCTGCGACAGCTCCCTCAGCATGAATCGCTTCGATAACTTCATGGAGTATACTTACCACATCATCGCGTTTTACAGAAACATAGGTTGAACTTCCGAAAGCAGATAAGATAGGCTCATCAATAAAACAAATTATATTTTCTGCATATGGTTTAAACTGCTGTATCTGCCAGCGGCTTTTCATTACAATTGATTTAACAATTACATCGCGGAATTCTTCGTTGTAATAAATCGCTCTTTTATTTTCATCTGTGATTGATAGCGCAAAGGTGACAGGTCCTGTAGATTGCACTTTAAGCCAGGGTAATTTGCCTCCTTTCTCTTTTAAGGTTTTTAAAAGAGCGTAAATACCTTTTGAATATTTTTCGCTGATTGCCATCGAAGAAAAATCGTGCGTTTCTTTAGAAATGCCCGTTTCTGTAGAACCGTCGATTTCGCAAGCTGTCATGTAGTTTTCATAAAACTCTGCGAATTTTTCCGAGTAGTCAACATCGGTTTGAAAAAACATACGATTTTTTTCCGTATCAACGACGGCGCAGGGGATGTTCTCTGAATACTGCACTTCCATTTGTTCTAAAAGACCGAGCTTCGGCAATTGGGACCAGATAGGCGCATCCATCGATTTTAATGAAACGCTTACCGCATAAGATGGGTCTTCAAAAGGCATCGAACCGATAGCGGTAGATAAGAATTTTGTTTTTATCATTTTTTTCTCCTTTAATTAATTTGAACAGGCGTTTTTTATCGCTCTGATATGATCCGGTGTAGTGCCGCAGCAGCCGCCGATTATATTTGCGCCTGCGGCAACAAGTTTAGGTGCAAGAGCTGCCATATCTTGCGGAGTTTCAGGAAAAATATCTTTTCCGTCAACATTTTTAGGAAGCCCTGCATTTGCATGAACAAGAATTGGTATATCTTTATTGACTACCCGCATTTGCTCTACGATTTCGATCATTCTTTCGATACCGTTGCCGCAATTTGCACCTACTATTTGCGCACCGGCATTAATAACTGCATTCATCGCAGAAACAGGATCGACGCCCATCATTGTTCTGTATTCACCTTGCACGGTTTTTTCAAAAGTGAAGGTGCAGATAATTTCCAGTTTGGTATTTTCTTTGACAGCTTTAACCGCCTGACACGCTTCTTCAATGTCGCTCATCGTTTCGATACAAACTGCATCAGCTCCGCCTTTTTCAAAAGCGATAGCTTGAGTTTTGAATGCATCGTAGAGTTCATCTTCCGTTACTTCTTCTGTCACAAGCATTTTGCCTGTAGGTCCGATAGATGCAATTACCCAATGATCAACCCCTGCAGCCTGGCGGGAAATTCTGGCGGCAGCCTCGTTTATTTCCGCTGCTCTTTGGTCAAGAGAGTAGTGGCTCAATTTAAAACAACTGCCGCCGAAACTGTTTGTTTCGACCATATCAGCTCCGGCATCAATATAATTTTTTGCTATATCCATAACTTCCGCCGGTTTGTCGATGCACCATAACTCAGGACATTCGCCGGGTTTCAAACCTTTTTTATGAAGGAAAGTCCCCCATGCGCCGTCAGAAATCAAAATTTTTCTGTTTTTAATGGCTTCCGTTATTTTTTGTCTTGCCATATTTACTCCTTTTTAGTTTAAAAAGATGATTCATTGTAACTTATCATATAAAAAAAAACAACATTAAGATTTTAAAATGATAAATATCTATTCCGTTTTTTAAAAGATTTATATAGAATAATTTCATGGGATACGATGATGCTATAACGCTTGCAATGCAAAAACTCGATAGAATACCGCCGCATACTGTTTGTCTTAATTGCGGCGTGCATTATGAAAACGGCGAGTTTTATATAACATGGTTTAATAAAAAAATAGCTTTATCTGATGCATCCGTTACGCAAAAAATATTATGGCTGCATTACATGACATCTAACGGTTTAAAAAACGAAACAGGACAGCTGATTGCTTACAGGGAAGCTGCTCCCGCTCTTTTTTATGAACCGAATTTTTACAAGAGGGCAGTGCAGCCTCTTGTAAATTTTTTTGGGAAACAGCCTGAAAAACTGACAGAAACAGGTATCGCACTCGGCGGGCAGAAAACAGAAATGGGCGATGCATCAGTAAAAATAAATGTTTTGCCATATCTGCCGCTGACATTTATAATCTGGCAAGGCTGTACTTCTGATGAAGCGGGCGAAGAGTTTGCACCTGACGGAAATATTCTTTTTGATAAAAATGCAAAAACATGGTTAGCTGCGGAAGATTTAGCAGTGATTGCAAGCGCTGCTGTTCACGAATTAATTAATTTTAAAAAGTAAGGAAAAAAAATGACAGAAACAAGGATTTTATTGGGAACTGCGATAAGTATCGCTCTTATCCATACGCTAATAGGTGTGGATCATTATGTGCCATTTATCGCGCTCAGTAAGGCAAATAATTGGACGATAAAAAAAACGATATACATCGTTCTGTTATGCGGATTAGGTCATGTATTAGGGTCTGTAATTCTCGGCTTTGCAGGTATAGCTTTTTCAGCAGGTATTGCATCTCTTATCGATATTGAAGATATGCGCGGAACGCTTGCCACATATTTATTAATCGCTTTCGGATTGATTTATATGGTTTACGGGATAAGGAAAGCATATAAAAACAAGAAACAATTTCCAGTAAACTGCGAGCAGGCAGAGGTTAACAATGATAATTCGCATAACGGACATGATCATCATATTGATGATTTTATGCAAACGAATAAAAATACGAAAAAAAGTAAGGTGTTTTGGGGGCTATTTATTTTCTTTGTGTTAGGTCCATGCGAACCTTTGATTCCGATTTTAATGTACCCTGCCGCAACGATGAACATTTTTACACTCGTCCTTGTAACGGTAAGTTTTTCTGTTTGTACGATTGCGGTTATGCTTTTAATGACGATTCTTGGCGTTAAAGGCTTCCGGCTTTTAAAATTGAATAAACTTGATAAATACACCCATGCGCTTGCCGGAGGCGCTGTTCTTTTATGCGGACTATTTGTTTTGGTTCTGCCGATTTAAGTTTGACACTTTACATTTAACCGCTTGCATAAAAATTGATTTTTTATTATTATCCAATATAACGGCAATTTAAGGAAAACAGGGGAGTTTCCAGAGCGGTCAAATGGGGCAGACTGTAAATCTGTTGACAACGTCTTCAATGGTTCGAATCCATTACTGCCCATTATGACCTAACTCTATAT
>WQSW01000089.1 GCA_009787695.1 Treponema sp.
TTCTTTAAATCGCATAACGATAGAAGAATATGAAAGGCTTATAAAATACAGTCAGGATATAGAAACCGAGAAAGAACTTGTTATTTTTGAGAAAATAGTTAGGGAACATATAGCGCCTGTTACGCAGGACAGCGCTCCTAAGAGTAATAAAAAAGAACTGCCCTCAAAGATACGGCAGGATTGCTTTACGCTGTTATCTTCCAGAAAAACGACAGGACCGATGTCGAGCGGAACTTTCACGACTATCCTGGGAGAACATAAATTAATTTTAACCGAAGATGATCTTATAAACGAAAAAACTGTTTTAAACGTATCGGTTTTGCTGGGAGAGATGATTATACAAATACCAGCAAATGTCAGCGTAATTAATAAAACCATTCCGCTGCTTGCGAATGTTATTTCGCCTGATACAGGCAGAAACAATCCTAAAAAGATAGTGATTAAAGGCAGCGTTCTGTTAGGTGAGATAAAAATAAAAATAAAGTAACAGCTCCGATTTAATCTCTAATAATTTCTTCGCTTTTTTTAATCATTGCCGCGTATATGCTGCTGATTAATCCCAGAATCGCGGACATTGTGAACAACGCTTCGATTCCGGCGGTTTTCCAAATCCATCCGCCTAAAAGAGCGATAAAAACGCTGAAGATATGATTTACCGAAATGCCGGTTGAAAGAGTAGCGGTTACTTCTTCGCGGTTGGATGATATTCGCTGAACATATACGTTATTCGCCATGCTCGCGACAGAGATAATTTGATCAAGCACAAAATTGGCGCATACAACGATGAAAGCTATCTGAACAGGAAACAATCTGTGCGAGAAACCGTATAATAAGCATACTACAATTAATATAAGCGTATCCGCTACCATAACTGCCTTGTATCCAACCTTATCTATTAATTTGCCGATTAAAGGACTGCAAAACATACAGCAACCAGCGCAGATTGCCATCAATATCGATATAATTGACGGGTCGGCTCCGTAATGAAGAATTAAAACATAAGGCGCGAAGGTTAAAAATATTTGTTTTCGCGAGCCGTAAAAAATTTCCATTATGTAATACTTTTTAAATTTTTTTGCGAAGTAAAAACGCTGTCTTGGCGCTTTAAGAGTTGTTTCTTTTAACGCCGCTGCAACCATAGCCGCCGCGATCATAAGCGCTGTTGCTAAACCAAAAACGATTCTGTAACCTGTCAGATCAAATCTTCCGTGACCATTTTTCCTAAGATAGAAAAATATACCTGTAACAAGAAGGAAACCAATAATATTTCCAAGCTGTCCGATTGATGCCGATATTCCAAGAGAAGCTCCTGTCTTTTCGCGTTTCGCAAGTTCCATGGCAATGGTGCTTCGCACAGGCATTATGATATGCTCTCCCGTGCTGAATATAACCATAAAAATAACAACTATAAATTTTATCATGAACATTTCCATGCAGCTTGTTACAAAAATACCAGCAAGCCCCGCAGCCATTAAAGCAATACCGATTTTAAAAACGCGTGAATCAGCGAACTTGTACATAAGCGCAAGGATAAAAATTAAAAGCAGCCCAGGCATCTCGCGAAAGAATTCGACTATTCCGCGCTCGAAAGAATCGATTTTCAATATATCAGCAAGATAATTATTCTGAACTCCGTGTTTAAGCCCAATCGCTATGCCAAAGAAGATAAGAACGCTTAAAAACCGCCCAATCTTAGCATCGCCGCGGTAAATGTTATCAAGAAACAAGGGACGCTGTCTCATTTATTATTTCCTTTATTTTATTTGCTGTTTCAATTTCACTTTTACAGCATTCTACCCACCGTACGCCGGGAATTCCTGCAAAAAAAGTAATCTGTCTTTTCGCGTAACGTCTGCTGTTTTGCGCAATCAAAGCCTTTACGCCGTCAATGTCCTGCGAAAGCCGCCAGAGGCAAGGCGCTTCAGGTTCCTCGATAAAAAATTCTCTATAACCGATGGCGCGCAAGCCCGGATCGTTTGGAGTATATCCCTTTTCATAGAGTGACTTTACTTCGTCAGGTAAACCTTGTTTAAACATTTGATCGCAGCGTAAATTAATTCTATTGTATAATTCGTCTCTGGGACGCGAAAGCCCGATAATAATGAAACGAAAATTATTTCGCGTAGTGTTTGTCTGCCTGTCTTTTGAATTCATTTCAAAAGATGAAAGCGGCTTACCGCAGGAGCGGTAAACTTCAAGAGCGCGCAACATTCGGTACTCATCGTTAATGTGTATGCGCCGCGCGCTTACAGGATCGCAAACCGCAAGCTCTTCCATAAGAGCGGCAGCTCCTTTTTCATTAAATTCTAGCTTTAATTGTTCTCGCACTTCCTTGCAAGATGGAGGCGCTTCACTCAAACCCATGATAAAATTTTTTAAATAAAATCCTGTTCCGCCCGATACAACAGGAATGTTTCCGCGTGAGGAAATTTCATGGCAGGCTTTATCGGCAAGGCGGACAAAATCACCCGCGTTGAACTGCTCGGACGGCTCGCGTATATCGATTAAATAGTGAGGGAGGCGGGCAGTTTCATCAGCCGATGGCTTGGCAGTGCCGATATTCATTCCACGGTAAACCTGCATGGAATCGGCGGAAATTACCTCGGCTTGCACTACGGTCGAGTTTTTGCTGTTTGAGGAATTAAAAAGTTCAAGAAGAATGCCGGTTTTCCCGGAAGCTGTCGGTCCAAAGAGGATCAAAACCGGGTTTTGGTCGGTTTTCATTGAATTTTGGAAGGTTTATTCGGCTTCCAGACGGAATTGAACTTCCTGAGTAAATACCTGCAGGGCGGCGAGAGCGACCATTTTGCCATCCCAATCATCTTTTTCGTCTTTTTCCAGTGTATTGGAAAGCTGGTATGCTCTGCGGGATGCCGCTGTAGTCACTTCGTACATATTGTCACCGTATTCGATGAGGTCTTTTAAGGGGAATATCATAACGTTGATTCTATCGATTTATTAAATAATTGTCTAGAGGGAGAGCTAAGTGATTTTTGGATTTTGGAGGTATTTTTCGTCTTTAACTATATATGCGTATAGTATTTATAAATAAAAATTTTACATATTTAATATTAATTTTTTTTATGAATTTAAATTTTTTCTTAAACCCTTAAGTCTTTTAGATTCAATACATTATCTAAGTATAACTAAATACAAGGAGGAAAAAGTGCCGGATAAAGGAAAGATAATGTCTCAGGTCTATTATGAAAGACAGAGCAGATTGATCGAACTTTATAAAGAATCGTTTTCAAGAAAGGAAATGACAGCGAATGATACTGTCATGGCTCTGCGGATGATTGGTTTCAGCGAATCAATGGCATCAAGCCGAGTGTGTGAATGGGCGGCTTTATCAGGCAATAATGAATCTGAAACAGAAAAAGCTAAAAAGATAAGACGAAAACAACAGGATTCATTGGAAAAGTATGTGTTCCACATAATACTTGATAAAAAATGTTATAGCGATAACGATAAAAAATATCAAAACGAGCAAAAGCTATTGAAATCAAAATATAAAAAGAAAGAATTATCTAAGAATGATTGTGTAATGCAACTAATACAATCAGGATATAACAAAGAAATCGCTGAATATATAGTAAGCAAATTGGAGAATAACAATTAAGGAGGCTTTATGGGTTTGCCATCATTGCAAGGATCATTATGGAAAGTCGCTTTAGAATGTGCTTTCAAAAGAAGTAAAAAAAAATGTGAAAATGAATTTGATTCTCCTGTATGCAACAGTTGTAAATATTATATAAATAATTATATTGAAGAAGATCCCAGAAAAGTTAAATTATATATGATGAGTGCCGAAGACGAAGTGGTAGATATAGAGCAAACATTAAAAAGAGCGGATAGAACTATTATATTTACTATTATTTCTATTTTGGGAATTTTATTTATAATGTGGTTTTTAATGTATTTGCCGAATCTGTATTAAAGTGAAAGGAAGTTTTGTATACATAGTGGGAAATATTCTATAAACGATATATTGACAATAAAATAAAAGCAATATAACTTGACAATTGTATAGTAATATTTATAATGAAGAATATGATTCAGTCGTTCAAATGCAAAGAAACAGAAAAAATCTTTCAAGGATTAATTTCCAAGAAGATTCCCATTGAAATTCAATCAAGAGCGTTTAATAAGCTTGCAGCAATTCATGTTTCTCTTACTCTCAGTGACTTAGAATCACCTCCATCTAATCATTTGGAGCAACTTAAAGG
>WQSW01000090.1 GCA_009787695.1 Treponema sp.
TGATTTCCTTTTGATGCACCTTAATTGCGGAATCAAGCTCGTCGTGCTGTTGTTTTAACGCAGTCTGCGATTTTGTTTTTAAATCCATAATCGCCTGATTTAATTCCTGCTTTGAAGATCCCAATGCCGTGTCAATTTCCTTGCGTTGTTTTTCTGCAGACCTTTTTAATTCCTGAAAATTTGAGTTCCAGTCATTTTGCTGCTGTAAAAGCGCATTGTTAATTGTATCGCGTTCTTTTGTAAGCGCGGTTGTAACTTCGTTTTGCTGGCGCGAAAGAGACGTAATAATTTCTTCTCTTTGCTTTTTTGCGACAGCGTCAAGTTCCGCGCTCCCCTTGGTCCATTCCTGATGCAGCGTTCTTTGTTTGGTTGTAATTTCCTGAATCTCGGTGTTGATTTTATCATTGGTAGTTTTTAATTTTTCGTTTATCGAACCCTGTTCCGTTTTTAAAACATCCTGCGTTGCCTTGATTTTTTCTTCAAAGAACGCCTTAATCTGGGTAACTCTTTCCTGAGCCTGCTCGCGAAGTTTAATTAATGCCGNATCTTCCATTTTATCGGCGCGTTTTGTTGCGTTTTCAACTACGTCCCTTAATATTTTTTTTACCTGCTCAACGTCACGCGCGATTGCAGCTTCGCGATCTTTCTCGATCTTAACGACAACTTCCCTGTGTTCCTCGATTTTTCTTGCTATTACATGGGATGTCGCTTCGTAATCCTTAACGGTCGATTTTGCCGCAACTACAATGTCACGCGTTGCAGCTTCCAGGGCGATGGCGTTTTTCTTTTCAAGCTGCTCCTCAAGATTGATTAAACTTTTCCCGGCTGCATCCAAAGCTTTTTCCACCTGCTCGAATTTTTCTTTTGCTTCCGTTACGCGCCTTCCCGTATTCTCTACAAAGACAGATTCGTCCTTAATGCGGTTAAGATTTTCCTGAACCCTGTCTGTCATTCCAAACAGTTCGTCAAGAGAGGATTCAAATGCCTTGATATGGTCTTCGATCTTTGCAATTGCGGCGGATTTTTTGGCAAGCTCTTCTTCGTTCAGCTTTTGAATGTTTTTCATTAACTGNGAAGCGGCTTTTTTTTCCACGTCGAGGTCAATGCCGAAATTTTTAACCGCCATGCTTTTTTCTTCNGCAAAAGCCGCGATTTCTTCCTTGATTTTTTCACCGTACTTTTTNACTTTTTCCAGAGTACGGCTGTTTTTATCCGCAAACCTGTAAAGAATCAGAGCGATCGCTACAATGCCCAGGGTGATAATGTTTCCGAGTGTGATCATCAGTATTATATCCCTCCCGAATAATACTTACTGTAATTACTGTATCATAAATTCAAATAATTGGCGATAGTTATGGAAAGAAAAATCGGGTTTTGGCTGTTTTTTTCCGCTTCNTGAAGCGAGNGGGCTCCTGATCCATGCTGTTTTCATGCCGGCTCCTGCCGCNCCNGCGACATCGTAGGAATGGCTGTTGCCCACATAGATGATTTTTTCGCAGGGAAGCCCCATTTTTTCGGCAGTCATTTCGAAAGACAGGGGGTGAGGTTTTAACGCGCCGCAGCGTTCGGAGCAAAGAACTGCGTCCCATCCCTTGTCGATATTCAAGTATTTGAGTTTTGTCTCGGGCGGAAAGTCCGATAAAAGCCCCAATTTGTATCCCGTTTTTTTTAGGGCATCAAGCGTTTCCGTTACCTGCTTGAAAAGTTTGATTTTTTTAAAGAACGGTTCCCATCCCTTGTAAATTTGCCTGACAATTTTTTCTTTTGTTTTAATGACAGGCAAGCCAAGCAATTTGGCGGTGACCTCGGCTTGATAGTCGTAAAAATCACCATTGACAAGCGAGCCTGCTTCCTGCTCTTTTCTGATTATAATCCTTGCTTTGCCGAATGCGCTGATCAAACGAGTTTCTTTTAATAAAAAAGGGACTAACCTGACATTCAGGCGGTAGTTGGGATAGAGAGTACCGTCGAGGTCGAACGCTATTCCTTCGATGTTGGGGCGCATGGGATAAGTATATAGGGAATGATATAAAGTGTATACCTAAGGATTAATTACAAGAGCATATCTAACGCAGACCAAATACCCCCACTAGGGCTACTCACCCACGCCTTTCTTACATTTGGAAAAAACACAAAACGAAGATTATTTTATTTGTATTTATAAATTTTTAGGTATATATGTTATAAATTTCTTCAGATAATTTCTATCGTAAAAAAAAGAATTTAATCCACGGATTAGCATGGATTTTCACGAAGAAGGAAGACCCAAGAATTTTACCACGAACCACACCAAAAAGATCAAACCTGCTGTCCGTATTCTTTTCTTTAAATCTAAAAGCTACCAGTAAGCTGCTTCCATTGTCCACGGATTTACACGGAGAAGGAAAAGACATCTGACAGCAGCTCCGTGTTCTCTGTGTCCTCCGTGGTTGATCTTTTTCTCCTCGCCCTTCCCGTAACAGGGAAGAGCTTGCAGTGGAAATGTTTTTAATTATCTCTAATTATCCATTTTAAGTCATTTTCAGGTATTCCTGTAACATAATTGTAGGAATCGCCGATTTTCCCTATAATAATATTCCAGCCTTGTTTGAATTCTAAATTGTATGTAACAGTTGCAGTCTTTTTATCCTGACAATCGCTGCCGCCTTCACAATCATATATATTACAATTGCAGCCGCAATAAGTATCGGTATAAATACCTTTCATTACACCGGCTTTATTTGCAAATATAAAACCGGAATAAGAATAACTTGTATCAGTAATATGTTCCCAGTATAGAAAATTACCACCAGTTGATGAACTGAAAAAACCGAATAAACTTTTTATCATCAATCCATCTGTAACTGTAAAATCATATTCTCCATAATTTCCTACCGATTCTAAAAATGATGGATCAGGTGTTCCAAGTTTAATTGAAACTCCGCTGCTTGACGCCTTTACTTCCCATGTGCCGCTTCCTAAATCTGAAAGAGGTTTTATAATACCCATTTCGGTATTTTCATCATAATCACTAAAAAATGATAAATCAATTACGCCTCCGGTATACGGGGTTATATTATGAACGCCGGTACCTGAATTCCACGTCCTAGTATAAACTGAATAAGTTTTAGTGCTTGAAAAATTTATCGAGCCGTCTCCTGCGGGCTGCAAGCCGTCATTGCCTGCATTGCCGTCATTAAGGGCACATGTTGTAAATGCGAATCCAATCATCATTATAAGAATGATAACTCCTGCCTTCCAAATTTTTCTTTTCATAAAAATTCCTTTTTCCCCTCACCCTTGTAATTAACTCTTTAGGTATACACATTAAGGATCAAAGCGCGTCACCACAGGCACCCTGACCAGATTGACATAATTGTTTCTCTGTCGATTTAAAAAACCTGCAAATGTTGTTTCGGCTGCGCTTTCAAAAACCACGATGCGGAAATTGCCGTTTTCGTCAAAATAGGGAATGAGTGCCGCTACATGAAAATACTGGCGTAGACGCGGCGTGCCTCTGGGGTTTGCAGGATTGTGAAACTCTCTGTTTAATGCGGCAAGATAAAAATTAAAAGGTTCGTCGATTGCTAGAGTGTAGAGAAGCGGATGCAAACCCTCAACTCCGTAACCCGCTTCGTTTAAAAAACCGGGATATGAATTAATCACAAAGGTTCTGTTTTGATTTACCAGTATCGATGAAAATCTTTCGCTTCTAACTTCAAACTCGTTCAATGTGCCGTGAGCGGGCGTTCTTAATGCAATGTTGGCAATTGACGCAAGATTCCTGTTCCAGTCAAGACCGAAAAATATGTCGCGGGGTTCTTCAAAGTTTTCTGTAAATGTGGAGCCGCGCGGATGAAACGGAGCTTTCAATGGTGGTATGGTAAGACGTTCGCCGGTTACAGGACGAATCATTCCGTCGATCAGCCATTTTAAAAATCCTGAACAGTTCAAACCTGAGGATCTTGCATTTTGTCTTTGCCCTGTTTCGATTAAAACATAATTGTTATTTTCATCGAGAGCGCCGTCATCGGCAAAACGCAAACTGCCAAGATGCGAGCGAACGCTTTCTATAAATCTTCGCGTGTCGCCGTAATTTGCCGCGATTGGCTCAAAGTAGCGCATCGGGAATTTATCCTGAACAAGTCTTATGACGTCATTAATCGGCATTACATAGAGCCGCTC
>WQSW01000091.1 GCA_009787695.1 Treponema sp.
CGATAAGAACGGCTTCTTCAGCAAACAACGGAACCGCTAACATCGCAATTACGACAAGAATGAGCATCTGTTTCATGTTACAGCTCCTTTAAAAAACATTTACTTTAAAAATTTTCGTCTCTTTCAATTTTATAAAATTAATCATATTTTGTCAACGGCAAAATATGAAATTTTCACATTTTAATGTTTTTCGCAAAACGGCTAAATTTTAGGAAAAACCTTTAAATACCTGCATTATCCGGCCCGTCTGCTTGGTCGGGCAATGCGTCCGGGTGCTCCTCATCTGCATTAAAATCGCCTGAAGCACCCAGTAAAACAGCGTTACCTTCGATGAAAAACCGTACGTCTTTTACATACGAGAAATTCCTAAGGATACTGTCGTATAATGTACGGAAATTACCGATTGTACTTCTCAATTCCCTGTTTTCTAGGGGTATTAAAGCCGCACTTTCCGTAAAATCGATGTAAACCGCTTTTTTTCTGTATAAAAGCGATTTTAACTTTGTATCCCTTGGGAAGAGCGGAAGTAAATCCGGGGATACCGGTCCCAGCAGAGTTTCCTCTGTATAACGGATAATATCCTCTTCCCTAGAAGCGGAATGTTTTAACATCCTGTCTTCTACAACAATTTCGCCGTTATCAACAGTATAAAATACAAAAGTCCTTCGCGCAAGCCCTAAAATTAAAAATTCAATTAATGCTGCAAGTACCAATATTACAAGGAATAAGAAACGGCGTTTTATCGGAGATGATAGAAATCCGGTTATTGGCTTAAAAATTTTCTTTATTAATTCAATCATTAACGTTCAACAATACCAATGAAATTTACTATCCCATTATACAGTGAACTTGTTAGTCTTTGCAAGCCGTTTTCATCGGTCATAAGAATTGCATCTTGCCTATTAGAAACAAACCCCAGTTCTACAAGGACAGCAGGCATACGGCTGTTTCTGACTACAAACCAGTCGTTTGCCTTTCTGCCCCGTGAAGGGAATGAATCCCCAAAGGTTTGTTTAAAACCATTTAAAATCTCGTCCGCTAAAAGTATGCTTTCTTTTGTATATTCTTCTTCGAGCATTGCATTTAATATCGCGCTGATATCCGATGAATAATTTTGCCTGCTATCTGCCAAAAGATCGCGGCGGTGCCCGGTTGTTATATGCCAAACTTCATAACCGCGTGCATTCGGGCTAGAACCCCAATTAGCATGTATCGAGATAAAAATTACCGCCTCGTTTTCATTGACAGTTATCGCGTTAGCCATATCTGCTCTGTAATCGAGCGTTTTAAAAATGTCCGTATCCCTTGTCATTAAAATCTGTTTATCGCGGTAGGTTTGAGAAAGACGGTTTCTTAAGGCAAGCGCTACATTAAGGACTATATCTTTTTCATAGACGGGTTTGTTTCTGCCGTTTTCAGGAAGGTAGCCGACAGCCCCAGAATCTCTTCCCCCATGTCCCGGATCGATGATAATCGTTGAGATACGGAAACGGGAAGCCTCTGCTTCATGAAGACGGGTAAAGGTATTTTTTATAGCAGAGACAAACTCATCGGGAAAAACAATAACGCCGGTATCCCCGTTATTATAAGGTATAGGGACATTGAATATTTCGTTATTAATTAATAGATAGCCTGATTCACCTTCTTGGTTACCGACATTAAAACTGCCGTAATGGTTGCCGAATGTAAAAACGCCGTTACGAAAGAGGGGATTCCATCGGAATTGCGTCGGTTTATTGGGAGATATAGCCTGAATTGCGCTTATTGTTTCATCAAGGGTTAATGAAAATAATACAGAAGAAATAAAAAAGAAAATATAAAAGAGAACAAAATATTTATGTTTGATGAATCTTTTCATTTACCCTCAAATTGTCGATGCAGTAAACGGCGCCTTGGTATGAGCCTCGTATTAACGAAGCCCAAAAGGAACGTCCCAGTCTTACTATATTTTCGGCATTTTCGGACGGTTTCAAAGCTTCAATCTGCAAAGGTAAACCTGTAAGGATGCGGACTGCTTCCAGCGCTTCAAGGACGGTTCTGCCCATGTAATCGGTCAAATTTGATGAAGTAAACTCCGGGAATGGGGTGATTATCAATGTTTTATTATTAATTGATTGATTCGATGTTTCCGGCAATTTAGAAAGGGCTGTTTTAAGATCATCAGTTAATTGGAAGGCGCTTGGAGGAAAGTCTTCGCTTGATTTTAAAAACGCAGATGTTTGTGAATCTGAAGCATCTAATCTGATTAAAACAGAACAAGCGGCAGTAAGAGCGGCTTTTACCGCAGTGTCCCTGTCCTTTGCAGATGCAATAATATTCCCGCATTTTGTAACATTGTTCTCGGGAAAAGATACTTTATCTCCTACTGTTATACGCAAGAAAAAATCATTAACGTGCTCCCCTTTTTTCTCTTCTCTAAAAATTTGTTTAACAGTTCCCGGAATGGAAATAAACGCCCTCTCCGCGCAAGTCCAATTACGGTTTGGGATAAGGCTGTCCGGCTCTCTCCCCATCGCGGCAAGGATAGCCGCTCTTACAGGCAGACAGCCTGATGAATACGGATATGTCCACCCTGACATATATCCGCCTGAAAGCCGCGCTGCAATCTCCCCGATCATGGGTCCTTTTTCTGTCAGTTTTATATCGCCTTTTGCAGCCCCTATGTTCTCTTTTTCTGAAAGCCCGAGTGCATGAATGCCTTGGCAAAATGTTTCTAAAAGAGCGTCTTGTTTTTCTTTTTCGATTACTGTCGGCATTGTGTGCCCCATTTCTATAAAATAAGGCGGGAAAAAAATATGCCTGTCTGCAAGACCGCAGATAGTGATTTTTCCGTGATACACAATCGCATCAACAGAAAATTCAGGACCGTCCATGTAACATTCTACTATCGCGCGTCCTGATCTGGAAAAATTAATTGCTGATTTTGCCGCCTGCGGAAAATCATTAATATTATCGACACGCCTGCATCCGCGGCTTCCCATATTGTCTGTCGGCTTTATTACTACGGGAAAAGGTAGCGGGAATGAATCTGCACAAACAGAGTTTGCAAACTGCGTTTGTGTTTCTTTTGTAATTGTATAAAAATCTGGGGAGGGGAGTTTCGCTTTTTTAAAACATTCCCTCATTCTTGATTTATCCGAAGCGTTTAATGCCGTTTCGTAAGGGATGCCCGGAAGCCCTAATTTTTCCGCTGTCCATGCGGCACTTGCAGAAAAATCCGTTCCTGCTGTCATTATCCCCAATCGGTTATTTTTTTTAAGAAGAGAACGGGCAAATGCTTCAATACTTTCTTTATCTTTAAGATCAATCTGTTCAAATTGATCTGCCATTGAAATACAAGGAGCAGAAGAACTGCCGTCTAAAACTACAGTGTGTAAATTTAATTCTTTGGCGATATTGATGGCAGGTCCTTGCATAACGCCTGCGCCTAATATTATTATTGTTTCTTTCATGCTAATAGAGTATTCATTTTAATTATTATTTTCTGTTAAAGCACGCAATCGTTCTATTTCTGCTTTTTGGTTGGCAAGCTCTGCATCTTTTTCTGCAACCACATTCTGCCATCTTTCACGTTCTTGTTCTCTACCTTGCTCCATTCCTTGTTTTAAACCTTCTTCTATGCCTTTCTCTAAGCCTTGCTTTAACCCGTAATCTTCCCACATTCTCATATCTCTTTGCTCTTTTTGACGCAGTTCGGCTATGTACCTTGCCTTCTCGTCGGCGGAAAATTCCATCAGTTTTACAACCGCTTTTTGTACTTCAGGATTTCTGTCTGCTACCATCTTTAAGTCCTCCTCCGACTCCGCGTCTATGAATTTAGCCCAATCATATAATATAGTGCCGTCTGCCTGTTCCGGCAGTTTTGATAGTTCAAGCGTATGTATCTCTATGATGTTGTTAAGTTCTATCTTAGCATCATAATCGTAAAAAGTAAATCTATGATGGTATCTCTGGCTTTTTTTTACAAGCGTTTCGTTTGTGATTATTATACAGATAACTTGATTAACCTTTGAATATTTATCGCCGTCACCCAACTGTTCAGTTAGTAATTTGGCGCCGTAGAAAATAATGCGCCCGTGTATTTCGGGGGTAATTTGTAATTGGATTTCAATGTGAATAACCTTCCCGCTTTT
>WQSW01000092.1 GCA_009787695.1 Treponema sp.
GGTTCATTATAAAGAAGCGGAATATAATCCTATTAAAATAGAAATTTCATTCAGAAATATTGATAATGATAATATACTTGATTATAAAACAAATATTAACGGCTTAAATACATATAACATAAATTATTTAGCAAACAATAAGATAAATACATTCCTTGACAGAATGGCTGCCCGAGACATTTTCGATGCTGCTTATTTGTTTAGGGAATATCCTGATGTAATTGACAAAGGCTTAATATTAAAATGTAAAGATAAAATGAATTCAATTGGCATAGATCAACTTGAAAAAATAATCAAGAGCGATGAAATTCTAAAAGATTTCGACACCGATGACATTTTAATAAACTTCGATAAAAATTTAAATAATTTATACAATGAAAATACTGAAATTACTCGTTCAAGATCAAGATAATTATTCAAATTTTTAAACATACACAGATAAAGAAAATATAAATCGATTTCAATAAATATAAAATAGATAAGTTTTAAATGTCAATAAACACTAGCTACACTCCAAATCCTCAAAACACCTCAAACGCAGGACAAATGTTTTTCGATTTTTCTGATAATAAAGCATTGCCACAAAGAAATACTACAGAAACATTCAATCAGGTTGGAAAAAAATTAAATCTTGAATTAATAGGTAAAATAGTTTTTGAATACGATTCTGATCTAATTGACAGAGATACAGCAATAAAGCGGTTACGAAGTGAAGCAAATTATCCATCATTTTTTGGCGTCGACAGACTTCTTGTTAAAAAAGAGCAGCCGGAACAAAAACTTGATGAAGATTCAATAAAAATCCAAAATAATGATTTTAGTCCATACGGCGCTTGGGAATATTTCAATGAACGTCTTTCTAACAGTGAACGGGAACAATACAATAGGAAAGCAATTGAAATCCTTGGAAAATCTAAAGAGCAGAAACTCGATCAAAAAGACTTATTGACATTACGCCGTTACAGCGGATTCGGCGGCATCGATGCCGGCAACGAACGCGGAGTTCTTTATGATTATTACACTTCACCTCCTGTTGCGCACCTTACCTGGCAGCTCTTAAGAAATTCATGCGATATTGAATATGGCGGGAAAATTCTTGAACCTTCGTGCGGTACAGGCGTATTTTTTGAAACTGCTCCAAAAGACTGCGCTTTGTCATTTACAGGCGTTGAACTTGACAAAAGGACAGCACAGATCGCCCAGCTCCTGTACACAGATAAATATAAAGAAATATTAAACATGAGCTTTGAAGCCTTCAATCTTTCCGACAAATCAGGTGAATATGATCATATTATCGGCAACGCGCCGTTCGGTGAGCGAAGCGCAGCGCTGTCTTCCCTCGATATGCCTAATGAAAAATCTCTTGATAATTACTTTGTCAGCCGCAGTATCGACAATCTTAAAGATGACGGGACTATGGCGCTTATTGTCGCTCCCGGAGTACTGGAAAATAAAACAAACGAAGATTACAGACTTGGGTTATGTAAAAAAGCGCAATTTATAGGAGCCGTCAAATTGCCTAATCGCAGTTTCCATCATACCCACACCCAGGTAACACCGGACATCCTCTTATTCCGTAAATACCCAAATGATATAAAGGAACGTCTCTCAGCCATTGATAATAAAATATTTAAAACATTACCGCTATACGACGAAAACTTTATTAATGGAACGTACTTTGAAAACCATCCTAACCATGTTGCAGGTGTTTTAAGCAAGGGAACCGGTCAATGGGGAAATGATGAAGTTAAAGGAGATATAACGCCTGAAAGCCTGAAACAAATACTTTCTTCTTTCACGCCGGCAGAACCTAACCATGACAACATATTTGAACAAATAAGAGAAGATTACGATCTTCCAAAAGTTTCAAAAATTGGCGATACCCTTAATTTAACAAATTCAGAAATTGTACAACTTAATAACAAAGAATTAAGGCACGGCGCTTTAAAATTACATGAAGATAAAACATATATTCTTTCAGATAAATATTCATGGATCCTTGCTTCTGAAGATAAAAAAATCGCAGAAAAATTGTTTGATATAAAAGCTATTACTGCTGAAGTACATGCAATACAATATGCAATGCAGATTCCCACTTTGACATCGGCAAAAAATACATTAAGGATAAACCAATACCAAAATTTATGCCAAAATCTACTGTCAGAATACCAGCAAAAATATAAAACGCTTCCGGCAGATGATCCTGATATTAAAAAGTTTGTACGCGACAACCCCGCTGTACAGGGTATATACGAAGCATTTTTGGCGCCCACGGATCCTCTTTTAACAGATAATAACGTTTACAAAAAAGATATAGAAATTGTAAACGGTCATAATATGGCAATTACCGCGCTTTTAACGCTGCGAGAGAAGATGAAAGACGGGACGGAAGAAAATATACGCGCCATGTTTCCTCAGAGTGTAGATACTCTTATTGAAGAAATGAAAAATCATAATGATATTTTCTTCACACCGCAAGGCGGCTTCCAATTACGTGAAGATTTTATCTCAGGAGATGCATGGAAGAAAATCGACGAATTAAGAAAAATAGCGCAAACCGAATCTGTTGATTGGTCAAAAAAACTGCTGCTGCGGGGAGCTGACGAACTGGAAAAAGCCGTCGGATGGGCGCCCATAGAGGAAGCCGATTTTTCCCCGCGTTCTTCATGGGTTCCGCAGGTAATTGTACGCGATTGGATATCAAGCGAAGATGGTCTTGGAAACAAAAATCTATATAGACTTGGAAAAAATGAAGAAGGAAAATGGGGAGTAACACATCACAATAATGACGCTTGGCAGGAATACAGCGATCCTATTACTTATTATCTTAACGGTCAAAAACAGCGAAGCCGCAATATCGATACGGACGCTTTCAATAAAGAACATGATGATTTATTCCGTTCATTTATTTCTAATCACGAAGAATATAGAAAACAGCTTGAATCAGAATACAACCGAAAATTTAAAACACACATCATAGCGCCCGTTAAAACATACCCTGTTGAAATTTCCGGTTGGAGAAACGCCGAAGAAGGAGGAAAAACACTAAAACCCCATCAATGGCAGTCTATACATCATCTTTATCGTAATCAATGCGGTATTTCCGCTCTGGGAACAGGTTTTGGAAAAACTGTTACGGCTATTTCTCTTATGTCCCTGTTACGCCAGGAAGGAAAAAGTCATCGTATTTTCTTGCAAGTCCCGAACAATAAGGTTAAAGACTGGATCGAAGAAATAAGCAATGTAAGACCTGACTTAAAAATTGCATCGATTGACCCGGAAGAGCCTGGTTATCAAAGCCGGGACAAGCGTTACGCAAAATATCAGGCTATGGCAAGAAGCAATGCCGACATCATCCTAATGCCGGAAAGCTCGGCAAGCGAGATTGGATTAAAACCGGAGAACGACAAGAGAGTAACAGAAAACATCGCTTTTAATTACAAACTTGAAAAATCGGACGGAACCGCTCGTCAGCAGCAAATGGCGGAACTTAAAGGAGAGAAAAAAGCAGTCAGCGGAAAAACAAATGTAACAGTCTGCTTTGAGGACTTTGGCTGCGATGCGCTTTTTGTAGATGAAGCTCATCGATACAAAAATCTTTTTACATCTTCTTTATCAAGAGAAACAGGCCTGAATGACGGCAGGCAATCCGCAAAAGCCATGTCTCTCTATAAAAAAAGTGAATACATCCGGGAACAGAACCAGGGTAAGAATGTTTATCTTTTAACAGCAACGCCGCTTACAAATTCGCCGCTTGAATATTACAACATGATGCAATATATCGCTCCTGAGGAGCTGCGGCGCATGGGCGTTTCCACCATTGACGGCTTTATCCGGGAGTTTGCGAACATCGAGCAGGGCTGGCTTTACGACTGGTCAAACGGTCAGGCAAAACAGGGTAATATTTTAACAGGCTTTAAAAACCTTCAAACGCTTCAAAATCTGTTTTTTACATATACAGATTTACAGAACAATCCTGACGCGATAGGTCTTGATAAACCGAAAGCGGAAAACAAGCCTCATATAATCCCTGCTGATAAAAAACAGATGAGCGTTGTTAAACAAATTTCAGATGAACTTGAGAAATATAAAAAAATGCC
>WQSW01000093.1 GCA_009787695.1 Treponema sp.
GCCAACAGCCAACAGCCAACAGCCAACAGCCAACAGCCAACAGCCAACAGCCAACAGCCAACAGCCAACAGCCAACAGCCAACAGCCAACAGCCAACAGCCCATTATACAGTTTATCTAAATCTTCATGTCAACTATTCATTAGTTTTTTTCTCTCTTTTTGCAAAGCTACAGGCGAAAAACATTCTCGTGTTCTCATTATGGGAAAAACTGCTCTTGAGAGCAGAAAAATAAAATCGTGATTGCCTGTTGGAGGGAATCACAAAAAAAAGGAGTTCTATATGAAGAACTTATTAAAAATTGTCGGGATTATTGCAGTTGTTGCATTAATCGGGTTTTCAGTTGTCGGCTGTGATTTGTTTGGCACTGGAACTGTCATTGTTCAAAATGTAAGTCCATCACAATACACAGTTGATGCTATCGTACGAGTTGAATTGCGTGATGGTTCTACTGTAACAGCATGGAATCTTGTACCAAGAAATCAACAGGTAACCTTTACTGATGTTCCAACAGGTTCTAACTATACCGTAAGGGTAATAGAAAGCAGCGGAGCAGGTAATGCACGAAACTCTGCAAGTTTCTCTGTAACAGGCGGCTCGTCATTAACATATCGTTATAATGGACTTTCAGTAACCCGTCAATAGATATTATGAAAAAGGGACCGTTCGTTAATTGAGCGGTCTTTTTTTTATGCTATATCATTCAGAAAAATAAATTTTAAATACATAGATAACGTCATTATTATACAAATATAACAATGTTAACTGGCTGCGTCCGTACCGTATCCTTCCGGAAAAAAGATATACTTCTATACTTTGTTTGTAACAAGAAACCGATTTACCATTTTCCAGCAAACACATATCAGGCAACCCAAGCTCTGGATGATTTGTTATTCTTTCTTCAATATGTTCAAAAAAAGTTTGCATTTCCGATGAATTGGCAATTATTTCATTTTTTATTTCAAGCGTAGAAGGGTGATAAGTTAAAGCCACTCTTGTCCAACTCCTTTATAACCGATTGAGCTTCAAAATGTTCTTTCCTGGTCCATGGTTCAGCGGCAACTTCAATGCAATAAATAGATTCTATAGGGATGACTTCTCCCATTTTTGCATTTTCATACACAGCGTCATGCGTTATTTCCGACAACTTGCCGGCCTTTTTTGTTATTATATAACCGGCCACATCTCTTATTATTTCGATAGCCTTTTTGTTTGGAAAAACTGAAAAATCCGGATCTGTTATTGCGTAATGAGCCTTCTTTTCCTTACTGCCTATTCTTTCATGGGCAACTTTTATTTCGTTAAATTCCATTCTATAAAGCTCATTGTTGGCATCATAATCGGGCACTGGTCCATACCAGTGTTTAATATATGTTATTCCCGTAAGGGTTTCCTTAAAAAACGAGTGATAGAGAGCGTCTACCATTATTAACCCTTTGCGTAATTGAACATTTCCAAGACCAGGCGCTGACTTTAATAATGTAAGAACTGTATTCTTTAGCAATTCTTTATTCATAAGCTATAACCTCTCTAATACAATAAGTATATCCTATTTCTTTGCTTTTTTATAGAGAAAATAAAATTTATTCATAAGTTTTAAAATCCATTTTATTGTACTTCCATTCTTTTTCATTCTTGTCGTGCAGGGGATACCAAACCTGCGCGAAAAACCGGTCAACTTTGGCGCGTTCGTAATAGTTCCAGCTTTCGCGTTCGCACACAGGGCACCAGTGTCCGCCTTCCAGCACAAGCCTTGGGCTTGCGTCAAACTCATGGTTAAATGCGCAGCGGAATTTTAATTTATCCGTCCAGCTGCCTGTCGTCATGCTCTCTGACAAACATTCGCCGCCGCGGAATTTTGCCGCGTTTTTTATGTCCTGCAAATTCAATTCCGCTTCGGGCTTTCTTTCGTCATATCCGTGATCAATATGCACAACTGTATCCCAATCGGAAAACGGAACAAATTTTTCCATTGGGACAATTGTCTGATACGCTTCCCATGAACCCCAAAAAGCGGCAATATGGTGTTCCATGTTATCTTTTACAAAACGTTCGGTGCCGTTTTCCGTTAACGTCAATTTATGAAAACGCTTTTTGATTATGCCGCCAATCAATTTTTGACCGCCCGGAAGCTTTGTAATTATTTTTGCAATCACGGTGATAATGCCAAGCTTTTTCAAATATGCCTTGTAAAAATATTCCATGCTGTCACTTCTAAACTGCAGAATATCGTTTAATTTATCAGAATCAAGATAGTACTGACCGTGAAAATTCCTAAGCGCGCTCCATTTCGATTCCATTACATAAGAAAGATTATTAATGCCAATCATACCAAAAAGTTTTTTATAAAGATTATACGCGCTTACGCGGCAGCTTTCTCCGCCGCCAATGTTAAAAATATGACCCCAAAAATTACCGCCCAATTCGTTCTTGCGTTCTTTTCTGCAAAGATTACGCAGCATTACAGCCGAGTCGCGGTCGGACGCGTACTCCAAAACATTATCCAAACACTGATGAAACATTATCGCATCTTCGATATCCGCCATTGAAGGACCAATTATTCCCGTCTGACGAAGACTTACCCAATAAGGAAGACCCGATTCGACAATGTATCTTTCCGCTTCGATTTTGCTCATCGCGTAATAATCAAAAAATGAAGGTTTAATTGGATCGCCTACCCTTCCCCAGTGAATAGGCGGCATGCGATCGCCTGTGGCGGCAATCGAACAAATGTATACAAGGCGGGTTTTTTCAGTTTGATTCAATTCTTTGATAGCTTTAACAATTTTTACGGCGGAACCTACGTTAATATCCATTGTAAGTTCGGGGTTATTATCCGCCTTAGGCGATACAAGTCCGCCAATATGAAGCACCATATCAGCGTTATCAACACATTTTTTTATATCGTCATAATTTAATAAATCGCCCCATACTACAGTAAAACCTGCAATTTTTAAAAACGGTTTTATTATTTTTTCATTTTCTTTAGACGGACAAACAAGCGCTACAAGATCAATTTCACTTAAATCGAGTAACAGATTTTTCAATGCGGGAAACCCCATTGCGCCTGTTACTCCGGTTATAAAAACCCTTTGTTTGTTCATAATCTTTTTAATACGTCTTTTTTGGTTAATCCGTTGCTTTTTGCTACATTGTTCCAATTACGAACAGCCATGAATTTCCATAAAAATTTCGGAAAATTAGAAGTTAAATATTGAACCTCCATCGGTTTTTTTGTTTCCATGTTTTGCGCCATTAATTGTAATGCGCAAGTAAGGCTCTTAAATAAATCCCTTTCCTGCGGAAAATGTTTAGTGCGCACGAGCATTTCTCCGCCGCCCTGTCCAATCCCTCCGCCGAATTTAACGCCGGAATGTTGGCACCAGTTTTTTATTATTTCAAATGCGATGTTGTTCTGACAGCCTTCATAAAATCCGTTGTTTGCGATTGTATAAATTATCAGGTCTTTTTTATTTTGATTCTTAATCTGATTTTCCAATTCGATCATCATTTTCAGCGTATTGGACGGCAAGGAATGCACAAAAAGCGGGAACATTAAGACAATTACGTCGCCCATAATTATTTTGTCAAACATTTCACTTGTTAATTGTTTCTTGCCGCAACAATAAATATTTATTTCATTTGATTTGTTTATAAAACTTTTTAATCTTTCTATAATGCATTCTGTATTTGATTCGCCTGTTTTCTGACTTCCGTTAATAATGCTGATTTTCATAATTATACCTCTTTAATTTCTTCAAGTGAATTATAAAAGCATACTTTTTTATTATTTTTCTGCGCAATTTTATTTATTAATTTTTCCGCTGTTTGTTTTTCATTTTCTGAATTTTTTCCATAAAAATGTACAGAATATTCTATTTTGTTTTTATATCTTCTTGGATGCCGCGTCTCCCCTTTATCGGTTTCAAAATACGGCAAAATATAAGGACAAACGCTTCTATCCATAACATTTTTAACAAACGGACTGAATCCGCCGTAACAATTCTGACTGATAATGATTAATTTATCGCACTTTGAAAATAACTCTCC
>WQSW01000094.1 GCA_009787695.1 Treponema sp.
TGTACAAGCAGAGCAGGGGGCGCGGCGGCGCCGGGCAAAACCATTTTTGGCGGTTCTTCGCAGGAGGAGACTTGTAAATAAAGCAACGGCCCTCAGAGGTATAAAAAGTTAAGCATCTAAAATGCGCACATCTTTCTTAGTAAAATAATATTACTTCATTTTAGATGCTTAATGGCTCCGCAGGCGAATTCTCGCCAAGGTTTTGTCCGGCGCCGCCGCGCCCCCTGCCCTGCTTGTACAGAGAGGTATTTAAATGAAAAAGATATCAATCACCTACAAAATAAAAATTTACTTCTTATTCTTGCGTATCGCTTCCAGACATTCACGTTTAAAAATAACAACAGAAAGCCCCTTGTGCTCAATTTCAACTTTAAGCTTAGCCGCATTATCATCAACAAGATTAGGTCTGGCGTCCAGTTCAATGACATGCTCAGGTTTAACTCCGCAGCCTAAAATAAGGTTTTTAAGTTTATCCGAAGGTACAATCGTGGGCTGGCAGCCTGTCATCGCGACGCTTGAATTATCCAGAATGATAAGCGTCATGGGGACATCAGCTTCTACAGCGTCAATCAGCGGTGTAATGCCTGAATGGATAAAAGTTGAATCGCCGATAACGGCAAGAGAGTATTTAAGACCTGCGTCGGACGCGCCTTTTGCCATGCCGACACAGGCACCCATGCAGACAATGGTTTCGATTGCAGAAAGAGGAGGCGCAGCTCCCAGTGAATAACAGCCGATATCAGAAGTGATTCCGACATCGGGGTGTCCTGGTTTTGGGTCAAGCGCGGCAACAGCTTTATTAATAGAGTTGTAGCTGTCGGTGTGAGGGCATCCCTGACAAAGTACAGGCGGTCTTGCGGGCAGTGCAGACGCGTCAGTTTTTACACTGATGCTTTTCCTTGGTTCAAGGCCCAGAACTTTTCTTACATTGTCAGGATCAAGTTCTCCCGTTTTAATAACAGGCTTAATATCGGCACCCGTAAGACCGAAAACTTTTTTCGCGATAAAGGGCTGGCCTTCTTCGATAATAATTATTTCATCAGCTTCATCATAGAGTTTTCGTATTTTCTTTTCAGGTAACGGATACGCGCCGATATGCAGATGAACAGGAGCGCCTTTGCCCGCTTTTTTACGCAGTGCTATAAAATCTTCAAGGTTTTCTTCGTAGTAGTTGCCGCCAAGACCGGATGTAATAACCGCCAAATCGCTTTTTGCGCCGCTTAATTTATTAACAGGATGCTGACACGACCAGTCTTCAAGTAATTTTTGTTTGTCTAAAAGCGCTTCGTAATTTTTGCGCGCGAAAGAAGGCAGCAGCATCCACGAACCCTTGTCCTGAGTCTTGGAAACATTATTTTGATTTTTTCCCTGTCCCGGTTCAACTGCGGCTCTGGCGTGAGCAAGGCGCGTAACAAGGCGCAGAATCACAGGTATATTAAAACGTTCGGAAACTTCAAAAGCTTCGCGCGTCATGTTGTATGCTTCCTGCTGGTTTCGCGGTTCAAGGCATGGTACCATTGCGAAGTCCGCGTAAAAACGCGAATCCTGTTCATTCTGGGAGCTGTGCATCCCCGGATCATCCGCAACAGCGATAACAAGTCCGCCTTTAATTTTTAAAAGCGCGGAATTTACAAACGGGTCTGCAGCGACATTTAAGCCGACATGTTTCATCGTAACGATGGATCGCCTTCCCGCGAAGGAAACGCCCAACGCAGCTTCAAACGCGGTTTTTTCATTTGAACACCAGCGGGCAACAGGCGCGCCTTCCTTTTTATAATTGTTAATTAAATACTGTAAAATCTCTGTGGACGGGGTTCCCGGATAACCGTAAGCCGCGCTGATTCCCGCGTGAATACTGCCGAGCGCGACAGCTTCATCTCCCAATAACGCAAGTTTTTCACTCATGAATTGACCCGTTCAAGATACTCGTTAGTTTCTGTATTAACAAGAATTTTTTCATCCTGTTTGATAAAAAGCGGCACGCGGACTGTAAGCCCTGTTTCTGTCTTAATCGGTTTTGTAGCACCTGTCGCGGTATCACCTTTTATGTAATTCTCGCTTTCCGCTACGGTAAATACAACCTTGTAAGGTATTTGAATATCGATAACTTTCCCGTCAAAAATTGTAATCTGGTAAGAACTTCCTTCCTGAAGGTATAACTTCTTGTCTGGGTTATCGTTGATAGGCACTTCATGCTGATCAAATGATTCACTATCCATAAAGTGATAATTATCCTGATCGCTGTATTGATACTGACAGGTGCGGATATCGACCTCCGCGTCTTCAACTTCCTGCTGTGTAGGAATGGTAAGGCTTAAGACAGAACCGTCTTTAATACTTTTCATTTTTATTCGCGCAATAGCGGTCCCTTTTCCCGGGGTATGAAATTCCCTTTCAACAACAAGATATGGCTGACCTTTCTGCAATAAACAGGTTCCTTTTGTTATATCTCCGCATCGAATCATTTTTATCCTCTTATTTGTAGTAGTTGCCGAAATTGTACCAAAATCGATGATTTTTGGGAAGAGGGGACAGGATACCTGTAAAATCAATGCTTGAAAAATGCTTAAAACGATGGCATAATTAAGCATAAAATAAAAAAAGAGGTGCGATTATGGCATATTTGTGGAATAAAACGCTTGAAACCGGCTACGAAGAAATTGACGAACAGCATAAACAATTATTTGATACATTGAATGGATTTGTTGACGCTTACCATAACAATAAGGGTGCAGAGAGTATAATAAAAACGCTTGAATTCCTTGGCAAATATACGATTATGCATTTTACAACTGAAGAAGTTCTCATGAAAAAAAGCAATTACCCCGAATACAATTATCACAAGCAATGCCACGATACTTTCAAAGAGACTGTAAGCGATTTTACAAATCAGCTTAATACAGAGGGTTCCAGTGAGGATCTTATCGTAAATATAAGCACAGCAGTCGGCGAATGGCTGATCACTCATATTAAAGTTGACGACATTAAAATGACTAAATTTATTAAAAGCTGCGAAATGTAGAAATTTTCGATAATTAATATTTTTCTTTTGTTTTTTACGGAATGAGGTGTATAATAATATCAGGAGGCTATTAAAATGACAATGAGAAAATCATCAATTTTTAAAATTGCGGGAGTCCTTCTTTTAGTATTCATAACATGCCTTGCGATTTTTTCCTGTGCCAGAGACTCGGTAACATATTGCCCGTTCTGCGGACAAGCAGGCATTAGGGAAATTTCAACATACGATACGGCAACAGGTCAGACTATTATTACATATCAATGCACTAATAGCGAATGCGGCAAAAAATTCGGCGCGGGTATTGTACCGTGAGCAATTAAGGAGAACCAATATGAAAAAAATTACTGTTGTTATTATAATCGCTCTTATCAGCATTTTTGTTATGGGCTGCGTTTTTGATGTTGTTACTTACTGTCCGTATTGTACAAGCACAAACATCGAAAAAGTGCAGGGTGAGGATGGCGTGTACAAATGCAATAATCCAAATTGCGGTAAGAAATTCGGAGCAAAAGAACTGTAATTATTTGCAAATTTTTATGATTCATGGTATAATCTACTCATGAATAACGAAATAGTCCTTTGGGAAAAGAAATATTCGACAGGTATAGATCTAATAGACGAGCAGCATAAGGAACTTATTATCCTTACAAACAAACTTTACGCCGCCTGTTTTGCCGCTGACAGCGAGCTGGAAAGCAAGTTTAAAGACGCTATGAGTAAAATGGTCAAATATGTCCAATACCACTTTGACGCTGAATTAAAACTCCTTGCCGCTATTGAATATCCCAAATACGAAGAACA
>WQSW01000095.1 GCA_009787695.1 Treponema sp.
TCAGTTATGGACATAAGCACGCTCTGCATACATGGCTGTGAAAAAAAATACGACATAACCGGTGCAGTTTCCGTTCCTATTTTTGCATCCTCAACCTTTGCCCACCCCGGTGTCGGGCAGAGTACGGGTTTTGATTATTCACGCAGTCAAAATCCGACAAAGGAACATCTTGAACATATCGTAACAGCGCTTGAAGGCGGTTCGGAGACGATAGCGTTTTCATCCGGCATGGCGGCGGTTAGCGTTCTCATGGAATTATTTTCACCGGGCGATCATATCGTTGCTTCTTATGATTTATACGGCGGCACTTTCCGCTTTTTTACTCACATCTCGGAAAAAAACGGGATAAAGTTTTCTTATGCAACAAGTGCGGAAGAAATATCTGCGAAAATTAATCCTGATACAAAAGCGGTTTTTATTGAAACTCCGACTAATCCGATGATGAATGTGGTTGATATTGAGGCGGTATCAAAAATCACTCAAGAGAAAAATCTTCTTTTAATTGTTGATAATACTTTTTTAACCCCAATTTTTCAAAAGCCGCTGGCGTTAGGTGCAAATATTGTTCTTCATAGCGGGACAAAATATCTCGGCGGTCATAACGACACGCTTGCAGGATTGCTGACTGTTAAAGAAAGCGCAAACAGTGTTTGCGGATTGGCGGAAAAATTGCGCTTTCTTGCAAAAACAACGGGCGGCTGTCTTTCGCCTTTTGACAGTTTTTTAATCATACGCGGAATTAAAACTCTTGCTTTGCGGATGGAGCGTCATAATAAAACGGCATTGCTTGTCGCAAAATGGCTTACAGATCAAAATAAAATAAAAAAAGTTTTTTTCATAGGTTTAAAGGATCATCCTGATTATGAAATATCCTGCCGTCAGGCTAGCGGTTTCGGCGGAATGATTTCCTTTTCTGTTAATGACGAGCAAACGGCAAAATCGATTTTAGAAAATGTAAAAATAATTAAATATGCAGAAAGTCTTGGCGGAGCGGAAAGCCTTATCACATACCCTCTTTTGCAAACTCACGCTGATCTTCCGCAGAATGAGCGTGAAGCGCGTGGTATTAACGGTTGTTTGCTGCGCCTGTCGGTCGGTCTTGAAGCGGCGGATGATATTATCAATGATTTAAAACAAGCAATTGACGCAAACCCGATGAGCGGCGGTAAATGAAATACGATTTTAATACTGTTATAGAAAGAAAAAACACTTACAGTATTAAATTTGATCCGGCATCAAGAGGAAAGCCCGATGATGTGCTGCCCATGTGGGTTGCAGATATGGATTTTGCTGCCCCTCCCTGTGTGCTGGACGCGCTGATTACCCGCTCTCAGCACGGGATTTTCGGTTACTCTGAGCCGGGCGCGTCTTATTTTTCCGCCGTGCAGAGCTGGTATAAAAACCGCTTTGAATGGAACACGGAAAAAAATTGGCTTTTTATAACTCCCGGAGTTGTAAACGCTTTATTTCTCGCCGTCCGCGCTTTTACAAAACCGGGAGACGCAGTTCTTATCCAACAGCCTGTTTATTATCCGTTTAGCTCTTCTGTAAAAAATGCAGAGCGCACATTGCTTGTCAATGAGCTTGTCTATAAAAACGATTATTACACAATAGACTTTGATGATTTTGAAAAAAAAATAAAAGAAGCAAAACTTTTTATTTTATGCAATCCGCATAACCCTGCCGGCAGGGTATGGAAACGAGAAGAACTCCTTCGTATGGGCGAGCTCTGCCTGCGATACGGTGTTATCGTCATCTCCGATGAAATCCATCAGGATATTGTGTTTTCACCTAACAAACATCTAGTATTCGCAGCTCTTGATGAGCGGTTTGCAAATATTACTGTTACGTGCACATCCCCTTCTAAAACTTTTAATCTTGCAGGTTTGCATCATGCAAATATTTTTATTTCCAATGAAAAGTTACGCGCTCTTTTTAAAAAAGAGTATGAAAGCTGCGGTTTGAGCCAGTCTAATATAATGGGAATTATTTCCTGCGAAGCCGCATATAATGACGGGGCAGATTGGCTCGATGAATTGATCGATTATCTAAACGGAAATATGTCGCTTTTAGATAATTTTTTAAAAACGAATATTCCAAAAATCAAACTTGTAAAACCGGAAGGGACATATCTTGCATGGCTTGATTGTTCGGGGCTTGGGCTTTCCGCGAGCGAATTAGTTTCGGCAATTACAGAAAAGTGCAAGTTATGGCTGAATGACGGTGTTATGTTCGGAAAAGGGGGAAACGGTTTTCAACGGATGAATGTTGCATGTCCCCGTTCTGTTTTACAGAATGCGCTCGCTGCGTTAAAAAAAATATGAAATTTAACACTTGCACAGATACAAAAGTAAATTTATAATTTAATTAGTATTTTTATATAACATATGTATATTATTTTATACAAGATTTAGGTAGTTTCTAATCAATACATTGATTGATAAACTTATCTAACTCTATATTATATATAGACTTACACTATATCGATATAAATTATGCTTGCTTGGCATGGTTTTTGCTGGATAAATAGTATGTATAAGACGATGACATCATTACAATCAATTTCTACTCACACAAACAGCGTTGTTGCGGGGAAAGGGTTTCATGATGTATCTACCGAGATAGTCAGAAAATCCATTCATTTCCTCATCGCCCTTGTCCCGTCAATTGCAGCATTAAATAAAACCGCAGCAGTGTTTTTACTTATGATTGGGACTTTAGGTTATACATTGATGGAATATTTACGCCTTTCCGGTGTAAAAGTTCCCGTTATTTCGGCTTTAACTAACATGGCTTCAAGACCCCGTGATATGGGGCGCTTTGTTATGGGGCCTGTTACCTTAGGCTTCGGCGCGATGCTTGCATTATTATTATATCCGTCTTCTGCCGCCGCCATCGCTATTTATGCCCTTGCCTTTGGTGACGGAATCGCCAGCTTGGCAGGTAAGTTCATCGGTAAATTACGCCCCGCTTTTCTTCGCGGAAAAAGCATCGAAGGCTCTATTGCCTGTTTTACCGTTGTTTTTGCCAGCGCTTATGCGGTTTCCGGCAGTTTGCATATTGCCTTAACGGCGGCTTTTACCGCAATGATTGCAGAAGCCTTACCGTTAAAGGATTATGATAATATTGTTATTCCGGTCGTTGTCGGTTTAGCGGTTCAGTTTGTACAAACCCTGTCAGCTTCATTTGTTTAGTTTTCTGCAGCAGAAAATTTCTTTATTTTTTATCATCAGAGCTTGACAAAGATATTGAAAATAATTAGATTTATTTGCAGGATATCAAATTACCGGGATTTATCGGGTTTATTCTTCAAAGAGGCATCTTTGAAAAACGCGCGCCTTTGTTTTTAAGGTGCAAAACCATGCGTTAATAACACACGAAAACAGGTTATTTCCTTAAGTAAAAATCTGTAAGGATTTTTATCAAAACGCTTGACAAAGCGTAAAAGGAGATGTATCTTTAAAAACTCGCGTTAAAATTTTTGTAAACGCGGGACGGGGGCTTTGCGTCCCATGATATTTGGCAACAAGCCCGGTTTTGAAAAGAAGCGGGCATTAGGGAAGGGGAGAGAAAAGAACCGGCTTAGGGGCCGGTTCGGAAGAAAGAGAAGGAGACGCGGGGGAAGTTGCACAGGCG
>WQSW01000096.1 GCA_009787695.1 Treponema sp.
CTGAACCTAGCGCATAACGCCTTATAAAACTTATAATATCTGCTCCAATGTCTTCATTTTTTAATTCTTTCCATGCGGTGTTTAACATTTTATCCGTAAAACAATGCTTGTCAAGTTCCATTTTTAAGCTCTTTAGGCTTTCCCGTGTCAGCTCACGAGGGCGTGTGCAGACAACTTCCAGAGCCTTTATTTCATTCCTTTTATTCTTTATAAACTCGGCGAATTCGTCCAGATAATCCTGCGGAGATTTTCCATCACCGAATCCTCGTGTATGGGAAACAAACTCATCAGGTTTTTCAGAAACTACTTTCACTTCATCACTTGGCAGCTTACCTTCTTCCAGAATATTAAATAACTCTGCGCAATTTAGCAGTAACTCTTTCGCTTCGTCAGTTTTCAACTTGCTGAGTTTCTCAATAAATTGTGACGGATCAAGCCCGCCGCTTTGATAAATAAATTTGGATTTAGCCATATCTGTAAGTCTTCGTTTTCTTCGTTGAATCTTTGCAATAATCATATAAATTTGATTCTTTATTTTTTGATCGGTATCAAGAACTTCCAATCCTTTTAATAAATCGGTAAATGTCGCAGACTCATTCGGCGCAACCGGTTTCATATCACTCATAGGTAAAATTGATTCATAAACACCGACGGGATCATAAATCTCAAAATGCGTTTTATTTATTTCAGGACAAAGACGAGTGGCACGCCCAAGCATCTGCTCAAAAAGAATTCGGGACTTTACCCTTCGCATAAAAACCAGCGTCGTAATTTCAGGAACATCAATCCCGGTTGTAAGTAAATCAACAGTTACGGCGATATTCGGGTGCGTTTCATTCTTGAACCTCTTAACCACTTCCGAAACTTTCTTTGGATTTCCTCCGCCTACACTTCCTGTGATCTTCATAATCGCATCGCTTGGAATTCCTTTTTCCTTATAAATTTCTCTTATAATTTTTACGATTAAGTCTGCATGATCATCATCTACCGCATAGATAAGAGTTTTACCCTCTCCCTCAGGATTGATATACTGAGTTATTTCTTCAAAAACCGTTCTATTAAAATTTTCAGTGATTACCTGCCTGTTAAAATTCTCAATATCAAACTTTAGCTCGTCTTCTAATACAGCATTATTGGTAATTTCTCCACTGATTGGATCCAAAATAGCAATCGTTTCACCCTGTTTGTAAGTTATCCCTTCATTGCGAAGCTTTGTTTTTATTTCATGAGGAGCGTCATGATCCACCAAATATCCTTCAACTACCGCACGCCGATAATTGTAATTAAAAACAGGTTCGCCGAAAATATTGGTTGTATGCAGTGCCGGAGTCGCAGTCAAAGCGACCTTTACAGCGTCAAAATATTCAATTACAGTTCGATATTTACTGATAAAATCAAGCTGATCGCGGTAAAGCTGTTCATCGTCGCTCATTTCCTTATCAAGAATATATCCGCGATGAGCTTCGTCAATAATAATCAAATCATAATCTGTAACTGCAGGCATCGAGTCTTCGTCATTATAAAGAATTCTTTTAACAAGACTTTGAACGGTCGCTACATGAATTTTTGTTTCCTTTTCAATTGCTTTATCTTCAAGTTTCTTAACCTCGTAAATTTTATCAATAGGCATTAAATCCTCATTTCTTACATCATGGAAAACATCCTGCGCCTGCTCACCCAATGTATTTCTGTCCACCAAAAATAAAATTCTCTTAAACCGCTTTGATTCCAAAAACCTGTAAATCATTCCAAGAACAGTTCTTGTCTTACCTGTTCCTGTCGCCATTGCAAGCAGTACAGTCTGCCTGCCTTGTACGATTGCGGCTTCTGCCTTTTCTATCGCTTCAATCTGATACGGACGAAGATTAAGCCCGTCATTATCACGCAGTAAGTCATACGAAGTGTTACAAAGTTCAATATTTGCGTTATTAATATCCTTTTCAAGCATATCACGCAAACCTTCAGGGCTTATCCAACCTTGCAAAGCTTTTGGTATGTTTGTATCTATTCTGACATCACGAAACCAAATACCGGATTTTGTCTCATATTGTTTTTGATAACGCCTGCCGTTAGTTGCAAATAAAAACGGCACTTTATAATCGCCCCATGTGTCAATCAGAAAAGAAGCGTCTTCCTTGCGGATACCAATACTGTATTCACGGCATTGATTATCAATAACCGCCGAAACATCTTTATTAGCCGCCTTTGCTTCCACAATACCAACCAGATGAAGATCGATAAAAAGCGCATAATCGGCTTTGCCGAATTTACAAACAACAGAATCTGTCGGCCATTCAGCAATAGCCATGTTTTTTCCTATCTGAGGGCGAGTGCCTTTGTCATATTTTAAATTTTCACTGTCAACTTCCCAGCCCACCTTACGCAGCTGATCATCAATGATAAAACGAGTTTCTTTCTCTGAAAGATTCAAATTATTGGCGTATTTAATAGCTCTCGCAGCTACAGCCGTAAAATTTTTATACTCAGCTTCATTAACATTCACAAACCATTTTGCCAATGTATAAGCCAATCCAATAAGTACATTGCAATCGGCATCGCTTCGTTTTGTTTTAAGTAAATTAATAATATCGCAAATCTCTGGAGCTAAAATCCCTTCGTTTCTCAGTTTTATCATTTTTCTGCTGAACGGATTTTCTATTTTAGAAGGCGTGGGGTTATCATCAATTTTAAATAAATAGTCTACTATACCTTCAGCGAAAAGAGTTAAATTCTCAAGGCATAAATCATGGTCAGATTGTTAGTATTTCTCTGCTGACACCAGAAACTTTGCAAGTTCGGGAAATTTATCAGCCGGAAAGAAAAAACTGCCATTCATTATTACCAACCTCTTTGGAAAATACTTCTATACTGTAGACGATTTTACAAAAAAAGAATAGGGAAACTTGGTTTAATTAAGGTAAATTTTCTGTAATTAAAAATGAAATTTTATTAAAAAGACACGGCAGGTAAATAAAAAACCCCAATCATTAAGATCAGATTGTGACAACAGTTGTTTCTTTACATTTCTTTTTATCACTTTAATCCGCTATATTGCACTTTCGGTTTTGCCGGTAAAAAAACCGCAATAGCTTTTTTGGGGCATTTGTTAATACACCTATAACAAATGGTACAATTTCCTTTGGTAATAATTTTTCCATTTTGGTTTTCAAAGTTACGCATCGGACAAATTGAAACGCATAAACTGCATTTCATGACGGAAGCATCGCTGCAAGTACATTCATTATATACCCTGACCAAATCCAAAGCCTTTTTTTCCCATATAGGCATAAAAACACCTTGAAACAATCCAAGAAAACGAGAAAAAATATTAAATCCGCGTTTTTTNATAATACCGTTATTGATNTTATTACAAACAATCTGCATTTTTGATTCAGCTCTCATNAGATATTTTTTAATTTTTTTCTCGTCTGCAATCGGTAAAAAAGACAAATTATTTACGTTATTTGGCATNAAAAAATGTTCCGCATAAATCACATTTACATAGTTATGCGCAAACATATCTGTAAACACTCTCGCGCCGTCACCTGAGAATATCCATTGAGTGCAAAAAATAATAATTTTTTT
>WQSW01000097.1 GCA_009787695.1 Treponema sp.
TACGGTGGTACAATATAACCAAATAATAAAGGAATTTATCCTTGAGTATTTACAGGAAATCAAAAAACTTTCAGATAAAGAACAAATAGAAGAAATTACTGTAAAATTAAAAGAAGCACATAGCTATGATATTTCTCAAATCATTAATGCAAAAAGAATAATAGAGAATAACTTTCCACTGCTTGAGTTGCTGACATTCCAGGCAATAAGTTACTCTACTGATAAAAAAAAGAATGCAATTCTAGAAAAGTCGCTTGAAGAAATGAGAAATGATTTTAAAAAGGCTGGATTTATCTCGTGAAAAAATGAACCCTACCAGTTGATAATTTACAATCTCGTTATAATGAATATGAAGAACTGAAGAAATTTATTAAAGAAGAAAACGACAGAATAATAAAAGAAGTATTAGAAGTATTAACGGAGCAGCCGCTTACAATAATTCAGAAATTAATCGGATTGTTACAGCTTGAGGCAATACCTATTGAAGGAAAATATCGGCCAACGTGCGGAAATGACAGGAGTTTCGTAATTTGGCTTGTAAATAATGAATACGATACTTATTTAACACAGGATAACTATTTTACCTTTATTCACTGTTCACTGGATCCAGAAACAATAAAGCGTTATTATCGGGATGCAAGAGAGACAAAAAGACAACAAATAAGAGAAGAATGGGAATCCAAGAATAAATTTAAAAAAACAGATAAATCCGGTATAGTTTCGGTATAATTCCGGTATAGAGAATAACAAAACATACATCACAATCCCACTATAAACCACTTCATAGGGGGATAAAATGAACGAAACACAAAAGCCGCTTAATGTCCAGGCAGCCGCGGAATTCATGGGCTTGAAAGTCAGTTATGTTTACAACCTTGTACACTACAAAAAATTAACAGGCTACCGGCCCGGCGGGAAAAAACTGGTATTCAAAATATCCGATCTGGAAAAATACCTTTACCGTAACCAAGTAGGCAACAATTCAGACCGCGCATCCGCAATCCTTAACGCAGCGCAAAAACCAAAGCCGCGCAAAAAGGCAAAAGCTGGAGGGACGGCATGAAAGACATCACTTCCATGAGCGAAGCGGTGCGGGTGCTGCTGGAAAAATACCCGATGGAATTTGAATTCGGTCTTTGGGACTTAAAGCGCGATGTATTTAAGGCTTACCCGCCGTCTAAGCATAATCATGCTGACACCGTGAGCCGTAGACTTAGAGAATTCCGTTATGGGAAAGGGTTTGAAATTATTTGTATCAATCCGCACAAAAGCCGCTATAAAAAAATACCCTTTAAGATCAAGGGAAGGGAGAAAAGAAAATAATAGCCCCGGCATCTGGGCAGATGTTTCCGGGGCTTATAAAACGGTTATGCAAACAATATAGCATATTCCTGTTTCGGAAACAATCACGCAATTATAAAACCTCATGCCGGTAAATATAACAGGTTACACGGTAACTACCCGCGCCGTATGGCATGGGGATATAAACAGCCGCATACAGCGGAGGAGTAAACCATGAAAAACGAAACGACAGAAGAAAGGGAAGATCGGCTTTATGTTTCAAAAGTATTTGACTTACAGGAATGGGGGAATAGATACGATCTATTTCTTTTCTGTTATTCAATTCATTACAAGAATGACGGGCGAGAGGAAGTGAGAGGGTATTTCTTTACAGAAGATGAAGAAATACAAACAAATACAGGATGCGATTTATTTATAATAAACTTTGACACAAACAACGAAGGAGACGGATCGGGCTATGTAACGCCGCACAAAGATGAAGCATTTAAAATCTCCCTTGATTTTACTAAAACCAAAGACTTTCAAAATCCTTTTTTAATACCTGTTGATCCGGCATATACATACCTTTTGACAAACAGAATGATCGCACCCCTTGAACACTATCAGCCTAAAATAAAACGGGAAATAAAGCCTTGCGAAGATTTTGATTTATCGCAAATGAAACCTCTGGATATTGAGAGCGAACTTTAAAAGAGGCTACCAGTGATCGCCGATTTTGTTTACAGTCGTATGAACTCCTACCTTAACGGAGGAAGCACACCCGAAAGTGCTACGCATTTTACGCGGGGAGAACTGGAAGCAATCTACAGAGGCAATCATCACAGCCGCGACACTTCCGGGGCTATGCGAAAAACACCGCCGCTAGAAGCCGTGGACATTACAACGGCAATGGCAAAATGCAATACAGCGATTAAAGAATTATTGAACAGCCTCGCAATAAATGAAACGCCGGTAAACACGGAAACAAATACAACAGTATTCACAAGATCAGCAGCGATAAAACATACAATAGCATCAGGGATAGGGATTAAATTCTTTTTTGTAAATTCAAAAGACAACGATCCCGCAGCATACACGACAGACTTACAGGAAATAGCAGACTTATGGAATCAAGGGAAGCGGCGTTTTAAGGCGTTTATACATGGTCAATTTCTTGCCCTAGACATAGACCGCAAACCCGACAAGCCTGACGGCCTTCAAAACTTTTACCGCCTGTTTCCCCGCGAAACATTACCGGCAGAGCTTCAAGAATTACCCGGATCATTCCCTTGTTATGTGCAAACACCGACAGGCGGCTTTCATTTATATTTCCGTTATGAGGGACCGGAATTGAAATTAAGAGAACTTGCCCCATGTGTTGAGGTGAAAGAATGGCAGCTTATCTGTCCGGGAAGCCGCAGGGAAAACGGCGAGTATATTCTTCACGGGGAATTAAAAGACGCGCCGCCGCTTTACGGATTGATCATTGATGCAATCGAGACAGCAAAACGGAAAAAAGAATGTGAAAAAGAGGAACGCCAAAAACAGAAGCCCCGGACACGCGCCGCAGCGGATACACAGTTTACGCAATCGCGTATCACCCTTGACGATCTAGCACAAGAAGCGGTTACAGCATACGCAGGGAACCATGATCGGCAGGTGTCATTTGCAGGGAGGGCTTGCCGGTGTAAATTCTCCGGGGCTGATACCCTTGCCTATGTGAAAGCCAATCAAAATATTTTCGGAAATGACAGCGACACGGAAAATACAATCTTATCCGTATTCAGGGATAACAGGGCGGCGTAAATGGACATAGCAAAATTAAAACAGTTTTTTGAACTTGCGGGAAACAATCCAACAGCCGACACGATAAACAATGCGGCAAGAGCAATCGGGCAAGCCCCGGAAGTGATGCCTGTTATTCTTACATTTGCAGAACAACACAACATTGACATAAAAAAAGAACTTGCCGATTTAACAAACGCACAGGAAAAAGCAAGCGAAGAAAACACCATGAATGAAGCGGCGGCAAGGCTTGCGGAAATGTACGGGCTGTTTTCCAAAGAAGTTGATCCCGAAAAACGAAAAGAACTAACTGAAAAAATAAACAAAACAACATCAGTATTTAACACGGTCAAGCAGGGAAAAAAGATAAGCCGCTTTTATACCGCCGATGATTATTTTAACGAGTGCCGGAACTATGATCCTTCAAAAGACTTTACACCTTCCATGCTTGCCGGTTTGCGGTTTCCAAACAGCACTTTAA
>WQSW01000098.1 GCA_009787695.1 Treponema sp.
GCTTTTGCAGGATATGTTCCTGACGAGTTTATCTCGGTATCCGTCTCCAATACTTTGACCGGGCAGGCGCGTAAACACAGATAACACCCCTTGCACATCTCACGGTCGATAGTAATTTGTCCTTTCTTAGCCATTTTTTCCTCTTTTATGTGGATAGGACTAGTATATAGAAAAAGGAAGGTGCGGAGCAAGTGGTTTGCTTTAATAAGGTATACATGGTAAAATTCGCCATGGATTCGGCAGTTCAAGCAGAACTTGATAAACTTAAAGAACTCATTATTAATGCAATACCTGTGGAGCAAATTTACCTTTTTGGTTCGTATGCTTACGGCACTCCTCACAAGGATTCCGATTTAGATTTGTATGTGGTGCTGAAGGATGAAGTTGAGATACGGGAAATTGAAGCCGCAATCCAAATCAGAATGGCAATTGCAGAACATCAAACGATGGCTATTGATTTAATTGTTACAAAAAAAAGCAGATATCTTTGGCTGAAAAACGGTCCAACCATGGAACGAAAAATTGCAAGGGAAGGGATATTGTTGTATGCAGCATAAGGAATTGATTAAACAATGGATTAATTTAGCTGATATGGATCTGGCTTTATCACAACATGCCGCAAAAACCATGTGGCCAGCACCGCATGAAATAATATGTTTTCATTGCCAACAATTTACGGAAAAATATTTAAAAGCGTTTTTGATATCTAAAGGCATTGAACCGCCATACATACATGACTTAGTAAAATTGCTTTCTCTTTGCGAAGCTGAAAACGCTGTCTTTAGTGAAATAAAAGAAAGATGTGCTATATTAACTGAATATGGAGTTCAACCTCGCTATCCTGCAGATATGCGAATAAATGAAGATGATATGAAAAGAGCTTTACATTACGCTGAGGTTGTAAAGTCTTTCTTTTTGGAGAAAGTGCCAGAGTTGTTTGTGGAGTGAATTATGCAAGCAATATCTGAACAATTACTTTTTAACATTCATCGATTGCTGTACAAATTTTACTAGTATTTTCTACAAGCAATGATTTAATTTTTTCTTTTTGGGAATTTAGTTAACAGTAATAAATTAATTTCCGCAGAAGAAGCTGCAAAAAGGGTTAAGAATTTTTACTTGTTAATATATTTTCTTCGCCATCGGCAGTTACAAGTCTGTCTGGACGCATTTGAGCGTAAAGATCAATTTTTCGGTAGGTATCGTCGGAAGCAAGTAAAATATTTGGGTAGACGTTAAAATTTTCATGGAACTTAATTGCGTAAATATTTATTGTATCATCCCAGATGGAAAAATCAGTGATGAAGCCTTTTAATTTTAAGACACCTTCGGGTTCCATGAGATTATTATATATAAAAATACTTACTTCTACCCCCTTGCTAAAAATAAATTTTTATGCTATACATATGTAAAGGAGAAATAAAATATGCAAATTACAAATGTTGATTCAAAAATTATAGAAATACGCAAAACGAAAGTTTTATTGGATAGTGATGTCGCTTCTTTATATGGGGTAGAGACAAAACGAGTAAACGAAGCGGTTAGGAATAATCCGGATAAATTTCCAAAGGGTTATATAATAGCTATAAATAAAAAAGAGAAGTCTGAACTGGTCGAAATTTTCGACCGGTTCAGTTCTCTAAAACATTCATCTGCTCCAATTAAGGCTTTTACCGAAAAAGGTTTATATATGCTCGCAACCATACTCAAAAGTCCTCAAGCGGCAAAGACGACACTGGCAATTATTGAAACCTTTACAAAAATTCGTGAGTTGACAAGAACAATTGGCGAACTAGCCAACAAATCAACAAAAGAAGAGAAACAGCCTTTAATGCAAAAAAGCGGAGAAATCATTTCAGATATTTTGGGTGACTCATTAAATATTTCAGAAACAGAAACAACTTTTGGAATTAATCTGGCTGTAATGAATATAAAACATACGGTTAAAAGAAATAAGGCAAAAACACCTGGTTCAAGAACACAAAAATCAATAAAAAAGAAGCCATGAGCCTTTTTCAATTCGTGCCGCACTGCGTCTCGAATTATACACCCTCACCTTCAACCTCTGCAAAACCGGGCTAATCCGGTTATTTATGCTTTTTATGCCCTCAAGCTTCATGCGTACGAGGTGTTCTTCGGCGGGGCAATCCATGTCTCTAATCAAAAAAAGGTTCTTTTCCATATTAAAACCGATAGACAACGCGCCAATTATACAATATAATGAAGAAAATTTGTTGTCGGGAGTAAATATGCGAACTGTATGCGGAATCGATCTGGGAACCCAGAGCTGTAAAATCGTTGTTTATGATTATGATAAAAAGAAAATAATTGCCCAATCCTCGGCGCCTGTGGATATTATCGCCCAAAATGACGGCACCAGAGAGCAAAAAGCCGAGTGGTACGACAATGTCGTAAAGACCTGTTTCGAGAAAATCGATAAAAATCTCAAAAAAGACATCGCGGCTATCGGCGTTTCGGGGCAGCAGCACGGATTTGTGCCGCTGGACGAGAAGGGCAAGCCCGTTTATAACGTAAAACTTTGGTGCGATACTTCGACAACAGCAGAATGCGAGGAGCTTACCAAGGCGGCAGGCGGCGAGAAAAAGCTTATCGAAAAAGCGGGGCTTCCGATGCGTCCCGGCTACACCGCCCCAAAGGTACTGTGGCTTAAAAAACACAAACCGGCGGCTTTTGCAAAATTGCGGCACATTCTTCTTCCACACAATTACATTAACTTCCTATTAACAGGCGAATATTGGGCGGAATACGGCGATGCTTCGGGCACAGCCCTCTTTGATGTGCGCGGACGCAAATGGTCATCGGCTATTTGCAATCTAATTTCTCCCGAAGTCGAAAAATACCTTCCCGAACTTACAACTTCCGAAAAACCTGCAGGCAGGGTGAGCAAGGCGGCGGCTGATCTTTACGGTTTAACCGAAGGAACAATTGTTTCATCAGGCGGCGGCGACAACATGATGGCAGCTATCGGCACAGATGCCGTACGCGACGGATTTTTAACAATGAGCCTTGGCACATCAGGCACTCTTTTTGGATATTCAAACAGCGCGGTTATCGACCCGACAGGAAACCTTGCCGCATTCTGTTCGTCCTGCGGCGGATGGCTTCCGCTTCTTTGCACAATGAACTGCACTGTTGCAAGCGAAGAAATGCGCAAGCTGATGGGTCTTGATGTGAAAGACCTTGACGCGCAGGCCGCAAAATCCCCTGTCGGCGCAGACGGCATTGTGATTCTGCCTTTCTTCAACGGTGAAAGAACACCCAATCTTCCAAACGGCAGAGCAAGCATTAACGGCATCACCGCCGCTAACTTTAAAAAGGAAAATCTTGCGCGCGCCGCATTGGAATCCGCAATCTTCGGAATGAGAATCGGTCTTGACGGCTTTAAGTCGCTTGGCTTTAAACCGAAAGAAATTCACCTTACAGGCGGCGGATCAAAAAGTCCGTTCTGGCAGAGCATTGCAGCTAACGTAATGGATCTTCC
>WQSW01000099.1 GCA_009787695.1 Treponema sp.
ATGCACGGAGGTCAGTCTTTCGCGTATTTTGACAGAGATATGGGCGTTTATGTCGAGCTTGAAAAAGCAAAACAGGAAAACCTGCTGCGCCAAAATTTAACAGAACTTGGTTTAACCGCCGATGAAGAAAAAATTAAAACTGTGGCGTATGAACGCACCAAAGAAGAAACTTTTCAGGCGATGGAAGGATTTATTTATAACTTGAATACCATGCATTCAAGAGCAGGCGCGCAGGTTCCATTTTCCAGCATTAATTTCGGCACCGATACGAGCGAAGCCGGCAGAATGGTCACAGAATGTTTTTTACGCGCCTACGAAAAAGGTTTAGGTAAGGGTGAGTCGCCTTTATTCCCGAATGTCTGTTTTAAAATAAAAGAAGATGTGAACTTTGAAGAAGGAGATCCCAATTACGATCTTTTTCAATTGAGTATGCAGGTTGCGTGCAAAAGGCTTTTTCCTTCCTTTTCATTTCAGGACTCAAGTTTTAACAAGCCTTTCCGCGATCAGGAAGTTGCGTACATGGGCTGCAGAACAAGGGTTATATCAAATATTAACGGACAGGAAGTGACAAACTCAAGGGGTAACCTTTCTTTTACAACCATTAATCTTCCGCGTCTCGGTATACGCGCAATGCATTGCGGTGAAAAAGATATATCGCTTTTCTGGAAATACCTTGATGAAATTTTTGACACCTGCGTTGAGCAGCTTTTAACACGTTATAATGTGCAGAAAAATTTAAAAGTGAAAGATTTTCCGTTTTTGATGGGACAGAAACTTTACCTCGACAGCGAAGATTTATCTTACAATGACACAATTGAAAAAGCTATACGCAACGGAACTCTCAGCATTGGTTTTATCGGACTGGCTGAATGTCTTGTATCTTTAACCGGAAAACATCACGGCGAAAGCCAGGAAGCGCAGGCAATCGGCGTTGCGATTATAAGCCACATGAGGCGCAAATGCGATGAAGCGTCCAAAAAATACGGATTAAACTTCTCGTTACTCGCAACGCCTGCGGAACAGTTAAGCGGAAAATTCACAAAAATTGACGCAGAGCGTTACGGGCAAATTAAAGGCATAACGGATAAAAAATGGTATACAAATTCATTTCATGTGCCTGTGGAATACCAGATAAACGCGATGAAAAAAATTGAGATTGAAGGCGTATACCATAAATACTGCAACGCGGGGCATATCTCCTATGTAGAATTGCAATCCGCTCCTGAAAATAATATTAACGCGTTTGAATCATTGATAAGAGCGATGGCGGAAGCGGATATGGGTTACGCCGCAATTAATTTCCCTGTTGATATTTGCAGAGATTGCGGATTGAACGGTATTATCGAAGAAGATACATGTCCGAAATGCAGCGGAAAAAATATTAGCCGGCTGCGCCGAATTACGGGATATTTGTCAACGCTTGATCGATTTAATGACAGTAAATTGGCGGAAATCCGGCACAGGCAGATTCACCAGAAGTTTAATTAATGTTACAATCACAGAATGCGTTTATCGGGAATTACGCCTGTCAGTTTAGTAGACGGTCCTGGCTTGCGTTATGTCATTTTTACACAGGGTTGTATTCACTGCTGCCCTCATTGTCACAACCCCGATAGCTGGGAAATTAACGCCGGAAAAGAATTTACAGCGCGGGAAATTATCCGTATGATAAAAAAACAAAAAAATATCCGCGGAATAACATTTTCAGGCGGAGAGCCTTTTTTGCAAGCTGTTGAACTAACGCAAATCGCTCAGGCGGCGCGTCAGCTTGGTTTAGATATAGTTACTTATACAGGTTTCACATACGAGCAATTAATAGAAAAAAGTGATAACAGCGTAAATGATTTATTATTTTCAAGCGATATACTGATTGACGGAAAGTATATTCATGAATTAAAATCAGTATCATTGCAATTTTGCGGTTCATCGAATCAGCGTGTTATTGATATGGCAAAAACAAAAGAAAATAATAAAATTGTTCTTTGGAATACGGATTAGTATTAAATGATTAGGAGCGATCATGTATAAAGATGATTTTTCTATAGCAGCAACTGCAGCAAAAACCAAAACAGAATATTTTAATAAAAATCCCGGCGGATATTTTATCTCTTCTATGTTAGCCGGTGTTTTTATCGGCATTGGCGTTTTTCTTTCATTTACAATCGGCAGTTTGCTTGATGGTCAGCCTCATGCAAGAATCGCAATGGGCGTACCATTTTGTATAGCATTGAGTCTTGTAATTATAGCGGGAGCAGAATTATTTACAGGCAGCAATTTTATAATGTCCGTGGGATTGTTTTCAAAAACCGTCAACTTAGGTCAGACGCTTAAACTGTGGATATTTTGCTACATTGGAAATTGGCTTGGTTCGATTATAATCTCTCTGGTTTTTTTGGGCACAGGATTAGAGGCTGGTCCTCTTGGAGCTTTTATAAACACTGTCGCCGCAGAAAAAACAACTCTCGCATTTATTCCGCTTTTTTTTAGAGCTATTCTTTGTAATATACTTGTTTGTCTCGCTGTATGGTCATCCTTTCGCTGCAAAAGCGAAAGCGGCAAGCTGATTATAATTTTCTGGTGCATGTTCGCTTTTGTTACAACCGGATTTGAACACTGTGTCGCAAACATGACATTGCTTACAATTTCTCTTATAAACAACGGAATCGGCATAAGCGTATATTTTTACAATATATTAACTGCAACTTTGGGCAATATGCTTGGCGGTATATTATTTGTAGCTCTACCCTATTATTTAATTACAAGAAAAGATTGAAGTTAATTTTAATTACGGCTCTAGATTTTCTATCATATACTAAAAATATTATTAATTAGTATATGATAGATTGGATTTATTAATCTTTAACCGATCTTATATAAAGAGCCGCTAAAAACGGCAACAGTACAATTTGTAAAATAACCGCAACAATACCCGGCATCCAAGTCGTTTGCGCATATTCAAAGAAAGGCACACTTAAACGTCCTGATATTACGAATAAAAGTAAAAATACTATTCTGCCTGCAATTAAAGCCACTGTAACCGATCCGAATGACGTGATTTTATTTTTTAACAAACCTGTTAATAAACCATAAACGGCTAGTTCTGGTATCATTAAAGGCAACATCATCGGCATTGGCATACCCGATATTAAAAAAGAAACAATAGGAATTGAAGCGCCAATAATCAAGCCTGAAAATGTACCATAAGTTAAACCTGCAAATAAAATCATCCAATGCATTGGCTGCGCAATAAGATAATTTAACCCCAACCTGTGTGTTAAGGTTGGAAGAACCAAAGCAAGAGTAAGGAA
>WQSW01000100.1 GCA_009787695.1 Treponema sp.
TCCTTAAATATGATTTTTTGTGGTAAAACTATTATATCATTCGGAGGTCTTTATGACCGCTATTTTTTTAGACTGTCAGGTAATTACTATATTTATACAGCTAATATATTCTCCTACCGCCCCACCCTATACATAACCCCCGCGCCGTACCTACCCTGATAAATCAAGTCCTTCTCAACTCTGCCGAAAACTTCGGTTCCGTATCTGCCGATGTAGATTAAATTATTTTCGATGCGGTAGGCGACTGCAGCGCCATATCTACCTTGAAAAATTAAATTGTTCTCTTTTCGATAGACTACATCGGCGCTGTATCTGCCGTTATAGATTAGGTTTCCTTCTACGCGGTATACAACGGTTGCGCTGTATCTGCCTTCGTAAATGTAGGTGGAAGAATTGGCTTCAGCGGGAATGTCGCAGGAAATGATTAGAGAAGCTAAGATTATTATAATGAAAAGCAGTTTTCTCAAGATTTATCTTTCCCTTTCAGCTTTTTCTGCATTTCCTTTAGTGTATCCAGATATGCTTTCTCAACATCGGAAAAATCGTCAGGTAACGAAGAATGATATTTTTCGTATTCATTATATGCCTTTTCTACAGCATCAGTGTGGCTGACAGAACCTGCGTCTTCTAAAATGCCTAAACCAAAATCGCGTGAGAATTTGTCCAGTGTTTCCAGCCAGTCACGCATATACATTGGTTCATGCATTTCCGCTTTTAGTTCCGCCATATCAAAAAAAGCGTTTACCATTCTGCGCAGCGCAAAAAGCTCTTTTTCAGACATGTAATTTTTGGCGACTGTTACTTCGCTTTTAACAGGTCGAGACCCTTTAAACACCGTCAATCCCATGAATGGAAGCTCTGCATTGGCTCGTTCAAATATAATTTCACTTGCTGTGTGTCCACTTGCGGCATAATGCAATTTATTTTGCACGATCTTAAAAAACTTGAGGGTCTCCGGCATAGAAGCGTTATAATCAAGGCTTGTAGCATAAAGATCCAAAACTTGGCAGTACATTACTTTTTCACTGGCACGGATGTCACGTATACGTTCTAAAAGTTCTTTCCAGTAAACGCCGCCACCCATATTTTTTAGGAAGTCGTCGTTCATGGCAAAACCTTTTTGTAAATATTCGTGTAAAACAGAAGTTGCCCATTGACGGAATTGAATGCCCCTTGGTGATTTTACGCGATAGCCGACAGCAAGAATCATGTCGAGGTTATAATGGTTTACATTATAATTCTTACCATCAGCGGCAGTTGTTCGGAATTTCCGAACAACTGAATTTTCTAAAAGTTCTCCTTCATTAAGAATATGACTAATATGTTCGCTTATGTTGGATTTACTTGATTGAAATAATTCGATCAACTGCGCCTGTGTGAGCCAGAGAGTATCGCCTTCAAAACGGCAATCTATTTTTGTTTTTCCGTCTTGAGATTGATATATGATAATTTCTGAGTTGTTATTCACAGATTCAGATTACTTTATCAGTTAACATTCGTCAAGTAATATGCTACAATACACAAAGGAGCCAATTATGCTAATGCTGTATTTCTCGGGAACCGGTAATTCAAAATACGTTGCAGAGCTTTTTTGCAGCATGATGAATATGCATGCTGATCAAACTGCGAACGCTGACATGTCAGCGCATTGTTACTCTATCGAAGAAAATATTAACATTGAACAAATGATTTCGTTGCATGAGACAGTGGGTTTTTGTTACCCGATTTACGGTTCCAGAGTGCCGCGAATTATGAGAGAATTTGTTCGCAAATATATCGAATTATTTAAAGATAAAAAAATAATTATCTTTTGCACCCAATGGATTTTCTCCGGTGACGGCGCAAGGGTGTTTACGGATATTTTTCCGCGTAATTATTTGGAAGTGGTATATGCTGAACATTTCCTTATGCCGAATAACGTTAATAATTTGTTTATTCTGCCGATTGAGAGCGGGAAAAAAATTAAAAAATATCTTGTAAACGCTGAAAGAAAAATGCAGATAGTTTGTAATAATATTAGGAACGGTATAATAAAAAAGCGCGGCTTCAATGGTTTTTCGTGTTTTCTTGGTCTTTTTCAGGGAGTGTTCATGCCGATGTGGGAAAAAAAGGCGTTGAATTTGGTCATGGTATATGATAATTGTATCAGCAGTAAAACATCGGGAGCGCAGTGCGGCGTGTGCGTCTCCATCTGTCCCATGCGTAATTTTGAAAATCAAAATGGAATAATTGTCACCAAAGGCAATTGCACAATATGTTATCGTTGCATTAATAAGTGTCCGCAAAAGGCGATTGCGGTATTCTTAAAGTCAAAACCGAAAGTGCAGTACAAGGGAATAAATAATTTATATTGATACCCTTTTTTCGGTTGGTTTTATACCTTTTATAGTATTTTTACTCTCATTCCCAAATGGCATATAAGTGAATAAAGTAGTGATCGCCTATTTCCAATGTTTCGCCGGGATTGTATGATTCGCCTGTACCAAGCCAATGGGTATTCCAATGTTTAAAAGTAAATCCTGTTTTTTCATATGTATTTTCTAAAACAATGGCTGTTTGTCCCGGAGTGTAATTGTTAGTATCAACAGGCCGTTCGCCGCCTGTAATGCCATTACCGTCATATATAACTCTGCAATGTTTTGTCACTTCCAAATTGCAGCTTGTGACAATCAATCCCAATGAAAAAACAATAAAAAAAACAAACAGTTTTCGCATAAACAATTCCTCTTGTTAAAAGACTAATATTTAATTTTATGTCAATTTAATGTTATTTGTCAAGCGTCGATTTTAAAACAATTCCGGCTGTTTCTTCTCTTTTTCTTCATAAATGCCCATGTATTTAAACAGGTTATCCGTACCGTAAACAATATTGTGCCTATTGCAGGTATCGCAAAACATTTTGTACAATTTGTTGTTATTGTCGCTTGTCACTTCGTATTTATTACCGTATTTTTTAATGTAAATGTCTTTAAGTCCCGGGAAATGCTTGTCCAATTTTTGATAGTAGTAATCGCGGCTTCCTTCCCTTAAAGTCATTCCTGTTCCCCAAAATAGAATGCCGTAAACGCCTGAATCAATGCAGTAATCCAAAAGGCCGCGAAGATTTTCTTCCGTATCGTTAATAAAAGGCAAAAAAGGACAAAGCCACGCAATTGTTTGAATGCCGTTTTCCTGCATTACTTTCAACATTTCGTAGCGGCGTTTTGTGCCGCAAACATTGGGCTCAATTATTTTACAAAGGTCTTCGTCATAAGTTGTAAGCGTTGT
>WQSW01000101.1 GCA_009787695.1 Treponema sp.
GCAAAGTTATGGAATCTCTGCAATGTGTTACGTGATGACGGCATAACTTATCATCAATATGTTACAGAGCTTACATATATTCTCTTTTTGAAAATGGCGAAGGAAACAATAAAAAGTAAAGGAATTCCTGCCAAATACCGATGGGATGAGCTTGTAAAAAAGCAGGGCGTTGAACTTAAAAGGTATTATTATAAATTGCTGAACGATTTGGGGCAGAATTGCACAGGACGTATCCGCGAGATTTTCGCAGGAGCGAAATCGAATATTGATGAACCTAAAAATCTTGAGAAAATTATAACAAGCATTGACAGCCTTGACTGGTATTCAGCCAAGGAAGAAGGACTTGGCAATTTGTATGAAGGTTTGCTTGAGAAGAACGCTAACGAAAAGAAATCGGGAGCGGGGCAGTATTTTACTCCTCGTGTTCTTATTGACGTAATGGTAAATTTGATTGCGCCAAAACCGGGCGAACGCTGCAATGACCCTGCTTGCGGTACCTTTGGTTTTATAATTGCCGTCGATCAATATTTAAAAGAGCGTTATGACCAATATTTTGATTTACCTCTTGACCAACAGAATTTTCAAAGAAAGAAAGCATTTTCCGGCTGCGAACTTGTGCATGATACTCACCGTCTTGCGCTGATGAATGCCATGATGCACGGCATTGAAGGCGAAATTATGTTAGCTGATACTTTATCCAACAACGGAAAGCGAATGAACGACTTTGACGTGATATTGACTAATCCGCCTTTTGGCACAAAGAAGGGAGGTGAGCGCGCGACTCGTGACGATTTAACTTTTCCTTCTTCTAACAAACAGCTTAATTTTTTACAGCACATTTACCGCAGTTTAAAGAAGAACGGTAAAGCTCGTGCCGCTGTTGTGTTACCTGATAATGTTTTATTTGCTGACGGTGACGGCGCAAAAATTAGAGCCGACTTAATGGATAAATGCAATTTGCATACAATTTTACGACTGCCCACAGGAATTTTCTATGCGCAGGGCGTTAAAACAAATGTTTTGTTTTTTACTCGGGGTAAAACAGAAAAAAATAATACTAAAGAAGTCTGGTTTTACGATTTGCGTACAAACATGCAAAGTTTCGGCAAAACAGCGCCCTTAAAGAAAGACCATTTCTCTGCTTTTGAAGAAGCATATAACGCAAAAGACAGAACAAAAATTAAAGATGAGCGCTGGAATTGTTTTTCCCGTGAGCAAATAACGGTAAAGAATGACAGCCTTGATCTTGGTTTGATTCGTGACGACAGCGTTTTGGACTATAACGATTTGAAAGACCCTGTAGAAAGCGGAGAAGAAATCATTGCTCAGTTGGAAGAAGCAGTTGGGCTTATAATGGATGTTGTGAAGGAATTAAAAAGCCTGAAAGGTAAACGCTGATGGCAAAAACTAAGGTGAAAGCGAAAAAAAAGACAGAAAAAAACTCGCTTAACCATGATGAAATTTTAACAAATGCGCTTGTGCCTGGAGAAGAACAACCTTATAAAATACCTGATAATTGGGTGTGGGTGAGACTTAACTCGGTTCTTGATTATGAACAACCAATAGATTATATTGTTGAATCTACAGATTATAACGATAATTTTAATACACCTGTATTAACAGCTGGAAAATCATTTATTCTGGGTTATACCAATGAAACATTTGGAGTATATAAAAAAACTCCAGTAATAATCTTTGATGATTTTACTACGGATATAAAATATGTTGACTTTCCATTCAAAGTGAAATCTTCTGCAATGAAGATATTGTTTCCAATTACAGGTACAATGATTAAGTATATATATTTTTATATGCAAACAGTTGAATATGATCATTCAAATCATCAAAGATTTTGGATTTCTAAATACTCAATGTTGCCTTTTCCACTTCCACCACTTTCTGAACAACAAAGAATAGTTAATTACATTGAAAATTTATTTGAGAATCTTGATCGTGCTAAAGAACTGGCTCAAAACGCATTAGATAGTTTTGAAACTCGTAAAGCTGCTATTCTTCATAAGGCTTTTAGCGGAGAGCTTACTGCTAAATGGCGGAAGGAAAATGGGGTCAAGTTGGAGAGTTGGGAAGAGAAAACATTGGGTAATATATTATTACCAATGAATGTAAGAAAACCAAAAGGAAATAATTTTCGTTATATTGATATTGATTCTATTAATAATGATATACAAGAAGTAAAAGCGCCAAAAGAACTATTAACAAAAAATGCTCCGAGTAGGGCGAGTAGAGAAGTTCAAGAAGGTGATACATTATTTTCTATGGTTAGACCTTATTTAAAAAATATCGCATACATTGATAAAACCTTATCCGATTGTATTGCATCTACTGGTTTTTATGTTTGCAGACCTTCTAGTCAGATAAATCCAAATTTTTTACACAGGTTTCTTACAAATGATGAAGTTATTATGAAAATTAATTCTTACATGAAAGGAGACAATTCTCCTTCTGTAAGAGCAGAAGATATTGAAAATACAGAAATACTTCTTCCTTCTCTCCCTGAACAGCAAGAAATCGTTCGTATTCTTGATTGTTTGTTTGAGAAGGAAAAGCGTGCTAGGGAGTTGTGCGACGTTATTGAGAAGATTGATTTGATGAAAAAGGCGATTCTTGCTCGTGCTTTTCGGGGGGAACTGGGGACGGGGGATGAATAATATTGATAATGAAAATAAATGGAAATATTTACTTGTTTATTTGTATCTTAAAAAATACGAGGATTTTAATGATACATGGAATAGCTTTGAAGATGAAATAATACAAGGAAATCGCTTTTTTCTAGAAAGTAACCAAAAAATAAGCGATTTAATTGAAAGTTGTATATCTCATGCAACATATACTTTAGGAAAAGGGGAAAAATTGTATCGTGCAAGATATTTTACTTTTTCTGATTATCCTGACCACTTAAAGAAATTAAATGAGTATTTTAAACAATTAAATAAATCAGACATATTGATTAAAATGCTAAACGGAACATGGAATGAATTATTAACTCCAGAAATCAATGAAATATTTGAAAATGTATATCAAGATGATTTTTGGGGATTTAATAAAGAAAAATATGATGCTCCTCCTTTGGATAAGGCAACTTCCGGTAGGGCTAATCCGGAAGGTATCAGTTATTTATACACATCAGAAAATTACAAAACTGCTATTTCAGAGCTACGACCTATTTTTGGTCAGGAAATTAGTGTAGCAGAAATTAGAATTATTAAATCATTATGTTTATTTGATTT
>WQSW01000102.1 GCA_009787695.1 Treponema sp.
CAGGCGCTTCCCATAATAATTCCAAGAAACGTAATCATGCGAATCGATTTTTCTTTTCCCGGATTTAGGGCAATGGCGCGGGAGCCGCCGCTTGCCGCGATACCGATTCCAATCGCGGAACCGAACCCGGCAAAAACCGCAATCCCCGCTCCAATCAATGCTGCGTTCATGTCATCCCTCCATTTCAACCGCCTGTCCTATATAAAGACAGGTTAAAAAAACAAATATATACGCTTGTAAAATGCCGTCAAAAAAATCAAAATACGCGGAAAACGGAGCTGCAACTATTCCCATGGTATGAAAAATTAATTCCATTATTACGAATGCCGCCACGACATTTCCAAAGAGACGAAGGCATAGAGACAGCGGCTTTGTAACGTACTCCATCAAGTTAAACGGAAACATCATTGGAATCGGCGCAAAAAGACTTTTTGCAGTTCCCCCTGCTCCTCTGTAACGGAAAGAAGTGTAAATTACAATTGATATCGTCATTATGGCAAGCGGCATTGTAACATTGATGTCCTTTGTAGGCGCGTAAATGTTAAGCCCCGGAATAAAATTAAGAACAGACAGCAAATTGGACATGCAAAGGAATAAAAACAAGGTGCCTATATAATTAACATATTTTTTGTAATGTTCGTCGCCGATGAAATCCTGGCACATACCCCTGATAAATCCAACAAGCATTTCCAGAATCACCTGTGCCTTGCCGGGTCTTTGACCCAGCTTCCTTGCAAGAAGCAGGCTTGCAATGATCAAAAGCGCCATAGCTATCCATACGCACAGGAGCGTATTGCTAAGCTCAAATTTGAAATTCCCAAAGGAGATTTCGGCAATTAAGGAACGTTCTAATTTCTGGAAAACCTCATCCATCGTTTCATTCCTGTAAAATCGGCGTATTTTGACAATTATATCATAGTTCGCTATGGAGAGTAAAGACCATTTTTCTCCAGTTTTCGGTTCCTTAGAGTTTTCTTCCTATTTGTGCAAAAGGCAAATAATTTTCCGCTATTCGTCAAACGGGCTTTTGATTTTTAACACATTTTGTTTTGCGACATGAGTGTAGCGTTCTGTTGTTTTAAGGCATGAGTGACCCAAAAGAGTTTGAATATACCTGATATCTGTTCCGTTTTCCAGAAGGTGGGTCGCAAAAGAATGACGCAATCCATGTATTGACACTTTTTTAATGAGTCCTGCATTGCGCGCAGCTTTGCTAAAAATCGATTGTGCCGATCTTATTGATAAATGTTTGTTTGAATCCTGTCCCGGAAAAATCCATTTTTCTGTTCTGTAAACTTTGTAGTATGCTTTTAAAAATTCCGCCGCTTTTTGCGATAACAAGGTATAACGGTCTTTTCGGCCTTTGCCCGAGTTTATAAATACCACTTGCCTTGAAAGATCGATATCTTCTTTTTTAAGAGCGACTACTTCGCTGACGCGAAGCCCCGATGAATAAATCAGCATTAAAAGCAGACGGTGTTTGTTGTTTTTCTCTTGCTCTATGATTGTTGTGATTTCTTCTTTTGAAAGTACGATTGGAAGATTTTTATTGCGGAATGGCCGCTGCTGATCATCCACAACGTTCTTTTTAATAATGTTTTTGTAGAAAAATTTAAACGCGCTTATTGCGTTATTTATTGTAGAAGCGCAATAATTGTGGTTTTTTTCCATGAACGCAAGAAAGGACGTTATATCGTTTGATGTGATTTCCTCAGGGGTTTTTTGAAGCGTGCGGCAAAGAATACGGTTAAAATAAATATACGAATTACGCGTTTTTGCGCTGTATTTTCTTGCCCGCATCTCCCCCTCGATTTTTTGAATCCAATCATCGGATAATTTTTCCTCTTGTTCCCTGTTAATAAATTGACATTTAGATATTTTTTGCCCTGCAGTATTTTTATTTTCGTCATTTTTCCAAGGTTTTTCCAAAAACCCTATAACATTAAGCCGGTAATTTTTTCCCTGTTCAGGCGCAGTTATACTGACAACATTAATTATGCCTGCAACTTTTTCAGGCTCTATTGTTTTATTGAAAACAAACCCATGAAAAGCGGCATCCCATACGCCGCCAAGCAGGATTAGCTCCCTGTAAAGCGCATCGTTACGTCCATAAAAAGGCACTGTACTTCCGCCATTTTCGCGAAAAAGATAAGCTACATCCATTGCATTTCCTTTCTTACAATTTTTGTTTTATTAAGTTTAAGGCTGATTGAGGCTATCAAAACCTGAAGTTTTGTTAAAACCCCGATTAAAAAAATATTTTAAGCTGTTGCGTGACCCGCAATTTTTAATTTTACACTATTTTTATCATTATTAACAGGGGAGGATTGCTTTTTTATTTTTGGATTTTTTAGACAAAGTTCATCGTATTCTTGCATTCTTTCTTCTGTAATACCGCCGATTTTATACATTGCTACTGCTTCCTGGTGCATTGCTTTCATAATATCACTTTCATATTTCATTTTTCTTCCTCCTGTAAAATTTCTATTAGAACTTTATTCTTTATGTACAAATTAATTAATTCATCTGTAAAAGCTAAATTATCCTTTGCTTTGTTCTTAAAAACTTTTAATTCCTTGTCATTTATATTATCTCTCTTTGATTTAGGAAACCCATACATGAAAAAGGTTCGAAATTCGCTCTTAAAAACAACAATTGATCGATAACCTCCATGCTTGCCTTCACCTTTTCTGGCTAATTCCATCTTGTAGACAGAACCACCCAAATCGGCATAATACTGACCATTTTCCAACTGTTTTACAACATCCCTAAGCTCATTATCAGCTATACCTTCTTTTTTCGAAAATTGATGAAAAGCCTTATTTTTGAAGATCCTCACCACAGCATTGTAGCATTAAAACATAGTAAAAACAAGCAATAACCAATATCAAAAGGGGTCAAATACAAATTCTCACATTGTGAGAAAAAATATAAATATTATTACATATATTACTTTCCTTATTGATATATTACGCAACTCTTTTCATTTTTATTCTTCTGAAAGGATTTTATACGGATACACTCTACAGCTTATTTTTATAAAAATAATGAAATTCACCTAAAAGTAGTTATGTGAAATTGGGGCAGTATAGTTGACAAAATTTAAAAAATCAAATAATATACATTTTAGGAGAAATAAGTTATGTATAAAATCGTTTCGAAATACTATGACATGATGTATGTTAACGATGAATCTTACAAGTCCGAGATTGATAAAGTGATTTCGCTTATTGATCAATAT
>WQSW01000103.1 GCA_009787695.1 Treponema sp.
CGATGAGTGTAATACTCTGGATTGTCCTCCCTCTTGCCGGGTTAACCTTAGGCTGGATAATTAGATGGCTTTATGCCAGATTTCAACTTACGGCATCTGAGCAATTTGCAGAACGAATAAAACATGATGCAATTAAAGAAGCAGAAGCAAAAAAGAAGGAAATACTTCTAGAAGCTAAAGAACAGGTAATTCGTGAAAGAAACCAGCAGGAGAGGGAGACTCGGGAACGCAGGGCTGAACTGCAGCGGTATGAACGCCGTGTTGTAGTAAAAGAAGAAGCGATAGATAAGAAAACCGCTCAAATTGAGCGGACTGAGCAAGTTTTTGCAGAGAAGGAAAAAGCTTTTCAAGTGCGCGAAGACGCGCTTTCCAAAGAGGAACAGCGTTACAGGGCGGAACTTGAGCGGATATCGGGGCTAAGCACCGAAGAAGCCAAGGCTTTAATAATACAAGACCTGGAAAACGAAGCAAAACACGATGCTCAATCGCTTATTAACAAAATCGAGCAAGAAGCCAATCTCGCGGCAGAAAAAAGAGCCCGCGATATCCTTGTAACAACGATTCAACGATTGGCAACTGAAGTAACAGGCGATGTTACGGTAACCACGGTTACCCTTCCCAATGACGAAATGAAAGGGCGTATTATCGGCCGCGAAGGCCGCAATATCCGCACCCTGGAAACATTGACGGGCGCGGATATCATCATCGACGACACGCCCGAAGCGGTCGTAATTTCCTGTTTTGATCCGGTGCGCAGGGAGATTGCAAAGATCGCTCTTGAACGGTTAATTCTGGACGGAAGGATTCATCCTGCACGCATAGAAGAAATCGTCATCAAGGTAAGCAAGGACATTTCGCAGAAGATTTTTGAAGAAGGCGAAAAGGTTCTCTTTGACCTTGGCATCCACAATATTAAACAGGATGCTGTGCGCGCGCTTGGGCGGCTTTATTTCCGCACGAGTTACGGGCAGAACGTGCTTCATCATTCAAGGGAAGTGGCGGTTATCGCGGGCATGCTTGCCGCAGAAATCGGCTGCAACCGCGATCTTGCAAAACGCGCCGCTCTGTTACACGACATCGGAAAAGGCGTTGAGTCGGATTCCGACCTTAACCACGCCGAAATCGGCATGGACATGGCGCGTAAAATGGGCGAAGATCCGCGTATTATCAACGCCATTGGCAGTCACCACAACGACATCGAACCAACATGCATCGAGGCTGTCATTGTGCAAATAGCAGACGCAATTTCCGCAGCACGCCCCGGCGCGCGCAAGGAAACCCTGGATAATTACATGAAACGCCTGGAAAACCTCGAAAGTATCGCAACAGGTTTTAGCGGCGTTGATAAATCATTTGCCATTCAGGCAGGGCGTGAACTTCGCATTTTGGTTAACAATGAAGCGCTCAGTGATGACCAAACCCGCGAGCTTGCAAAAGAAATTGCCAAAAAGATCGAAAACGATCTTCGCTACCCGGGACGCATTAAGGTTACGATGATTAGGGAGACGAGGATAACGGAATACGCAAGATAGTGTGTACCTAAATAACTACTGGAAATTGGGTTCAAATTAACTGTACGGTAAAACTTCGAAATAATTCGGCAGCTTTTACCGTGCAGGATAATTTTTTCGTTCTTTATAATTTGTTAAAAGTTTGTCATATTTTTTACCTTCCAATTTAAACTTTAACAATGTCAGGCAAATGCTAAAAATATAACTAATAATAGTGCATATAACAAAACCAATCCAAGTTTGCAGATTATCTGTCGGAAACCAATTAAAAATTATAGCAAAAACAGCAAAAGTAAACATTGCCAAAAATAATAAAAGTAAAAGACGCAGCCAAAACCGCATTTTAAAAATAAATCTTTCAGTTATAATCAGTACACAAAAGAATGCCATTATGAATGCAAAACCGGCAATTTGCAAAATAACGATAAATGTATTGCCGGAAGCAAATAAAGCCGGTATATCCTGTATGTCAGCAGTAAAATGGATAACCAGTAAACTCGTAATGGATATGGCAAGAACAGACAGAGTAAAGGTAGTCGTAAAAGTTTGAAACAACTCCAAAACAAACGGCTTCTCTGTATTTTTATTATTCATTATACTCCTCCAATTTTTGTTTTATCGCAGATGAGTATTGACGTGAAACAATCAATTTTATGTCTTTTTCAACAGTTAAAATAAGCCTGCGATCCAGATCCGGTTCAATTGATTTTATATAGTCAATATTAACAAGGCACGTTTTGCTTATCCGTATGAAATCACCATCTGCAAGTTTTTCTTCCAATTCAAAAAGCCTAAAAGGACTTTCAAATATGTCTTCTATGGTGTAAATAAATGCCCGTTTGTCTGTGCTTTCAATATACATAATTTTTTCAGCCTCAATGATATATTGTTTTCCGTCTTTACGGCCTGTTAATTTCATATCCAGCTTTCGTAATATTGCAAGTAATTTTTCAATATCGTCATTTAAACGAGGACAATTAACAATAATCTCTGTATCTGTGTATTGATTGTCTGCGTTGATACTGATTTTCATATTTAGTATTATATCGTTACATAATCTGCCGTTCAACAGTATATATACCAAGTTGCCCGAATTTGTGACTAAGCTGCCATAATATACGACTAAACTGCATTTTCAAAATAAATGTATTTAATTATATTTAATATAACAGGAGAATATCTATGAATAAAGAAGTAAAGGGCATCATCAATTTAATTTTGGCTGCAATTGGGCTTGCTATGGGCGTGGCTGTTATTGTTTTATCAATAGTAAACACAGAAATTAATACGGTAGAGTTATTAAGGCTGTTGGGTATTGCGGCGGCATCGCTTGGGCTGCTTGCCCTAAACAATTTACCCAAATAAAAAAAGGAAAAATATATGGAAAATAAAAAAGGATTAGTAAAATATTTTTGGCAAGTTATTTCTGCTCATACAATATCATATTTTATTGCCGGAATAACCGCTATGGCATTTTTTGATTATAAAGAATGGTGGTCTTCAGAATATATATCCGCTTTTTACCGTGATATTGATTCACCGATTGTCGCGTTAGGCGGAGGTTTTTTACAAATATTCAGAGGTATAATAGTAGCCCTTGTATTATTACCTTTACGCAAAATATTTTTTGAAGAAAAATACGGCTTGTTAAAATTGGCATTAACAATATTCGGTTTTTCTATTGTATCAACCTATGGAGCTGTGATTGC
>WQSW01000104.1 GCA_009787695.1 Treponema sp.
ACTGCCGCCATTGCAGAAAGAGTGATAAATTTCATCATGTCGTTTTGTATCAATCCGATGAACATCGGGAAAGTTAATGCAGATAACGCAAAACCCATCATAATTGCGCCGTAATTCGCGCCTGCATTTTTAATTCCAAAGTAATCTGAAGCGAAAACAGAATATAATCCCGGCAATCCGCCGAAACAGAAAGCAGTCGCTAAAACAGACGCGATAAATAAACCGCTTTGAGCGAAAGATAACAATAACGCGCAAATTGCTGTTACAGCAAGAACGGTGATCGCCGCATATTCGCGCCCGATTTTATCTGAAAGAATCGGAACGATCAAACGCCCGCATGCATTTGCAACGCCTGTCATCATAACAATGATCAAGCCGAATGATTCCGCATTACGCTGTGATGCATAAGTTATAAAAGAAGGATTAAGAATAAAGAACGGAGCTGTCGCAACGGCAAGCGAGAGAGCGAGATAATAAAATTCTTTTGTTTTGATTGTCTCTGATACAACATACTGCCGTTTTGCAAGCAGTGCTGCAGGAGGTGCTGCCGCAGGCGCGCTTTCATCAGGCAGGCGGATAAATCTGAAAAGGATTAAAGTTGCGGCAAAGAAAGCGGCGGCAAGAATCATAAATGTATTTCTTAATTCAAAATTTTCAATCAAAGTTTTAATGAGCGGGGCGAAGATCACTGTTGATAATCCAAACGCGCAAACAACTATGCCTGTCGCTAATCCGCGTTTGTGAGGAAACCATTTTTGCGCCGCACAGATGATCGCGTTATATGCAGAACCCACACCGTAACCGCCGATTATGCCGTAAGTGAGGTACATGAGCCACGCAATTTCATTCGGCAATATGGAAGTTATCAGCATACCAAGTGAAAGTAAAAGCCCTCCGATTAGAACAACTTTATCTGACCCAATTTTAAGATGCAGTTTTCCCCCTGCAAGAATCCCAATAACAAAAAAACAAAGCATAAAAGACGATGTTAATTTTACGCTGTCAATCTGCCAATCATAAACCGCGCTGACCGGTCTTACAAAGACACTCCAAACATAGAGTATCCCTAAAAACAACTGCATAATACTCCCTGTGATGAGTACTATAACCCCTCGATAATTTTTCTGTACACTATCTGACATATTAACTCCTTGTGCATCATTATATCAAATGTGCAAAAGGTGTGCAAAAGGTATCAGTTACCACTGAGACCGTTGCGTCTGAATTCTATTTTAACGTCAAGATCGTATAAAGTAAATCTGTGATGATATCTTGAACTCCCTTCCACAAGCGTTTTGTTTGTGATTATTATGCTTATCACTTGATTAATTTTGGTGTATTTATCGCCTTGTTTTAATTGCTCTGTTATAAGTTTAGCGTCATAAAAAACAATACGCTCTTTCATTTCCGGGATTTTCTTTAATTGAATCTCAATGTGAATAACCTTGCTGCTTTTCGTGCGGAGTTTTACATCAATGATACCGAGTTTGCCGTCTTCATGTTCGGGCAGAAGATGCGGGTCTGTGATAATGATTTCATCATATTCATCATCGGGTAGTTTGAGGATCGATTTGAGGAAAGCGATCAGCGAATCTTGATTTCTTTCATCGGCGAAGAACATACGAAAAACCGCGTCGTTTTTTACATGCAAAATTGATTTACCAGCCATTTTTTTTCCTTAAGGGAGCTGTCCCCTGACAGCGTTTTGTCAACGCTGTCTAATAAGTGTGAGTTCTCACATACGTGAAAACTGATATATATATGGCGCCAAATAATTGCACGGCAAAGCCGTGTTGATGAATTATTGCAGCAAGGCGTGGCGCACAATAAAAGTCCATGAGATGAAAAATGCGTGAGGGATTTATCCCGAGCAGTGCGCCCGGATTGCGTATGCGTGGTGCTTGACTGAAAATGATAAAAAGTATTTTCGGCAAACTCTTTTTTTATACGCATAATTTTTTACTTTTTATCCTTTTTTCTTTTTACTGAATGTTTAATATTCATAACCGCCAGATTTATCTCGAAAGTTGTTTCTGTTTCTGAGATATTTAAGGAATCCCCTAAAATATCAGAAATAATTTCCCCACTTTTTTGCATCAACGGTTTCTTTTCTTCTGTTGATGTTTTTATTGCAAGTTCCTTGACAGTTCTTGTCAATTCCTTGATTTTTGCAAAAGTTTCAATAATTACAAGGGTAGTTTGCGTCGCCTGCGGGCTTTTAAGTATCGTGGCGAGCATATAGAGCCCCTTTTCGGTAAAAGCTTTTAACGGGGCTGAAGAGTGTTTCAAAGGATTGAACTGGTCGAAAATTTCGACCAGTTCCTTTTTCTCGTTGTTATTAAGGGTAATAACATACCCTTCAGGGAACTTTTCCGGGTTATTTTTAACAGCTTCATTAATTCGTTTAGTTTCTACCCCATACAAAAAAGCGACATCACAATCCAGCAATACCTTTGTATTACGGATTTCTACGATTTTAGCGTCCACATCATCAATACATAAATTCACGGCTTTCTCCTAAAAACACCAAGCTTTAAATTTTAACAGGTTCTCATCCAACGGACATAAAAACCATAATTCAAGCATCTGGTGAAAGCGGAAGAGCAGACCTCTCCCGGACACTTTTCAAAAAGTGTCACTTATTAATGGGTTACAGATGCATGGCGCTTGACCGAAAATGAATTTTTATTAAAAAAAGTAAAAAACCGCCCCTCGCAGTACGGTTAATGGAAATTGATTGAACTACGCTACCCATAGCGTACCGTTATCCATAGGTACATTATAAAATTTGGGTGGCTGCTACCTTTGCGTCACAGTGCTGGACATTTAACACTTTTTATGTTAATACATGAACATGACTAAACTAACGAAGTTCGTTGCACTTATGACTCTTATCAGTATGATTGCTGCCGGGTGCAACAACGGAACAAGCGGTACAATCGACCCTAAGCCACACACAACGCACGATTGGACAAGTTGGGAGACCATCATCGATCCTACATGTGTAGAAGATGGCGTAAAGTCTCGCTATTTGATATAGTCCCCTAAAAGTAGACAGTACAAAAAACAGCAATTAAAATAAGAAATAAGGGGGACAGCTGATCATGGCAAAAAAAAGACAAGAGTATATTTA
>WQSW01000105.1 GCA_009787695.1 Treponema sp.
TTACCATTAGAGCTTGTTGTTCAGGTTTTTAATATCAATCAGGGACGTAATCAAAAAATCCTTAAAAAGAGCAGCACCCTTAACAATTACAGTTTCTTTGTGGATAAATTCCATGAGTACAGGGAATATTTATCACTTGATGAATCTGCGAAAGCTGTTGTAAAATACTGCATAGAGAATAACATCTTGAAGGAATTCTTGGAAACACACGGATCGGAGGTCAGTAATATGTTGTATCATGACATAAGCATAGAAAGAATAGCAGAAATTCGCGCCAAAGAAGCCTTCGAAGACGGAGTAGAACAGGAAAAACTCACCATTGCGCGTAATCTGCTTGCCGAGGGTTCTACACCTGAGTTTGTACAAAAAATCACAGGGCTTTCCTTGGATGAAATCGCAGGACTTTGAAAAGAGAAGAGATCAACCACGTTACCGGGCGCGCTGCTCAAGCTGAAGCTTTCGCACATTTACAATCTCATTGACTTGGTCTGGCGCCACGCCTTCTTAAATATTCACAACAACACGCATTCGCGTGAAGACTTGGGCGCCACACGAACAAAACCGAACATAGTCCGATGCCTTTTCTCTTTTTCAGAGTAATAATAGTTTGCAATCCTATCTTTCTAAGGTTTTAGGAAAAGAAAACGGACAGCAAGTTAGTAAAAGCGCCAAAGGTGCTTGTTCGTGAAGGAATCGCAGATTCCATTCGTGGTAGAAATTCTACTTCACAACAACACGCTGCGCATGAAGACTTGGGCGTCTGACACCCTTGCGCTCGCCAACAATTCTAGGCGTGTCCGAAACGAACATTGTTCTTGGAATTGTCGAATTGTTTGAACAGCATCGCAAGTCCATTATCATCCAACCATTCTTCAAGGAAAGTCCAAATAGCGTTATGATTATGGCCAACTCTGATTGTAAGAACTCCATTGACCAAAGTAATATTGCCACTGGTGGCATTACTTACCCGTATTTCGGTAATATTTTCCTTGATATACGCCAATTGAATGGCATCTGCCCTTTTAAGCGCATTATCAACGTTCGTAGTTACAGTATCAAAATTATCGACGTTGCCGGTGTTTATCACTTTGATTCCTTCAACCGTCTTTCCATCGACGATTGTGCAATGGTTGTCTGCGCATAAATCACAGCATTCTGTTCCATCCAAATCGCCCGATAAATGTTCGGTGCCAGGGGCGCATTCACATGTCGGATCCGGGGGGCACGCAACAAACGTTGTCGCGGCGGTCGCGGCGGTAAGCACCAAGCCCACGCGTTTTGCGATTTGGGCGGCCTTTTTCGCCTTTTGTTTATTCACTTCTGTCATAACAATCTCCTATATTTTTTTGTTTTTTAGCTTTAATAAAACGCTGATTTTTTTCTAGCGGTGTTTTTTCTTGTTTATTGACTTAAATACAGATAAATCGTATTATTTTTACATTATTAATCGCTTAATTTAATTCAGCCTTTTTTCCTGCGTTTTTTAACAGCTGAACCGCTAACACAGGAAAAGAGAAGAATTTACCACGAACCACACCAACAAGACCGAACATAGTCCGATGTTTTTTCTCTTTTTCAGAGTAATAATAGCTTGCTATCCTAGCTTTCTAAGGTTTAAAGAAATGAATACGAACAGCAGATTTGAGAACGCGAGCTTGCGAGCGTGTTCGTGATGGTTGGTGGTAAAAAAAATTAAAACTACTCTCAGGTGGCGCTACCATTCCTCCACCAAATAGATTAAAATTATCACTAATAACCTTTGACAACGGCATGAAGAAAATAGGCAACGAACTTGGGATTTCTATTTTAGGAGGATGATATGTTGATCTTTAGTATTTCTGATTTTAATAAAAATACAACGCAGATATTAGATGCCGCATTAAAAGATGAGGTTATAATAAACAACGAAGGAAAGCAATATAAGATTCTTCCAATCAACAATAATATAAAAGGAAAATCACCGCTTGAAGACATCCCGCGAGTTAAGTTAAATGTTACAACCCAAGAAATTGTAGAATTAATTCAGGAATGCAGAGCAGGGATATGATAAAATTATTATAATCGAACATAGCTTTCGCACTTGCGTTATTCCATTCGTGGTATAATTCTTCTTCTTTAATCCTAATTTCAAGCTTTTAAAAATTTCTCCACACTGGCAAGTTTAACAGCTACGCAAAAGATTTCCAAAGCTTCGCCAAGTTCAAAAAGAGGCGGACATGTGGGAGCTATGCGGATGTTTCTGTCTCTTGGATCGTTGCCGTTGGGGAAGGTTGCGCCTGCAGGTGTTAATGCAACGCCAGCTTCCGCGCAAAGAGCGACAATGCGTTTGGCACAGCCGTCGAGCGAATTAAAACTTATAAAATAGCCGCCTTTGGGGTTTGCCCACTCTGCTATGCCAAGATCGCCAAGTTCGCCTTTGAGCGTATCCGCCACAAGTTTAAATTTGGGGCGAAGGATTGCGGCGTGTTTTTCCATGTGAGCCATAACACCCGCTGCGTCTTTAAAGAAACGCACATGACGCAGTTGATTAAGTTTATCAGGTCCGATTGTTTGAACGCTGAGTCTTTTTCGTATGTATTCACAGTTCGATTTTGAAGAAGCCATGCAGGTAACGGACGCGCCTGCAAAACTCACTTTAGAAAAAGAAGCAAAAAGATAAACCATGTTGGGGTTTCCGGCTTCTTCGCAAAGACGGATAATGTTTGGTATTTTTGTTTTGGAGTCGCCAAGATCATGGAAGGCATACGCATTGTCCCAATAAATTCGAAAATCATCGGCTGCAGGTTTTAGTTTTGCGAATCGTTTAACTGTTTCTTCCGAGTAAACAATACCCGTGGGATTTGAAAATTTGGGAACGCACCAGATACCCTTGATCATCGGGTCGGATGAAACAAGTTTTTCTACGGCGTCCATGTCGGGACCGTCGTCTTTCATTTCGACGGGTATCATCTCGATATGAAAATAACTGCAAATTGTAAAATGGCGATCGTAGCCGGGAGACGGGCAGATGAATTTTACCTGTCCCTGACTCTGCCAGGGCTTTCC
>WQSW01000106.1 GCA_009787695.1 Treponema sp.
ACAGGTTCAGAAAAAACAAGGGAGAGTTTATCATCTTTTTCCCAATTATAATTTTCGCTAAACCCAACGCTTTGTGTTAATAGAATTCTTTCGTTTTCATTTNTGATGCGCCGAGCGTAAAGTAAATATGGTATTTCATGATCCGTTTTTGTGGTAAAAACGCTAAGAAAATCGTTGCCTATGTTTACTCCATTGTTATCTGTCAAAGAAGCGGAAAAACGGATCTCGTAATTAATATTTTTTTGCCATGGTTCAGACGGTGTAAAAACAGCGAGTTTTCCATCGTTGTGTAAAACCCATAAACCACTCATGGATGGCGTAAACGAAACATTATCTTGAATTGCTTTTAAAGGAATCGGGATGGAAAACTCAAGTCTTACTTCCGCTCTTGGATCGCTAACCGCTTCATACAAAGAAGGTGAGTGTGAAACAAGAACGGGACGAGTATTATCAAGTCTTGTCGAAAAATAGCAATTAAAAGAATTATCTAAAGATAAACCGTCCGTATTATTCGCGTCCGCAGAAAGACTCAAAATAAAATCGGCGTTAGTTTCAAACGGTGTTAGCGGAGAAAAAACAACTTTTTTACCATACCAAAGAAAAGTTCCTCTTATAGTGTTCCCATTTCCGGTGAGGGAAAAATTTCTTTCTACGCTGGCTCTGTTTGGATTATGAGAGAAACAAAGAGATACTTCGATCTTTTCAGGTTCCGAATGATAACCCTCGCCGGGAGTCCATGATGTCACTTCAAATCGCGAAAATCTTAAAATGTCGCACGAATTAAATGATAAAAATGTGATTATAAAAAATATTAATAATTTAATTTTCATTTTACTGCCTCCAAATAAATGATTAAGTCTTCTTTCATATGGATTCCGTTTTCAGAACTAATACCGCCCTTTCCTCCGGGAATTGTAATTTTGTAAAAATTTGGTATAACGTTGTCTGTAACCGTTATGCCTTCCCAGCACATATAAAGCCTGTCGTTAAAAAACCAGCTGACATATTTAAGAGCAGCAGGAGAAAGCGATCTTGGAAAAAACGGCGATAAAGTAATTCTCTGAGGAGTATTTTGCTTATCTTCAAAACTGAAGGGCAGAGAAAAATGAATCGAAAAAAACAAATCACCTGTTGCGGGATCAATTTTTACAGGTAATACGATATTTGACGCGGAAAAATCATTTATAATATTGTCATCATCAAACGCAAGAGAGAGAACATTTAGATACGGTATTTTTGAAGAAAAATTAATTTTATAATCAGCGCCGATCTTTAATCCTTCGCTGTCCTTTGCTTCACTCGAGACTATCAATGTGTAAACGGTTTCAGGCTCAGGACTTTTTGAAAAAATAAAAACAATACTGTTTTCTGATAAATATTCTGTTCTTCCTGATAACGAAGGTTCAAAACGAATTGATTTTAATACACTTTCTCCCATTGCTTTGTTAAAAGAAATTCCAATTCCTTCGCCAAGCTGTAAACCTGTTTCAATTTGTGTTCCTGTCGGAAACCAATATCCGTTTGAGTTCATAACAGGGAAAATATCCGTAACAAAGGGCAAGGTTTGGTCTTTATCGCTTGTAAAATATCCTGTATATATTTTTGGGACAGGAATTCCATTTTTGCATTTTGCCGTGTCTTTTATATTCCATCGGTACACAAGCCAGGGATTAAGAGATTTGTCTGTTGTAACAGTAAGTATCCTGTCATCAGAAGACCATACGAATATTTTATTTCCAATTCCTTCAAGAATTAGCGCGGTTTCTACAGATAATCTGTCCATGGATTGTGTAAAATGAAATTCAAATGAAATATTATTTACGCTGACAGAAGCGCCGTTTGAAGGAAAATGCCATTCAAGCAGCGGCGGAGCGTTTTTACTCACGGCATAAAACGGCACATAACGCTCAAGACGCAGTTCTCTGCCATCAGATGAGCGGATAGTTCCCATTAAACTCAAAGTGTAGCGAATGCCTGGCGTCCATCCTGAAACAGGGATAAAATAAAGATCGTTTCCTCTCCAAAATTTATCACCTTTCATCACTCCAAGGTCTGAGTTAATTTGAATGATTCCCTCGGCTTCGTTGTGTACCATCTCGGTATCAAACTTTAGTATTACAGGACTGTAATGATCAGGCAAAAGCGAATACATTTCATCCGGTTCAATGTTTATTTCTATATGACGCAAATCCATAAAACCGCACGAAACAGAGAATAATGCAAAGATAGCGCATAACATCATTGTTAATAAATTACTCGATGATCGTAACATTCATTCCCTCTTTTAAATCTGAATCAGGGCGAAGCACAACAAGCTCGCCTGAGTTTATTCCGGTAATTTCACGGTCTTCGCCGTATGAAACGCCAAGAAAAACTTTTCGTTCTGTTAAAATGGAGCCGTTAATGATAAATACGCTCCCCTCATTATTTTTCTGATTAAAAACAGCGGACTCAGGAATAAATACCGCCGCTGTGGGAGGCCCAAGATTTACATTAACGCGGGCAAACATACCAGGTTTTAATTTATTTACATCCGACACACCGATATCGCTCAATAAAACACGAACTAAAAAACTTAAACTTTGACTGTCTGCCTGCGGATAAACCAAATCGACAACACCGCTTTTTATTTCACCTGTTCCGTCAATTTTTACAGAGGCATTCATCCCTTTTTCTATCCGCAGCGCGTCTTTTTCACGAACCGGAAAAATGGCGTATAACGAAGCTATGTCAATTAAGCTAATAATTTTATCCTGCGGTTTTAAGCGCTCACCTTCTTCAAGATAACGCGCGCCAACAATGCCGGAAGACGGGCTTCTTATTGTAAGTTCTGCAAGTGCGATGTTAGCGGAAGCAAGTTCTTTTTCTGCCGCTTCAAGTCTTGCGTCTGCGGCTTCCAGTTCAGCTTTTAACCCCGAAGTCATAAGCTGAATAAGCGC
>WQSW01000107.1 GCA_009787695.1 Treponema sp.
CCAAAATCCTGACCTGCGGCATATCGATCAAACTTTTCAGGCAAATCTTCAAACTTGACAATCATACTTTCATCAAAGCGGTCGTAGATAACGCCTTCCGCTTTAACCCATAAACCGTCCCTAAACCTTGCTTTTTGTTTCTCTGGAAGAACATCAAGAATATCAGAAATATAATCTTCCGGCAGATTTTCAAGATTATCCAAAGGATTAAGAAGCATAGAAGCCAACAATTCAGGTTTTTCTAAAAATTCGCCGGTAAGAAAAGTACGCTTCAAAACAAATATTTTATAAGCCCAATGCAATGGGCTTCCCGGATTGCAGTCATAGAAAAATAAGTTTCGACAGCCTTCAATTCTCATAGCAAGCCGGGAATATGCGGTAGTAACAGCTGCGTAGGAAAGCTGGCTTATCTCATTAAAATAAATAGTGTTATATTCATGCCCTAAGATTTTATCCGCTTGCTCTTTATCTCCTAAACCGCCAATCCAAATTTCAGAGCCATTGAAAAGAGTAATAACGCTTTCATGTACCAAATAGTTATAGCCGGATTTCCCGACAGTCTTATCAAGACAGGGAAAAAGAGTTTCCCTTAAAACAGATGATTTAGCGTCCTTCGCTCTGTATCTGCAAACCAAATGCCTAGACCCCGCGTACATCAAAGCCCGATAAATAACCGCCATAACAATAATTGTTGTTTTACCAGACCTTGAACCGCCAAAAAGCAAAATGTGTTTTGCGCCGCTTTTCAACAACGCGAGAGCTTTGCGCTGTACGGCGGTCGGTTTGAAAACAACAGAAGTACCCATATATCAAAGCCCTTGAAAATCCGATACAAAATTGAATTCACCTTGTTTACTTTCCGTTTTTCCGTTAGGTGTCAAACCAGAGATTTGCATAAGCTCAACAATTTCTTTATTCGTTTTTGCGGAAGTTTGTACAAATTCGACAACACCGCCAGGCGATAAATCTTCAGGCTTCATCGTATCCAGTTTTTTAATAGCGACATCAAGCATTTTCCCTGTAACTTCTCTGTGTTTTTCCGCCTGCGCTTCGATAGTTTTTCTATTTTCAGTTTGTTTTAATTGTTCATTGTATCTGTCATAATCGGCGGCGCGTTCTTTCCAGCGGTAATCAACAGCCCACTTGCGCCAGCTTCCGTAACTCTGTGAAAAGGCGTCGTTATTCTTCACGCTGTCAATCGCCTTGCGTATATTCCTGCCAAACCCCAAATCCCGAAAAACACAAAAAGCCGCGAACGCTTCCGCGCTCTCTTTAGGCAGCAGTTCCCAACTGTAAAAAGGCATCATGTCCGCTCTCGCTTCTTCAAGAACCTTGTCAATGTTTTTCATTTTTCACCTTCGCTTTTATCAGCGGAAAACAAATCAGATTTTTTATCAGGAGTTTTATTTTTAGTGCCTCGATGTAATCCTTCAAGCCATTCATCAATTTTCTTTTTGTAAAACCGCACCGCGCCGTCAATTTTGACAAACGGAATAGCGCCTTTTGAAACCTTATGCCGCAAAGTATTCGGCGATAATTTCAAATAGACAGACAAACTTCGATAATCAAAAACATCATCATTCATTAACAAATCCCCTCATGTTTTTCCCGCTTCCAGACAATTCTGTAATCAGCCAGCCCATAAAGGAACTAGAGTTTTCTCTAGTCTTGTAAAAAATGAATAGGTAAAAAAAAGCCGCTTCCAGCATCCCAAAAGACCAGAAACGGCAATTTATAAATCGGCAATAAATCTATGCCGGTGTCTTTACTTCGGTTTGAATAACCTCCGCTTGAATAATTTGATTTTCAGGAATATTAAAAGCCAAAAGATTATTTTGAACATCAACAACCTCTGTAAATTGTTTAGTATCAAAATGAGTGTAATGGTCTGTCATTTTTAATGATTTATGACCTGTAACCTTCTGCACCTTGCTAAGACCGACATTAGAAGTCAGTAAAACGGTATTCAGGAAATGCCGCCAAGCGTGGAATGACAAATTCCTTTTCAGTTTTTCTTCATGGCTTATACCGATTTTCTTTAACGCCCGATTTAATCCCCGATTTAACCAGTTATTACTAACAGGAGTTTTACCGCCATCATCAGAAAATACATAACCATTCCCATTTTTAGCAAGTAAATCATCAAGCAATTTCCTCATAACAGGCGAAACAGGAATAGTACGGTTTTCTTTTGTTTTAGTGTGTTCAATATATTTTTTCCCCAAGTATTGACCCTGAACATGGATATAATTGTCAAACACCATATCACCGCGTAAACCGCGAAGCTCGCCAATTCTCAAACCGGTACAAGCCGCCAAAAGATTAGCCTTATAGACAATTTCATTTTCCCAAACCAAAGACCAGTCTACAGGAAACAATTTTTTAACTTCATCGGCGGTTAAAATAACCCTGACAGTCGCTTCCTTTTTCAATTCCTTAACCTCATCACAAGGATTAAATTGCAAAAGTTTTTGTTTCACAGCCTCGCCCAACATAATTTTCAAAGTAAAAAGAGCCAGATTGATAGTTTTCGCCTTTAATAATTTTTTCGGCTTATCCTCATTCTCATTTTTCTTTTTCCTCTTGCTTTCATTCCTCATAACGCCTTTATCCCTCATAAACAAAAGCCAGTTTTCAATAACCAAAGGCGTAATTTCATCAAGTTTGTATTTCGCAAAATAATCTTTAATGTGGTTTCTAAAATTTGCCTGATAAATAATTAGAGTGCTGTCTGTAATCGGTTCGTGCAATTCACGCCATTTTAAGTAACGGCAAGTTTCAATATCCCACCAGCCAGCCGAAAACTCGGCAAAGGTAGGTTTCTTTTGTTCAGGAACAAGCAAACCGTTCTTAAACAACATCAAGCAATATTCATTCGCCTC
>WQSW01000108.1 GCA_009787695.1 Treponema sp.
CTGTCAAGCAAACCGACCGCCGCTGTGTGTTGACGATCTTGTTTTTTTCCAAGAGCGTCCTCAATAAAGCCGTAGAAATCATTTTTATTTACCTGACTCTTTAGTATTGAATTGATTATGCTGTCGAATTGTTCAGGAGCTTTCTCTTGTGTTTTTTGAACCAGATGCTCAAGCCCTGCAGTACTGCGGCTTGCATTACCCTGATTCCAGTTAAATCCTGGGCTTATACCTTTCGGAATACGTTCTAGAGTTCCTTTTCGTTCATTAAAAAAAGTTCGGTATATGTCTGGCGGCGCTTCAGTTTTAACTGCCATTTTTCCGCCGCCGGTACCGTCAGCTCTTGGCTGTATCGTTATCCCTTCATTCTCATATTTTTTCTTTTGCGCTTCAGAAACTGCGCGTGTGTAACATTTACAACCCCATCCGTTAGGAGGAAAATGAGAATCCCAAAACGGATCATCTTTCGGTAAAATAAGACCATTCCAACCTGCGTGTTCCTCTCGATGTTTAATGCTGGGACCTATGCGGTACATAAAATACGGATGCAGATCGCTTGCCATCGTTCGGTCATACTGTCCTTTTTGATATGCAGAACGCATATTGACGTTGTAGATAGTTTTAAGTCTGCGGTCACTGCCAAGCTGCGCGTTAACTGTATGACCTGTTAAGGGATCGGTCATTTCCTTACGACCCCACCAGCCTTTTTGCTGTAGTGTCGGTTTGATGTTTTTCTTAAATGTCTCAAAAGACTGCCCGTTTCCGACAGCCTGTTTTACTGCTTCATGAAAATCGGAAAGTACATCAATCTGCATTGCTTTGGCAACAGTGAAAGAAGCGGCGTGTTCTTCATTCCATACATCTTTATAACTGAAACCGACTTTGAGATTTTTATTTTTGATATAATCCAATGCGGCTTTTGGAATGAAATCAGCCATTGTTTACCCCTAGTTTATTGATAAACTTCCGTCCATGAGTCCAGGAAGCATTGCATCTCTTAATTCTGCGAGATATTCATTCTCCCGATTATTTAAATAATAAATATGCTGCTGAAATTGAGGCAATAACATTACAAGAAGGTGCGACAGTTCTTCTTTATCCATTTGCTCTAATTTTATTTCGCTTTTATTTTTAGTGAGTGTTAGATATTGTTCTTTCTCAAACTCTATTCCCATGTTTTTATAAATAATTTGGTTGTTCATTTCATCGGTTAATTTATTTCCGTTTTTTACATCTTCTGCAATATCCATTAAGCCGAGATTTCTAGCAAGCGTTTCATTGATTGTCAGTTTTAATTTGTTTTTGTCTTTCCTGCACCTGTTTATATCATTAGCAATTTCTTTGTATGGTCTATGTAGCTCTTTCCTTTCGACCATTTGTATATATTTACCTGGTGTTAAGTCGGAGTCATTTTCTAAAATCTGCAAAACAGGCACCGAGATGCAAAATTCAAGCTCTTTGTTTTTTCCCGCTATAACAAATACTATTTTTTTAATATGTTCTTTAGTTAACACATTAATTTCTTTTTGATAAACTCTTTGATAATGAACATCATCTTCGCCGCGCTGTTCTCTAATTTCTGTGGCGTAAAAATTTCTGCAATCAACGAAAGTCACATATTCATTTTTGATGCTCTTGTCAAAAAGTATTATACAAGTGCCTATGCTGGTGCTTTCAAACATTCTATCAGGAAGCAAAATAACAGCCGAAATTAAACCTTTTTCTAACAAGGTTTTTCTTATTCCGCTTTTCTCGTTTAATACCCCTATAGGAAGAATAAAAGCGGCTTTGTTTTTTATCTTGCTTAAAACGTGCAGGATAAACGCATAATTAGCGTTATTCTTTGGCGGCATTCCCAATTCAGAAAATCTTTCATCAAACAAAATTCCTTCAGGCGGCGTCCAAGAGATATTGTAAGGAGGATTAGATATACCAAAATAGGCAGATATTTCACATCTGTCTATTTCCTTGATAGAAGAATATTTCTCACCCTTCTGTAATTCAAATAATTTAAATCTTTTTTGCTCTAAGGCGTTTCCATGAATAACAAAACCTTCAATATTTCTTACTGCCAAATTAAACAGAAGAAACGGAATAACCCTTTCATCAAGCTCTTCGCAGATAAATTTACTGTTTTTATTATTTAACCAACGCTGAATAGTTAATGCTCCGGAACCTGCACAGCAGTCATAAATTATACCTTCGGCATCACCTAATAAAGCGGATAACAGCTCACCAAGACAGGCTGGAGTATAATCTTGTTTTTTCTCATTCCTATCCGCTTCGTAAAACTGCCATATTTTTTGTAAATAGTCTGTCTCAAAATCAGGACATAACGGCAGATATTTTTCAAAGGCTTCTATTTTGCCGCTCATCAAACAATCAAAAACTATTTTAGAAAAATCTGCGACATCTTCAGCATCAAATGAGGTTAGAATGGATTTGTATAATTCCTTTAATTCCACTTATTAAACCTTTTCAAACTCCGCGCTTCCTAACGCTCGCGCTTTGAATGTCGCTACAGCGATACATTCAGCGATTTTATCAGGTTTCCAGCCAGTAACGAGTTTTTCAAGTTCTTTCTGAAAACTTTCAAAATCAGTGGAAGCGTCGGCGGCTTTTTCGATTACGCTTGCGATTTCATCAGATACGGCGATAAAACCGTTATCGTTATCTTCAACCAGATCGTCAACACTGTCGTTAACCGTTGTATTTTCCGCAGTATTAAGAGCAATCCTTTTTTCAGAGTTTAATAAATCAGAAAAATCTGAACTCTGTGCCGCTCTGCCGCCTATTACATCATCGCCATCTTCAGGATTGGAAAGCCCGACAAGTGAACGTACTTCATCAGCCTTAACCTTCAAACCTTGCGGAC
>WQSW01000109.1 GCA_009787695.1 Treponema sp.
ACCGACGCAAACCGTTCTATAGAAGGAACTGGTCTTGGCTTAAATATAACAAAAAAACTTGTAGAAATGATGAACGGAGAAATCAGCGTAGAAAGCGAATACGGGAAAGGCAGCATATTTATCGTAACTGTAGAACAGCAATCTGTCAAAAGTCCGCCAATCGGAGCGGAAACGGCGCAGCGTTTAATCAACTTTAATTTTACAAGCAAAAGTCAAAAAGAACGGTGTTTCGCAAGAGAGCTGATGCCGTACGGCAAAGTTTTGGTTGTGGACGATGTGGAAACAAACCTTTATGTAGCTCACGGACTTTTGTCACCTTATAAATTGAATATTGAACTGGCAGAATCAGGTTTTGCGGCGATTGAAAAAATCGAAAGCGGTAAAAAATACGACGTAATCTTCATGGATCACATGATGCCGCAAATGGACGGTATGGAAACTGCAAAAAAAATGCGTGAATCCGGTTACACAGGAATCATTGTGGCTCTTACAGCCAATGCTTTGACGGGAAACGATGAAATGTTCGCTCAAAACGGTTTTGACGGATTTATCCCAAAGCCGATAGACGTAAAGCAATTAAACGAAGTGCTAAATAAATTCGTCAGGGACAAGTATCCGGAAGAAGCAAAAAAATATAAACCTGAAACTGTTACGCAGGAAGTAACAAATAACGCATTTGTAACCGATCCTTTAATTTTAAAAGCTTTCTGCGAAGACGCCGTAAAAGCAATCGCCACATTGAAGGAAACAGTTTCATCAGGCGATTTAAAACTGTTTACAATCACATCTCATGCGATGAAATCTGCTCTTGCGAATGTAGGTGAACTTGAGATTTCCAAATCCGCGGCGGCTCTGGAAAACGCAGGACTTAAAGAAGATACATATTTTATCAGCGCAAATACAGAGAGCTTTTTACAAACACTCGAAAACTTAACAGAAAAATTCAATTCCGCTTTTACGGCGAAGCTTCCATCAGCAGATGATACCGTCAATGAAAACATTACAGAAGACGTTTCCTTTCTGAAAGACCAATTACAAATTATTAAAACCGCCTGCGAAAATTACGATGATGACGCGGCGTATGCCGTTCTTGACAATTTAAAAGAAAAGCCATGGCGAAGTGTTACATTAGAGTTTTTAACACAGATTCGGGAAATGCTGTTTATATACAGCGATTTTGACGGCGCGGCAGACCGGACAGCCAAAGAGTTGGAGGGAATTATTTAAATACAATCTGATCTCTGAATAAATCTTCGCAGAAATATCCTTCATTTAAATTTTCGTTTGGATGTACAAATACAAACGCTTCAATTATATCCGGTTTATTAACAGCTCTTGCTAATATTTTAATTGTATATCGATGGAATTTTTTGGATGTCACTTGAGTTTTTTTGAATATTTCAAATTCTTCCGAATATGAAATGCTATGAACTATTTCTATATTATCAAATTTAATCAAATATCCTTTCATTCCATTTTGAAAAACAGCCTTTTCCGGCTTTCCTTCCATTATTGCATTATTTCCTTCAAAGGCGTATCCGTTAAAAAATTGAATTTTTTCTATATCAATATTTTCATTTTCAAAACTTTTTCCAATAATTATAATCGTAATCCCTTTACAAGCCTTACCTGCATTCACAAATTCAAGAGATGTATAAAATGTTTCCCCTACAGGCAAAATGGTTTTTCGAAAATGTCCCTCTTTGTTGCATTCTTTTTCTGCTTTGCCAGTTATTGGCCAAGGGGAATGTCCTCCTATCCATTGAAATATTGGCACTTTTGATACATTGGTTTTTTTTGTTACACCGGAGTTTTTTTCCTTTTTTTTCTTGATTTTTATAATCTTATATTCACTAAACGATTCAAAATCCCGGCTAATATAATCATACGAAACCCATTCATAAAAATTTAATCCCATGCCAATCGCAAATTCATTCGCATCATTTTTTATTACTTCATTTTTTTCAATAGAAAATATCTTTTCCAATACTTTGCATTGAGCGTCATCAAATATACAATCCCGGTTTTCAATGCATTTTTCATAAAAACAATCATTATTTTTGGTATAATCACATTCAAATCTGCATACTTTGTCATTTTTATTGAATATTTCAAAAGACCAACCATGGTCTTCCGCATTAATGAAATTCAATAAAACACCGTCATTTGCATCAATTAATTTTTTGGAAAATTTAAAATCCGGCTCGTCTATGACAAAACTAACCCAGCCATTTTTCATAGGGAATAAAAAACCACTGACATTTGCCTTTTTAACAAGATCAATACAATCATTGATATTTTCTGTTTTAAGATGATAACTGCAGCTAAATTCACTCACTTTTTTTACCTTTTTTTCCCGGGAAATTTTTTGCAAGTTCGATAATACCGTCGTTATCTAAAACGTTTGCGGCGTGCTTTTTTCCGTCAGGCGCTCTAAATTTGAACTGGGTAGTCACACTACCCAGTTGATTATTTTCCCGTTTTAGCTTTGCTTTGAGGTATTTCCAATAATTCCGATTTTTGGCATAATCATCATCGCCGCGCAATACGCCGACAATATCAAGTATCGAAAACCACCATTTGGCATTTTCATCGTCCCAAACGGCTCTAACCTCAGAGTCATCAAAAAAACGGATCGATATCTTTTGCGTACTCATAGGGAAAGATACCATAAAAACGGGAATTTCTCAATTCTATTCTCCCTACCCTATTGACAACCCATATTCAAATCACTATCCTATTACTTAGTAAACAGATATGTTTAATAGACTACACTAGACAAGGAGCAAATTATGTCAAAAGAAGGAACGCTTAACGCGCTTAGCAAGGAACAGGCTT
>WQSW01000110.1 GCA_009787695.1 Treponema sp.
GAGCTTCTTCTTGAGGCTAAAGAACAAATAATACGTGAGAAGAACCAGCAGGAGAGAGAAACTCGGGAACGCAGGGCTGAGTTACAGCGGTATGAACGCCGCGTAGTGCAAAAAGAAGAAACACTGGATAAAAAAACAGCTCAAATAGAGCGAACCGAACAGTTGTTTATCGAGAAGGAAAAAGCCTTTCAACAGCGAGAAGACGCTCTTTCAAAAGAAGAACAGCGTTACCGTGCAGAACTTGAACGAATTTCCGGGCTGACCTCTGAGGAGGCAAAAGCCCTAATCATAAAAGATATGGAAAACGAGGCAAAGCACGATGCCCAAACAATCATCAACAAAATTGAGCAGGAAGCCAACCTTGCAGGTGAAAAGAGGGCACGCGATATCCTTGTATCAACAATCCAGCGCTTGTCTACAGAAGTGACAGGCGATGTAACGGTAACAACCGTTACGCTTCCCAACGACGAAATGAAAGGACGCATCATCGGCAGGGAGGGGCGTAATATCCGTACCCTTGAAACCATGACAGGTGCAGACATCATCATCGACGATACTCCAGAAGCGGTTGTCATTTCTTGTTTTGATCCTGTCCGCCGCGAAATAGCGAAAGTCGCACTTGAGCGGCTAATCCTTGACGGGCGGATTCATCCGGCAAGAATAGAGGAAATCGTCATCAAAGTAAGCAAGGACATTTCGCAGAAAATTTTTGAAGAGGGGGAAAAAGTCCTCTTCGATTTGGGCATACACAATATTAAACAAGATGCTGTCCGCGCATTGGGTCGTTTGTATTTCCGTACCAGTTACGGGCAGAATGTCCTTCACCATTCAAAAGAGGTTGCCGTAATTGCGGGAATGTTAGCGGCAGAAGTTGGCTGCAACCGCGACCTTGCAAAGCGAGCCGCCTTACTGCACGACATCGGCAAAGGCGTTGAGTCTGACTCAGACCTTAACCACGCAGAGATTGGCATGGACATGGCGCGTAAGATGGGAGAAGACCCCCGCATTATAAATGCGATTGGAAGCCATCATAATGATATCGAACCGACATGCCTTGAAGCGATCCTTGTTCAAATTGCAGATGCAATTTCTGCAGCACGGCCCGGCGCACGCAAAGAGACGCTGGACAATTACATGAAGCGTCTGGAAAATCTGGAAGGAATAGCCAACGGTTTCGGCGGTGTGGAAAAATCTTTTGCCGTTCAGGCAGGCAGAGAACTTCGTATTCTTGTAAACAATGAAGCTGTTTCCGATGAACAAACCAAAGAACTGGCAAAAGAAATTGCAAAGAAGATCGAGAACGATCTTCGCTATCCGGGACGCATCAAAGTAACAATGATTCGTGAAACAAGAATTACTGAATATGCAAGGTAAGAGAATGCGCCATGACTGTGTTAGAAATGCTTTATGCAAGAGGATTCTACACATATCTTCACGGTTTTGGCGCAATCGACTTCTGGTTAACAGGTAAGTACACAAGCAATTCAATTTTTATCTCAACCAATGCTTCGACTATCGATTTAGCAAAACTTTTTGAAAACTTACGTTATCCGGGCGTTGATCTTGCAGATGCCGCAGTGACAGATGAAAATGAAAAAACATATTTTTTTAAATGTATAGATTCTATTGATGATAATAAACCGTCTTTTATTTTATTGGATTTTTATCAAGATTGTAAAACAAAAAAATTTCATGACCCGCATGGAATATATCCCATACTTAAAGAAATCAGAGACAATTTAATCAAACAAAAAACTGATGATAATCAATATGATTTTTTTCAAATTTTAAAAAATGGAATTAATCCAAACATCGATTCTTACCGCGTCTTAACTGATACTGCCTTATTTATATCAAAATATTTTAATTATGATTGCGGAACGGATATACAAATAAATAAAATTGCAGCTCTTTTTAATTTAAAAGAATGTTCCCCTCCATGTCAGGAAGAACAACGTTTATTTCTTACAGAATTAATAACATCTCTCAATCCGGGACACGGACTTGAATTATTAAAAGAGTCCGGTTTTATAAAAAGTTTATGGGCTGAACTTGCAATTTTAGAAGAAGCCGATCAATCTAAAGATTTTCATCCCGAAGGCAACGCATGGGAACACACATTAGAAACCTTCCGTCACAGAAAGACAGGTTCAAGCAAAGCACGCGGACAGCGAATAACAAACAATACAGCAGGCAGTGTTTATGATCTTCGGCTCTCCTTAGGACTTTTACTGCACGACACGGGAAAACCGATTGCCTCCTCCACAAGCAATCATCGTTATGAGGGACATGCCCAACTTGGAGAAATTCAAGCGCGGCGCTTTCTTGACAGGTTAGGTTTTGATCAATCCCTAATAAACGACATATGTTTTCTTGTTTTAAACCACATGCTCCCCGCCGCGCTTCCCCGCTTGCCTTTATACCGTACCGAACAGATACTGTCCTCTCCGCTTTTCCCCCTATTATTGGAACTTTACCGCTGCGATGAGTCGTCTTCTTTTAAAGGCTTGGACGGCTATTATGAAAGCAGCGCAGCATACCAGCAATTTTTAAGAAACAGGCGCGTAACCCCTACAGATCAGCGGACGGAAGAAAGCTGAGTAAAAAGAAAAGAGAACTTTTTTAAGAAACCAACTTTTCCACAGGTTTTCCACAATGGGATTAAACTTGAACCAGTAAAAAATTAAAAGAAAATTATAAAGATTACTTGACCAAAAATAAAAAAAATTGTAATATTGTTTTAATGATTAAAATATACACCCAAAACAGCATTTTCTCAAAAAGTATTAATTATCTACCCCCCCCC
>WQSW01000111.1 GCA_009787695.1 Treponema sp.
ATCACATTCCAGGTAAACAACAACGCCGAATCCAATATGGAATTTACATTCAAGGTAACAAGTATTACTTTTATTCCGTAATTGGCAAAAAAAACAGCTCCCAATGGAGCCGTTTTTTCGAGTCTGTCACCAAAATATAAAAATTACAATCTGTAACCAACAGCAAATTTAATTTGGATACCATGTCCTAATAGAGGATCAACATTATCATAATAACCATAATTATTGTAATTATCTCTAAAATCACTTTCAAATTTTGATTCAAACCTGATTCCGTATAATACTGTTCCTCTGATATAGATTTGCTTAGCAATAGAAAAATCTGCGCCAACGCCGAATTTAATCCAAAGATGGTTAAATTTATCAGGATCAGTTATTATATAATTACCATTAGTACCTTTAGTAATTAATAAACATTCAATACCAACTGCCGGGAAAAGAGTCATAAAACCAAGAGCAATTGGATATTTGCCAAGTAGACCTAAAGTTATTCCTTCAAAATCCATAGCTTTAGTGGAGGAGCTGCTTGAATTAACTGTATTCACTTGATTCATTGAACCATAAAATAAACCTACTGACGCTTCTACATAGGTAGCATCAAAAAAAGCATGTATACCTCCGCCTGAATATGGAAATTCCATAGTTCCTGAAGCCATTGATGTTGCAACTTTCATACCGCCGCCGAAAGCAGACGTAAATGAACCGCCGGCGCCCACACTCATTTGCATTTGTGCGGAAAGTGCCGCACCTGCACATAAGAAAATCACTAAAATCGCAATAATTTTTTTCATTAAATTGCCTCCATAATAAAATTGTGCCCACAAAATATAGGCGTTATGACAACATTTTATGAATATTTTGTAGATTGTCAAGGAAACTGTACAATTTCTATTCTTGCAGTTAGTCTATAAAACATGGATTTAAAGCAGACTATTATGGAATATTTAAGAAAATTAAGAAATAACAGAGGTTTTTCACAAATGAAACTTTCGGAAATGTGCGGATAACTACCAACATGGATCACCTGCGAGAGCTCAGAATTTTCCAATGTCCGGTTTTTTTTGAGCCGCTTCGAACGATAAGGTTTTGTTCCTGCATTGTTGTCATGATTGTTTTAATGCTTCGCTCGGACTTGTTTATCAGGTTTGCAAGTTCTTTTTGCGTAATGTTTGGGCAGTCTGCGATAATTTTTAATATGTCGTTTTGCACTTTATTTTGCACTTTATTTTGCACTTTATTTTGCACTTTATTTTCGGTATTGTCATCATTTTCGGTTCTTATACGCATATCACGGTTGCGCAATAGATTTTTTTCGCCGAGCAGCAAATTGCCAAGAAAACGTAATAGATATTCCATTGTCGGATATGTTTCCGTTGTGTGCTTGTTAAAATTTGCCCTGACAAGAGCATTACGGAAATACCACGAATGTTCGGCGAACATATCATTTGAAACGGCGAATCCCATGGAGCGTAAATATTTAATTAGAAAAACGGCGGCTGTTCGCGTATTACCCTCGCCAAAAGGATGGATTTGCCAAATTCCTGAAATAAAATCGGCGATGTGTTCCACTTTTTGTTTTATGTTTAATCCTTTATAATCGAATTTCTTTTCTGCGGCAAAATCATAATCAAGCGTTTCTTTTATACTATCAGCGCTTGCGTAAAAAACAGTATCACCGTTTAACACCCATTCATCTTTACTGATATTATAATCCCTGATAATGCCTGCAATCTTATATATTCCTGTGAATAAACGCCGGTGAATACTGATTAATTCAGCGGGACTGAATTTAAAAGTTTTTTCCGCTAAAATTTCGGCAATATGAGCTGACACTTTGTCAGCTTCTTCTGTGCGAGAATCACAGCGAGCACCATCGTTCTTTTCATCTTTAGCTTTATAGTATTCGTTTAAGCGTTCTTTAACATCGCTTATTGTAATTATGCCGTCAATATTTTGCTTAGCGGTTTCGATAAGATAATCTGAAGGTTTTAATCTGTCAACTTCTTGCAAACCGATAGCAGTTTGCCATATTTCTAATTTTTCTTTTTTATCGGGTTCAGTAAGACGTTTGTATTCATCAAAACCGCTCATTTGATCATTATATTATGAAATTAAACAGACAACAAGCTGTACAGAGAGATAGTTCAGGGATTCAAACAGCTTTACGGTATCTCACGTTAAGCCGAAGAAGTGAGTATTAATACATCTCTTCCGCTCTAATCAACAAAATGTCTTTCCTTTGCGCTGCAGCGTTAACCAATTGAGCTGAAAAAACCGCTTTGGAAAAAATGGCATAACGTTTATCAGAGAAGATCGGCAGCAGTTCTGATTTGCGGATAAGGTCTTCAAGTATTTCATTTCCGGTGCGGACGTTTCTCCATTTACATTCGCCGAAGAGCGCTTTTTCTTTATCGTCTATTGCAAGGATATCGATCTCTTCTTCTGTTTTTTCTTTTTTATTCGGTCCCCACCATCTTCCGATAGTTTTATAAACAGCTTTTCCTTTGCTTGTTTTTCGCCAAAGATATTGAATTGCACACTCTTCAAAAACAGCGCCCGTGTATGTTTCAATCTTTCCGTTTGTTTTTTCAAAAATTTCGGCGCAGACAGTTTTTCCAAGCCCCATCGCGATTCTGCTTTGATTGGGGCGCACAAAACAATACCAGAAACGGAACATAAAATCCGCAAGAAGATAAATTGTTTTTCTTGAAGGTTTCGCTTTTTTTTC
>WQSW01000112.1 GCA_009787695.1 Treponema sp.
TTCTTTGTCAAATATTCAAATTTGACTTTTATATAAACAAGTAAACGATAATTAAATTTTAATAATTTATTATCTGATTAATCTTTAATAAAAAGTATTACTTATTTATCCGAACACACCCTAAGAAAAATGACGCATAACGAGACTATGATAAATAAAATGCGAAGCTGGTATAATAAGCAGAGTTTGAAAAGAACGATGCTGGTTGTCCTAGAACTGAGGCAAAAAAATATTTTGACCTCGTGCTAACGAATAACAACCAGCACTGCAAGCACAAGCCGCGTTTACGCGGTGTTTATTATCTAATTCCTTAAGCTCGCCGACCGAAGGAAGGCATGCCTTTTGAGGAATGGTAATTAACGCATCATTACCTCGTATAGACGTTTGGAATTTATACTGGAAGCTTCACCTTTTCAAGGCTCGCTGCAAGTACCGCTTTTCATTTTGCTTTTCAATTATTTAATCGGAGGTTCTTATGAAATTTGTAGGTATCGACTTACACACAAACCGTTTTCTTTGCTGTTATCTTTCAGATAACAGCAAAGAAAAACAGACGGAAACTTTTGAAATTAATCCTGAAGGGTTAAAAATGTTTTATTCAACTATCGGCAATAAAACATACATCTTAATTGAAGCGACAATTAACAAATCGTTACATAAAGCACTTCGCAGAATATTTTCTCGATTTTGTTTTCCATCCCTGACACGAAGTTTGATATTTTTGTGTGGTGCGGTTCTGTATCTTCGGCTAACGTTTTTACTACAATATTGGTTTCGCACATTTTCGCTATTTTTCTTGAACTTATTACGCCTAAAGAGTAGCAATACAGGATTATTTTCAATAAAATACGCGGTTCTATCGCCGTTGCCCCTATTAAATCTTTGTTGTATTTGCTGTCGAATATACTTAAGTCTAGTTTTTTTAATTAAATAGTTTAACGTCCATTCAAATGTTCTGGTTATCAGCTGTTCGTTCAAGTTTACCGTTAAAAACAACACTTGTCCTTTCCCAGACTTTAGTCTGAGATCTCTTATATTTCGCCATATGAGAGTTATTTTAACATTATTTAGTTTATTTGTCGAACCTCGACCGAGCCTTATGAACCAAAGGTTTATAAGGCGAAGGTTCTCCTCTCGATCTTTTTTATCTTTGTTAGGTGCAACTTTGGGGTTTTCGTCAACTTCGTAATGCGCTGGTTTGACTTTATTTTGTAATTTTTTCTATAAATTTCTAATACAAACAATTGCGATTGTTTTCAGTTTTACATTTACAGGTACTAATAATACAATTAGTTAAAAAATTATTTAAGATCGACTATTCACCATGATAGTTGATCTTATGGTTACACCACTATAATTTTAGAAAACATTAATTCTAGACATAATAAAACATATATTACCAATTACAAAGCAGATGGTTTTCCAAGTTTTAATAAACTAGCCAATTATTAAGTGTTAATTGTAATACCGTACTGATAACCCATTTGATATGCACTATAAGCATCCTTATGCCTAACAGTTCCAGCTTGGCTTTGAGGAATGTCTTGATTAAGTGCGTCAGCCAATCGCATCCCGTTTAGAGCATCTTTCAATCCTTCCAAATATGCACAACCAGCACATCTATGCCGATCATTCTGTACATCATCCTGTGCAAAAGGTAATTGCTCCCAAATGGGAAGAAATCGATGGTTTTTTGAACAGATCATAATAACTCCTTAAAATATTGTAATAGTCAAATTACTAGAAAATATCGATTAGATCAATTTTTAACAAACCCTATTGAATATGTCAAATAAAAAAGGAGCATAAATGAGCGATTTTAAATACGAAGAAGCAGACGGCGCCACTGGTGCGTTTAGTGAGGTTCGTGGTTAAAGCTCTTCCCTCTGTGTCCTGTGGTTTTTGCCCGGCTAACAGTAACTTTTTGACCTGCCTACGGTTTTTTTACTATGATTCTAGATTCACAAATGGGCATCACAAGATGTTTTAATTTTTTACTGCACATATTAAGGAGGATAACATGGCAGAAAAGACGACGACTGGGGCAGGCAAGACAGTTGTCAAAATAATCAAGTTTGGCTCTTATGAGTGGCGTATACTTGATCAGCAAAAAGACAAGGTGTTTCTCCTGTCCATTGACGAGGTGCTGCGGTATTTTGGTGATTCTGCCGCGAAGTTCAATGAATACATCAAGACGTATAACCGGGTTTTCCTCAGAAAGATTCCTGCGCCCAAAGGTTTTTCGCTGGTGGATGACTTTTCGGATTCCAACAACAAACGAAGAGTTGCCATCCGTCCTGCATCCATAACGGAACTTGCGTTTGTTGCGCTTCCTTTGGAATGATTATATAATTTTGCGATAGGGCGTTAAAATATGAGAACAAGCAAAAATCCGTTTATTATATTTTCTCTTATTTTTTACCTGTTAATTGCATTAATATCTATTACAGCGTATATAATCTCCGCGCGTCAATTAAACCATTCTTTCATCGGGCAGCAGCTTTCTCTCGCCTCTGAAACAATCCAGCTTAGACTGGCTTCCATAGTAAACAGCGAACTAGCCCTTGTGCGTAAATTGGCGGATACTCCTGTAATCCGTCAATATTTTTTAAATCCTCATGATCCTGAACTGGAAGCTTCGGCGCGTATTGAATTTTATGAATATCAGGAGCATTTTAATCTGAAAGTAGTTTTTTGGGTTAATGATGTGGATAAAATATTTTATTC
>WQSW01000113.1 GCA_009787695.1 Treponema sp.
CCATGCGCCTACAAATTCCGGATTTTTCACCATCAGGCTTTTAAGCATAAAGTTGACTTGATCGCGTCTATTCTCAACAGTTGTAATTTCGTCAATATAAATCATCAGATTTACTAAAGACCTCATTTCATCCAAAGGGACTTCCAGAAACGCCGTAACCTCTTCTGCGGTTATTTCTGTGATATTTCCGGCGTTTTCATCTGCCAGCGCTCTAATCTGGCTTGAAGAAAACAAAGTGGCGGCAACTGTCAAACCGCCGATACCGACCAGGTTAACAGCTGAAATAATAAGAATTAATTTCGCACCGATTTTCATATGAACCTCCAAATTAAGTTAAAAAAGGCGTCAGCCGAAAAGCAAAAGACCACCGTTTACAGAAAAAACCTGTAAGATAATCCTGCTATCCGGCGAACGCCCTTGTTCTGTCTTAATTATACAATAAAGGTCTGAATTTTGCAAGAAATCGTATAGTGTCAGTCACCTCTAAATATTCTACAAAACGCCAAAATAAAAACTAAAAGGTGTTTTACTGGCTGGATGCCTTTTCAACCGCAAGCGCAAGCTGGTCTGCGCAGGAAGTTCCTCTATTTGTACCTTTTGACACGCAATCAATTCCCTTGCATTTCTTTATAATTTCTTCGACAGTCAATCCATCGGCTAAACTGGATAGCGCTTTCAAATTACCGTTACAGCCGTTTGTAAATGAAATGTTAGTTATAACATTATCGTTAATGTCAAATTGAATCTCTGTTGAACACGTACCTTTTGTTTTATAAGTGTATCTCATATTTTTTTACCGCTATATTACATAATTATCAATTTGCTGTTCCTGATATCTATTAAGAATATCCTGCAAAGTAACGCTGTCAAGATAATCGGCAATAACCTTATTAAGCTCCTGCCATATGTATAGAGTTTTACAGGAATCCGATATCTCACAGTCGTTAATATCGCTTTCCAGGCAGGCTGTAGACGAAAGACTCCCTTCGGTAATACGCAGGATATGACCGACAACAATTTTCGACGGGTCCTTAGCCAGCATATAGCCACCTTGTTTTCCGCGGTTTGCGCGAAGAATCTTTGAATTACTTATTATTGTAATAATTTGTTCCAGATATTGTTTTGATATCTTTTGCCTTTCGGCGATTTCTTTGAGCGCAATAAACCCGTCATTTTTATGCTCTGCAAGATCAAGCAGCATCTGCAAAGCGTACCTACCCTTTGTAGATATTTTCAACGATTCTACCTCTTAACAATTTATACCATAGTTATATCATATGTTTACTATGTTTTGCAAGTAAGGCAAAAAGGTGTAGTCACCTACGATGCTGGCATCGTACGCTATATATGGTGTATTAAAAATAAAAAGCACACCACATATAGCGGCGCTTTTGAAAATTACAAAATATTCTATATCAAAAATAAGATTTTTTTGATACCTTTAAAAAAATGAACCGGGAAATCATCAGCCAATTAGAAGAAAATAAAAATCTCCCCGACAATGAATTGTCCGCTCTCCTTGAAACGGATATTCATGATAGTTCACTTTTTGAATCGGCGGATCGCGTTAGAAAGAGCATATACGGAACCGATGTTTACATTCGGGGGCTGATTGAGTTTACCAATTATTGCAAAAACAACTGCTTTTACTGCGGCATCAGGCGCGAGAATACTGCTCTATCGCGCTATAGGCTGAGTCAGCAGGAAATTATGGAATGTTGTGAAACCGGACATAAATTGGGGTTTCGCACATTTGTCTTACAGGGCGGAGAAGATGATTATTACAAGGACGAAATACTGTGCGCGATCATTTCGGAAATAAAAGCGAAATATCCCGATTGCGCCGTTACAATTTCCGCAGGAGAAAAACCGTATAAAAGTTATAAAGCGTATTTTGATGCAGGCGCGGATCGATATCTTTTGCGCCATGAAACAGCCGATGATGAACATTACCAAAAACTGCATCCCAAGAGTATGAGTTTGCAAAACCGCAAGGAATGTTTGTGGAATCTTAAAGAAATCGGCTATCAGGTTGGTTCGGGTTTTATGGTCGGCTCGCCGTTTCAAAAAACAGAGCATCTTTTAAAAGACATCAGGTTTTTACAGGATTTAAAACCGGAGATGATCGGCATAGGTCCGTTTATCTCGCACAGCGACACTCCGTTCAAAGATCAAAAAAGCGGAAGTCTGGAATTGACGCTGCGCCTTCTTGCGATACTAAGGCTGATGTTCCCCCATGCGCTGATTCCGGCTACCACCGCTCTCGGCACAATATCGCCTGACGGCCGCGAACTTGGCTTAAAAGCCGGCGCAAATGTGGTTATGCCGAATTTGTCGCCCGTTTCGGTACGAAAACAATACTCGCTTTACGACAATAAGATTTGCACAGGCGAAGAAGCCGCCGAATGTAAGGGCTGCCTTGAACGCCGCGTAAATGCCGCAGGCTACCAAATGGTCGTCTCGCGGGGGGATTTTAAAGGATAAAAAAAACCGCCTGACTACTTGAAAGCAGTCAGGCGGCTAATCGCAGCGTTGTGCTGC
>WQSW01000114.1 GCA_009787695.1 Treponema sp.
AGTATCTTACGATGTTGAATCGCCGGGTTTAAATTACCGTATTCACGAGATAAGTTCCGCGCTTGGGCTTGTTCAGCTGCAAAAACTTGATGAAGCTAACGAGAAGCGCAAAAAACTTGTTGAACATTATTACACAAGGCTCGACGGCATCCCGTCAATTACAATTCCTTTCAGAAATTTTACGCGCGGGAAACAAAATTATCATATAATGCCGATTTTACTTTCTGAAAATATCGACAGATTGGCAGTTATAGAATCGATGAAGCAAGCCGGAGTTCAAACAAGCATACATTATCCTGCAATTCAAAACTTCAGCGCTTACAATGGCAAAACTAATACAACGCCCAAGGCAGAGTATGTTTGCGCCCATGAACTTACGCTGCCCTTGTATCCCACAATGACGATAGAAGAAGTTGATATTGTGTGTAATGCCTTGTTAGATGCGATGAAGTGATAAATACTTTCCTAATATATTCCCAAAAAACAAATAAAATTACAAAAAAATATTTTTAAATGGAATTATGTAATTAAATATACTATATTATATAGATGGGGTAGTGTTTTGCTGTTTAATATAATCGTTTTAGTAATATTAATTCTGATAAGCGGTATGCTGTCTTCCTCGGAAATCGCGCTTAGTTCGTCAAACCGTAATAAAGTAAAACTTCGCGCGGACAAGGGCGAGAAAAAAGCGATTCGCCTGTTAAAGACAATCGAAAAGCCGCATACTTTTTTTGCTACTACTCAGCTTTATATTACATTTATCGCGTTTTTTTCCGGCGCTTATGCGGCAAGTTCATTTACAGACCCGATTGCGAAATGGATTCTTGAAAAAGGTTTTCCTGTTTCAGCTAACCTTGCAGAAACACTGGTTTTCATTTTTATTACCGCAATTTTAACTTATGTCTCTCTTATTTTCGGAGAGCTTGTACCAAAAAGAATAGCTATGAAATATGCAATTCCATTCTCACTTGGAATGCAGCCTGTTTTAAAAGCGCTTTCTATTATTGCTCTGCCCTTTGTAAAATTTCTTTCCGCATCTGCGAAATTAATTTTAAAATTAATACGTTTTAAAGATGACAGTAACGATGATGTTGCAACAAAAGAAGAAATCCGCATGATTGTACACACATCAAGCGAGCAGGGAGAAATTGCCGAAAGCGAACATGGCATGATAAATAATATTTTTAAAATTGATAAGTTAATCGCAGGAGATATTTGCAAACACAGGCTTGAAGTTATAGCGCTGCCCATTGATGTCAGTTTTGAAACAGTAATGGAAATGTTAAAAGGCGAGTTCTATACAAGAATTCCGGTATACTATGAAAGCATCGATGATATTAAAGGAATACTCTACACAAAAGATGTGCTGCGCTATTTAGCAGCTAACAAAGATACCTCAAGCTTTGATATAAAACAGCTGATACGCGAGGCATACTTTGTTCCGTTCTCTATAAGAGCAGATGAATTGTTCCAGGATATGCAAAAAGAGCATGTTTATTTCGCGATAGTTGTAGATGAGTACGGCGGCACTTTAGGCATTATCACCATGGAAGATTTAGTTGTAAAAATCGTAGGCAAAATCCATGACGAATATGATGCCGTAGAAACGCCGGATATTGTTCCTGCAGGAGAAAATACATTTAAAATAAGCGGTACTGCAAGTTTAGAAAAAGTGCAGAATCATTTTGACATTCCGCTTCCTATAGATGAATACGAAACATTAAGCGGATTTTTAATCGGACAGCTAAAATACATCCCTGCAGAGGACGAAAAACCTGAAGTTACTTTTAACGGTTTATTATTCAAAGTGGAAAAAATAAAAGATTTACGAATTGTCGCAGTCAAAGTAACAAAAATCCAATAAAAAAGCCTCCGGCAACCGGAGGCTCTCTTGTTTGTTAGCTAATTGTCTAATTACAGACCAAGTAAATAACCGTTCAACACGTTTTCAAGATATTCCTGCTTGCCGCTTGTTATGCCGGTCTTGCCGTATCCTGCGTCTGTGCCGATTTTTGCAAGTTGTTCGAGTGTAAGCTCGCCCTTGGAGAACTTCGCGCCGTCGCCTGATGTAAATGACGCATAACGATCCTTCACAAAGTTGGGGATTGCGCCGTCGTCGATCATGCGCTGAGCGATCTGCAAGCCGACCGCAAAACAGTCCATGCCGCCGATGTGCGCGACAAAGAGGTCTGCAGGGTCTACAGAATTTCTGCGAACCTTTGAATCGAAGTTTAAGCCGCCTTCTTTAAAGCCGCCGATTTTAAGAATTGTGAACATCGCCATTGCGGCTTCGTAATAGCTCATTGGGAACTGGTCTGTGTCCCAGCCGTTTACCCAATCGCCGCGGTTTGCATCAACAGAACCGAAGAAACCGGATACTGCTGCTGTTTCAAGCTCGTGCGCGAATTCGTGACCCGCAAGTTCAGCGTGATTCGCTTCGATGTTCATGCGGAAATCTTTATCAAGACCATGCTGGCGCAGGAAGCCAATAACGGTTTCTGTGTCAAAGTCGTATTGATGTTTTGTCGG
>WQSW01000115.1 GCA_009787695.1 Treponema sp.
GACAGTCTAAAAGATAAAGGCAGATGCGGAATTGTTATTGACGAAGGAGTTTTATTCCGATCTAATGAAAACGCATTTGTTCAAACAAAAAGAAAATTACTGGAAGAATGTAATGTCTATTGCATTGTATCATTACCGCAAGGAGTTTTTACAGCTGCAGGCGCAGGTGTAAAAGCGAATATTATCTTTTTTGAAAAAGGCAGTAAAACTAATAAAATTTGGTATTACGATTTGTCGGATATTAAGGTTGGTAAACGTACTCCCTTTACAATAGACAGATTTGATGATTTTTTCAAATTATTACCAAAAAAAACAGACAGTGACAGAAGTTGGTCAGTTGATCGAAATACAATTGAAGAAAACGAATTTGATCTAAAAGCTGTTAATCCAAATCGCAAAGTAGAAGAAGATACCAGAACGCCTGAAGAATTGATTGCCTTGATCGAAGAAAAACAAAGAGAGATTAACGAGGCTTTGAAAGAATTGAAGGGATGACTTGTTAAAAATAAACCCTACCAAATAACCAGCCGTTATTGTATAATAGAGGTGGAGTTATTATGCCATCATCAGCACAGATGAAATCACTATTAAATTCTCACTATATAGGCGATGAGGAGCACTTTAATACTGTCGCTCTCCAAATTGCAGCGGCGGAAGCCCGTCAGGGACATCAGAAACTTGCAGATGAAGTAAAAAATCTGGTTAATAATGCAAAAAGCGGTCAGTTGAAAAAACGGACAATTCCTTTAAACCGTCCTAGCGAGGAATTAAGAAGGCTTTTATCAGTCACATATCCCGAAAAAAGACTTTCTGATATTATATTAACAAAATCATTACAAAATAAAATTGATCGTATACTACTGGAGTTTCGGCATATTGAGCGTATTGAACAGCATGGACTAATTCCAAAACAGAAATTAATACTTATTGGACCGCCAGGAACCGGGAAAACGATGACCGCTTCTGTATTGGCAGGCGAGCTTGGGCTACCCCTTTTTCAAGTGCGATTGGACGGTCTTATTTCAAGGTATATGGGAGAAACAGCGTCTAAACTCAGGTTAATTTTTGATTCTATCGAAGACACACTTGGGGTTTTCTTTTTTGATGAATTTGACGCTATCGGCGCAGAACGCGGCTTGGCAAATGATGTTGGAGAAGCACGGCGAATATTAAACAGCTTTTTACAAATGGTCGAAGAAACGAATAGTAACAGTTTAATTTTAGCTGCGACAAATCATCCTGAAATATTAGATAATGCTTTATTCCGCCGCTTTGACGATGCACTAGTTTATGATTTACCTGATACAGAGCATACGGCATTTTTACTAAAAGAAAGGCTTTCTGCATACTTTTCGAATAATTATGATTGGAAGAATTTATCAGAAAAAGCCAAAGGTCTTAGTTATGCCGAAATTACGCATGCCGCTAATGATGTTATAAAGACCGTAATAATGAATAGAGATAAAGATATTGATTCTAACGTTGTAATATCGGCGCTTGAGGAACGACAGGAAATTAAACGTCAGCTTGAATTTACAGCGAGGTAATAGTGCCTGAGAACGAAAAGGAGCATATCCTCTTAAATCCAAAATATTTTAGTGAAAGTACGGATTATATACGTAAGAGAAAAATACCTAAGCCTGTTGTACCAACACAAGATCGTGCAAGCCAGGCAATCAAATTACAGGCACAAGCAAATATTATCTCAAAAGAAATGGCTGCTGCAATTATTTTACAGGAAGAATCAAACAGCATCCTTGATAGAGGTCTCATTGTTGAATTTGAGAGCTTTGAAGGAATAGGAGAAATCTTTGAAGATACTTCTTTTGGATATAATTATGATCTTCTAAATATTAAACGTGAAAAAAACAGATACTACGCAACAGTTTTTATTCCAAATGGAACTTTAAAATATTTTGAAAAAAGAATTACTACCTATATTGAAAGGCGTAAAGGGAAAGGTGGCAGATCACTTGAAAGCAGAGAACTAATTGATACAATAGCAAGTTTTAGAAAAGCAACTGTCAAAGCTCTTTGGACAGACACTATTTCAATGCCTGAAAATGAAAATGACATCTTCTGCTGGGAAGTATGGCTCACTGCTAGAGGTGATCGTAAAAAACAATTATCAGGATTTAGAGAGCTTGCAAAATTAATAAACATAGAGACCTCTGATACTTCTTTTGATTTTAGAGAACGCACTGTTTTATTGATCAGAGCAACAACTAAACAGCTTGAACAATCATTGACTCTTTTAAATAACATTGCAGAACTCAGAAAAGCAAAAACAACAGCTGATTTTTTTATCGGAATTAAAAAAGATGAACAAAAAGAATGGCTTGATGATTTAATAAAGAGAACAACATTCCAGAAGGAAACCAATGATATGCCATTTATTTGTATCCTTGATACCGGCGTTAATACTCACCCATTACTTGCAAATGCTATTGATGCGAATGATTTACATACAATTAATAATGCTTGGTCTAATGCGGATACAGTGGGACATGGAACAGGCATTGCTGG